>JAFDCJ010000457.1 GCA_019312835.1 Deltaproteobacteria bacterium
GAACTTTAGAAATGAATAATGGCGAATGACGAATTGTGGAGTCGCTTCGCTCCATCTTTTCTTGAATAACGACAATCAGGAGGGGTTTATTATAATCCTATCCTGTCGGATACGCTTAATAAAAAAGATAGAATTCCTTAATTATTCATCCGTCATTACTTCTGGTACCATTTACCGTCAGCATCCTGCAACCATTCTCCGGGTTGAGCCTTGGCGGCGATTTGAATCGCGCGGTGCTTGCCGACAAGCTCCGCCGTGGTTCCCTGTTGTTTGGCAATGGCGCTGTATACCTGGGCCCGATCCTGATTCTCGGCCGCGACGATCTCCTGTTTGTCTTTTTTCTGGCCGACAAATTCCAGGAAGCCTTTATTGTTTTCTCCAACGATACCACCGGCCTTAAGTGCTTTTATAGCGGGCAACCTGGCAATCATCCGATCGCGGATCTCTGTGGCGGCAGCAAACGCCCCGGCGGCAAACACGGTGCAAAGAAGGACGGCTGGAATCACGCTAGATACTTTTTTCTTCATTTTTAATCTCCCCGTTCGAGATCTTATCCCTATTATCCTTTATTGGGTGGTGGAAGAGGTCTTATCAATTTTTTGCTCGGCATTATCAACATCGCCAAAAAAATCATCCAGCGCTTTATCAACTTTAACGTTGACGTCGATGGTTATGTGGATCGGCTTTATTTCCACCGGAGCGACTTCGACTTTGTGCTGGGTGCAGCCCTGAAAAGCGAGCAAGAGCAAAGCTGCGAGTAGCAGATAAATGGACTTGGGCATGGCGGTGCTCCTTTTTAAAACAGTTTCCTATTTGTTAATCATTTTAATGAGATCTTTATACTGCAGCAATTTATTCAAAGGGAGCCTGAAGTTGACATCGAGGCGGATGCCCTGAAAATGCGACCCTTCGCTTTCGGCTTCAACTCGGATAAAGCCCCCGACATTTTTGCTGTAGACAAACGGAAGCGTTTTGGCAGGCTTGCCGTCCATTTGCATTTGTAATAGCAGGTTCTCGCCTTCAGAATTCAGTCTCAGTTTGGCCCAGGAATAATCATAATCCTTTAAGGCTTCCCTGGCAAGCTCCATCTGGACGAATTGGGGTGTGTCGGGCGGGATACCGGCGGTTAGGATTTCGGTGCCTTTCACGCGGATTTTGCCGCCCGTCCCCGGGGTGGAGAAGAGAAATCCGTCGTCGAAACTCAGTTTGCCCCGGCTATATCGGATCGGGATTCGTCCGCTGACGCTGCCGTCGCCTTCCGCTGCGGCCGCGCCAAACTGTTCCAAGACCCTTGCCAGATTGAGTCGGTCGCAATAAAAAGTAAGGCGATAATCTTCCATGCCCCGGGATAGCCGCATCGCCTGGGTGTCAACCAGGCCCCCGCTCCAGGCGAAATGAACCCTCTCAATCAGCACCGATTGCATAGACTCGACTTGAAAATCGATCGTTCCATTTTGCACCGCCAGATCACCGAGTGATAATTTGGCAAAGCGCAATTGCTGGCCGGGCGCACTGCGAACTTCCGGCAGGTCCGGCACGGTCAGAGACATGTTGATACCTTCGATCGCGAGTTTGGTTTCCGCCACCGCCACTTTTCCAGCGATCACCTGTGACTGAAGCGAACCGGATAAGCGGGCATCCTCCATTTTAAGGTTTCCGGATACCAGGAAATTCCCATTCACTGTTATGCCCCGGGCGGCCGGATGAAATTTGGCAAGGTCGATATCGGCTGTCCCGGTCGGGTGCGACAGGTTAAAACGAAAATTCGCTGAGCGGCGGCGGGTGTTGAAAAGCCGGGAGCTGCCCTCAAAATTTACGGCCGCGTGCGGCAGCAGGTCGCTGATATGCCGGCCCTGAACATCGAATCCCGTGGCAGTTTGGCGAATGTCGCCCTCGATACGCCCCAGATTCCAGTTTTTATATTTGAGCGCGGCAACCGCAATTTTTCCTTTTTGCGAATGTTCGGCCGGTGGCCAGGTCAACGGAATATTGCCGTTGATGTTATCGATGCCCAGGGCCACGTCGGCCGGCGCCAGCCGGCCGCCGCCAAACCGCAGCAGACCGTTAAGGCGCATTGGGTTGCCGATGGTTTTCGCAATTTTGCCGGAGAGGGAAACATCCCGTATGGTTATTTTGCCGCCCGCCGATGTCATGGTGGTTCCGGGTGCCTGTATTTCAAATTTTCCTGTCGCTCCGCCCGGGTCCTCGCCGGAAAATTCCGCCGTGCCGTTTAAAATTGCTTTGGGGATTCGGATCCTTTCCAGGCCGGAGTCCAGATCGGCGTCGGTCAGGATAAGGCTATAGGCGGCGGTCGACCGGTTATGGCCGGTCTGGCCGGACAAATTAACCAGCGGCATTTTCGATGCCACCTCAAACCGGTTGAACCGGAATCGAGCGGTGGGGGCCGATGCGTCTGAGCCGGCGTCCCTGTTTATGTCCAGTTGCCAGCTGCCGTCATGATTATAACGGGCAGCCAATGTGGCGCGCAACGGCCCTGATTCGACGGCCTGGAATTGTAAGCCGTTGATTCTGGATCGGAAGGCCTGCAACTGCAGGTCGGCGTTCAGGGAGGGAATTTGAAAGGGTGCCCACTGCAGGGCGGCGGTGGCGGTCATGCTTACCAGGCCGCAGGCAGAAATGTCGCCGCCAAGCCGGATCAAATCGGAGAATCGGCTAAGCTCCAGGCCGGACAGCTCGGTTTCCAGCCGGATAGCGCTTCGGGTTAAATCAATTTCAGCCGTGCCACCTATCTCCTGCCCCCGGGGATACAGCCTGGCGGCAACTTCCAGAAGGGTGTATGCCGAGTTTTCGGGCCTGATATCGATTTCGAATGGGATTCTGAATAAGCGCTGGTTTACGGTTAAAAGGGCCGCCGCATTGCGTATCTCCAGCCGGTTGATCAGAACAGGGGTCGGGGATTTCCCGGTTGTTGGCGGCGCTTTGGGGCGGGATTGCAGCCTTGCAAGCAGCTTTTGCGGATCGATTTCATTCAAGAAAAGCCTGCCGTTTTTAAATCCCCCATGCACCTCGATGCCGCTGATCAACACCCGGCCAATTTTTTTTCGATACAGTTCGCCCGGCGAGTAATCGAGCTGCACCGAGCGGATCAAAAGCGCCGGAGTCTCCGACGGGCCGATCCGAATTTCTCCCAGATCTGCCCCCCCGAATCCGACCCGACGGATTTTGAATGCAATGTCTGAAATTCCGGTTTCGGCCATTAATTCAGGAAGGATGCGGGATTCTAAATAATGAGGGAGGTAAAAATGAATACCGGCGAGCAGTCCCATGAAACAGATCGCCAAGACCAAAAGAGGGCCCAGAACCAGAGCTATTTTACGTTTCGACGACATTCTCTCATTTAGTTTTTGCGCTTTTTCCAAACGGACGCGGCTACAGCCTTTGCAAAAAAGAGCTGCGGGTCATGCCGGCGCCGACCGAATCATTTAATATCAGCTTGGCCTTTTTAAGCTGTTCAAGATTCGCATTTATCTTAAAGCCCTGGAGTTTATCCGCCTTTAGTGCCCCCCGTTTCAGATCGTAGGGTAAGCGCTGCATGCAGACCACCGAGCAATTACCGCGCTCATGCACATTGGTGATCAGTTTGTTGGCCACCAAATCCGCCACCGCCGCTTTGATCTCTTCTTTGGGCAGATCTAGAACCTGTTCCAGCGTCAAGGGAATCATGGCAAAGTTGGCCTGATGTTCGATGAGAAGATCAATTTGATCCAGGGTGATGCGATTTGGCGTTAGCAATTCGTTTAAATGGGGTTTGGCGCCGCGGGTGGCGTATAAAAACACCCCTTTGCCGTCCATATCTCCGAAGATGTCATCGTCCACCGGTACCGCCTGAATATACTCGGCAAAGCACCCGTGGGTTCTGGAAAGTGTGTCGATAATTCCGGTTTGCGGCGGCTCAAAAGTAAAGCCGGTGCCCCTGTGCCGGGTGACGCTGCCGCTGCCATCCGGTGCCAGGAATACCGAAATTATGTTGTTGTATTTCCCGGATTGCACGTAAGCCTTGGCAATGGTTTCGACCCTTTCAGGTTTTGGATCGAGGGTCATGATATCGAAGGCAAATGCCCGTATATTCCGGTCATAAAACTCAAGGGCTTCTTTAAAACGATCCAGGACGCCGTCTTTACTCTCAGCGGCATACATCAATTGTGCCAGCGCATGCTGAACCCGGGCTGCCGACGCCGGAACTCTGTGAATGAGATCGCCCAGCTGGTTGTCGATAATGATTCCGTCAAACTTTTCGGATCCGTTCAGGTCATAGATAGCCCGGGCGATGGCCGCTACATGATCTTTTTGGGCGCTGAAATTAATTTTTTGATCACCAAGGTACTCTCCCACAGGCGTTTTGCTCACGCCGGTTGCCAATGCTGTCGCCATCGCATCGTCGCCGAATATAATGTTGGCCGTGTCATCGGGGGTGAAGGACTGGGCGCGGTGAATATTTTCGGCCCCGACGATGACGGTTATATCGCCGCTATTGAGAAAACCGGTAAGCGAGAGCACGAAACTAAGCTCGACGGCAACGTTAAACCCCGGGCAGCCGGCATACAGATCCATTACATGGGCGTTGGGGCAGTGCTGGCGCAGTAAATCATACGGGAATCTGATCAATGGGCCCTTATCGTGCTTATCATCGCCGACATTGGTGGCCCCGATGACCAGTTTGATGCGGGAAGGGTCAATGGCGGAGTTGTCCAGCAAATCCTGCAATGCGGTGACACCGATGCGCTCATCGGTTCCGGCCACCTTGCGGGTTCTTACCCCCATTCTTTCTTCAATGGTTTTATTGTTAACCGGGATGCCGCCTTTGAAAGACAGCCCTTTTTCTTCATAAATGGAATTGTCCACAAGCGTGCCGCCGTTCCATGCGCCGTAAGCAACGATTTCCAGTACCGAATTAGAACCCATTGGGGACTCCCTTCATGCGAGATCTCTGCAACCTGAACATTATTAAAAGATCTCGTAACCTATTGATGAGCGGCTGTTTCAAAATTAGGAATTTGAAACAACTTCTATGGTATAAGGATATCCGCCACCATTGTCAACTTAAGCATGCTGATCGGCACGGATTTTACTTTAGGGGCAACAAAAAACCGCCCCTGCCATTGACGGCCCTTGTTGGAGGCAGTATCAGACGAGCGGCTTGGGATCTTGGGGGCGGGTCAGGTTAGGGGGGAAATTTCAATCTCCACCCGCCGGTTGCGGGCGCGGCCGGACTTGTCGTTATTGGAAGCAATGGGCTTGCTTTCACCAAAGCCCTGGATGGAGAAGCGCTGCCCGTTGCAGCCCTGGGCAACCAGATATTCGGCCACGCAGCCGGCCCTGCGCTTGGACAATTTATTGTTGTAATTGTGGCTGCCGATACTGTCCGTGTGACCGTAAACATCGATATAGGTTCTGTCATACTCCTCCAGCACAAGTGCCACCGAGTTCAACACTTCATAAAATTCCGACTTTAGGTTGGCCGAACCGAAATCAAAGGTAATGTTGCCCGGCATCGTTAAAATGATATTGTGGCCCGCCCGGGAAATTCTCACGCCGGTTCGCTTTAAACGCTGGCGCAGCTTGGTTTCCTGATAATCCATGTAAGCGCTTACAGAGCCAAATGACAGTGTGCGGATGCCGGACTCCTTCAGGGCACGTTTGCGCATTTCTTTGGATATCGTTTTCCCGGTGAAACTGCCGCCAGCGGTCTTGTTGGTTTTCCTCTCAGGGGATTTGGGGCTGACGGAACATCCAACGGTCATCAGAGCCACGCAAACCAACGGGGCAATTGTTACTGAAAATCGGGATCTCATGGGTATCTTCCTCTGGCCAGGGCTGATCAATTCTGAGCATGCGCCCATATTTTCCGAATTGTTTATCGGCCTTATTGGAACAATTCTTGAGAGGTTTTTTACCTGGACCGGGACTTCAATGAAAAATCCCTTCAAACGTAAAGCCCGTCTCAAACAGGTAGCTAAGGCTTCATGGCCCCGCTTGCAGCGGGATTTCACGTCTAATCTTACTGAAATTAAGGTGTTCAACAAGCGCGGGGGGGGCGAGGTTCTTCAGAGGGTTGTAAGGATATGCCGGTACCTGAATCTGGCCTGCCCGCCATAGCTCGCCGAGCGCAGGCGGGACACCTGAAACCGAATCAAACATTAAACCGAATGTTTATAATATCCCCGTCCTGAACGATATAATTTTTGCCTTCCAGCCGGACCGTCCCGTTTTTCCTGGCGGCGGCATAGGTTCCGGCAGCCATCAAATCATCGTAGGCCAGCACTTCGGCGCGGATAAAGCCTTTTTTCATATCGGAGTGTACGGCTTCGGCGGCATCCACCGCCTCGGTGCCGCCCCTTATACTCCAGGCCCTGACCTCGTCGCTGCCGACGGTAAAAAAGGAGACCAGTCCCAGAAGGTGATATGATTTGCGAATGACCTTGTTCATGGCCGATTCGCTGATGTTAAATTCTGTTAGAAATTCGGCGGCATCATCGGCAGACATCTGGGCCAGTTCCTGTTCAAGCTTGCCCCTTATCACCAGGCAATCCTCCGCACTGGTAATGGTTGCGACCTGCGGCAACTGGTCGTCCTCATCATCGTTATTGAAAAGGACCAGCATCGGCTTGGCGGATAGGAAGGCGAATCCTCTCAATTCGCGGGCCGATGCAAGCTCGGCAACCCTTCGCAGGGGCGTCTCGTCCTCCAGGTTTTTGCGGCATTCTACCAGCAAGGCATGCTCCTGGGAATCCATTTTCTTGCCCCGTTTATGATCCAGTTCAAGGCGCTCCAAACGCTTTTCAACCACCACCAGATCCGCCAGGATCAGCTCCTGATCCATTTTCACGAAATCCTCATAGGGTGATTTTTCTTCAAAGCCCATGGCATTGTGATTACGAACGACATGAATCAAAGCATCGCAGTCCCTTGTGGCGGTCCAGAAGCTTTGTTCTTTCTTATCCGCGACGGCGCCCGGCAGAAAATATTCCACCTGGGCGTAGGTGGTTTTTTTCGGTTGGTATATCTGGCTTAATTTGTCTATGCGATCATCCGGTACGCGAATCGTGCTGATGCGCTCTTCCCCCTTGTGCCCCGAGGCGGGCGTCGTTTTGGTCAAAGCTTCAAAAACGGTGGTCTTACCTGATTGCGGCAAACCGATAATTCCGAGTTTCATAAATTATTCCATAATTTAGTCAAATAGTTAAATCGTTGATTAGAGAATTAGTTTGAAGAATCGAGACCTTGAAATAGTTGATCAGTTGATTGGAAAAATAATCAAAGGAATTAAAACCTTGAATTAGTCAAGTGAATTAAGTCCTGATGTAACTATTTTCTATTTTTTTATTTGACTATTTAACTAATTCCATACGATTTTTCGATACAGTTCCGGATCCGTATCGCCTTCGGTGGAAAAAAGAAGAATACGGGCGTCCGAATTAATATTCAAAGCCTTTTTCATGGCTTCAAGCTCCGGGTGTCTTAGCAGGTTGACCACCAGCCCCAGGGTGACGGCCCCGGATTCACCGGATATTACCCGGTCATCGCCTGCCAGCGGGTTTCCCAGTACCCGCATACCGGTGGCGGCGACAGCATCCGGACAGGCAGCAAAAACATCAGCATAATCCCGCAGTAGTTCCCACGCAATGACACTGGGATCACCACAGGCCAGACCGGCCATGATCGTGTCTAATTTGCCGTCGACCCTGTGAGGTTTGCCATCTTCGGCCTGTATCGACCGGTAGTAACAGGCGGCCCGGGTCGGCTCGACAACGGTTAAAAGCGGCCGCCGGTCACCGTATTTTTCCACGAGATAGCCCTGCAGGCTGCCGGATAGAGAACCCACACCGCACTGGATAAACACATGGGTGGGCGCCTCGGGGCCTGCCTGTTCAAGGGCTTCGTCGAACATGGTAAGATAGCCCTGCATCACGCGTAACGGAATATCTTCATAATCGGACCAGGCGGTATCCTGGATCAGCAACCAGCCGTTGCGCCGGGCCTGCCCGGCCGCCAGTTGGACCGCATCATCATAATTTCCATCGATGATGCTGGTGTCGGCCCCAAGAGCTTTGATACTTTCCAGTCGCGCTCTGGTTGTACCCCTGGGCATCAGAATGACGGCGCTGCATCCCAGCTGTCGGGCAGCCCAGGCGACCGCCCTGCCGTGGTTGCCGTCCGTTGCGGTTATGCAGGTGAACTCGCTGATGCGCGCACTCACCCGGGGAGACTGAAATTCGGTAAATGACAGGTTTTCAGCCGGCAGATCTAATTTTTGCGCCAGATGCCAGGACAGCGCGTAGGAGGCCCCCAGGATCTTAAATGCGTTGAGTCCGCAGCGATGGGATTCGTCTTTTACCCGGATGCTCGCCACACCCAGGTGGCGGGCCAGGCGGTCAAGGTCGGCCAGGGGCGTCGGTTGAAATGTGGGCAGCGACCGGTGAAAGCGTCTGGCGTGACCGGTTGCCGTTGCATTAAAGCTTGAGGTGTTCGCCTTGGAGGTTGATGGTTGACGGGCGCCGGGATTCGTTATCCACGAAATTTTTTCCGGCAGGCAATCCTTCATAATTGATCCTTTGGCGGTTTCAAGGTCACCTGGCCCTGGGATTCGAACGGCAGGGTGGCCGGCATCATGTTGCTGCCGGCGGACACCCTGATTTTGCCGTTTAATCGATATGTAAGCTCTTCCGACGTCTTTAAACCGTAGACGCTTTTAAACATCTTTAAAACCGAGGAATAAGCGGTGAACGTCACCAGTTCGGATCCGTAGGCGGGGATCTCAACAGGCGTGTTGGAAACGCCGGTGGCAAACGGCTGCCCGTTGACTTCAAGCTCAGCCCCGATGCCCTTGACGTTTAACGCCACATCATTGGCATTGAACACCCGCATCTTGATTTCAAAGGCCGTTTCGAGACCGGTTACTTCCTTTATCTGGATATTGGCCAGTGAAACCCGGGGGGGATCCAGCCGCGCGCCCACACCGGTGCAACCGGCGATTGCCAGGGAGGCCATAAATGCCGCCATAAATGTTGCCTTCAGGATCGATTGATTCATCCGTATCGCCCCTTTAGTTGCCCAAAATGCCCTTGAGGACATTCCCGGCTTTCTTTTCAATCGACTGGCCCTCTTTGGATTCAAGGATTTGTTTTTGAATCTCCTGTTTGGCGGCCGCGCTCACATCCGGGCGGAATTTGGGTGAAGAAAAAGTTCCGGATACCACCACCGGCACCATGAGACCGCCCCGTTGCGCCTCGTCGCCCTGGCCTTTAAGGGTGGCAACGGCTTTGGGTTCCACCCGAAAATCAAGGGTTTCCTTAACCAGGTCAGCCGTGCCGGCGGCGATCACCCGGATAAAAGGAGATTTCAGGTTGCTTTGGGGCGTGTTGACCGCGCCGTTTGTGATCGTGTAAGGAATGTCCAGTTCGGTGAAATCGGTTTTTGGCCGCTCACCGGCCTTTTCAGTCAGGCCGAACGCCGTTGCAACATTGCGGACCATGGCAGCCAGATCAATTCCGATGATGGCGCCATCATTGAATTTTAAATAACCTTTACCGTTTAAGGTTTTCTTGATCAGCTCGGGCTCGTCGCCGCGCATCGACAGGTTGATGTCGGCGTTGGTGCTGCCCTGCAGGATATCTTTTGCCAGCATATCCTTGAGCAGCGGTTCGGCCTGGACATTATTTATTTTCAGGTTCAGGCTGCTTGCGGGAATGTCCTGTGCCACGTTCCACACGGCTTTGCCATTGGCATTGCCCTGATACATGTTCAGTTTCATGGGATCAAGGTTGAAAACGCCGTTTTGGGCGTTGATTTTTAGGTAGACATCCTGAACATTGGCCTTGCTGACCGTCAGCTGCGCGATTTTTATCAGACCGTCCAGAACCAGACGGCGCAGCGGGGCGTAATCGGTCTTTGTCTTCTTGTCTTTGGCCGGTGTTTTTTCAGCAGGCGGAGAGTCGCTTTTTGGCGGCAGGTAGCGATCGAGGTCGATCTTGTCCAGGCTCAGGTCGAATTTCAGGTTGGGACGTGAAAATTGAGAGGCCGTTGCCGAAAAGTTTAATTGGGACTGATCCAGATTAAGCACGCCTTTGGAAATGGATGCACGTTTGGCATCCGCGTTTATGTGGGCTTTTAAAGCCACGCTGCTCAGGGCTTTGGGGTCGGTGGTTTTGACTGGAAAGGTTTGCCCCAGGGCAGCCACCAATTCACGCGGTGAAAATTCTTCCACCGTAATGTCGAGGTCCACCCCGGGTGTGGTGGCCGGGTTTTCAAGATTTCCTTTCAATTTCATGGCAAGCTGTTTGAGGGCGTTCAGCGACAAATCCAACGGTACGACCCCCTTTTCTAAGCCGCTTCCGACCGGGCCGACGGTCCCCTCAATCGCCAGCGGCTTATTGTCAAGCTCGCCGGTAAATTTGACCTGCACCGGTTTTTCCAGGGAAACATCTTTTAGTACCAGGTTTAAATTTTTTATTTCTTTACGGGTATCGGTGGTGTGATCGATCCACAAAGCCGATCCGTTGCTGATGGAGAAATTGCCCACCGTCAACGCATTGATGGGCAGCCCTCCCGCACCCCCGGGGGGCGCATCCGTGGTGCCGGGTTTTGGGGCACCGGTTTGCTTTTGCTGCTGCTTGGGCTGCTCCCAGTTGCCGCGACCCGTTTTATTTTTTACCAGCACGATCCGGGGCTCATCCACCACGAAGCGTTTGATCTCGATCTCCTTGCTGATGAGCGGCAGCAGTTTGACCCTGACCTCAAAGGATTTGACGTTGACGAATTCTTTTTCCGAGAATCCGTCCGTGTTCCCCAGCCTCAGGTCGGAAAAAGATATGCCGGCCCATGGGAAAAGAGAAAGCTTTAGATCGTCGCCCACTGTAAATGGGCGGCCGGTTGCCTCTACCACTTTGCTTTCAATAACGGGTTTGTATTTTTGAACATCGATAAACATCGGAATTATCAGCATGGCGGCGATGATGACCACGGCCAGGCCTCCGACTACGATAGCAACCCATTTAAGTGTGCTTTTCATGGCTTTCTCCTTTATAAAGTACTTCCCTCGTGCTTGTTTTGGGTCTGTTTAGGGGCAAAATAGTATGGGTTAAATTAGGTCTGGTATTCACCGGTGTCAAGCCAAATAAGGTAGAGGACAAAGCTCATAAGCCAGATGACCCTTCCCGCCTGACGGGCTTCGCGGGACAGGCAGAGAACAGAGGTGGTGCAATTCAGGTTTTCAAACTCCAATCAACGTAATCAACCCATTCAACCCACGCAACGAAGCGTATTCGCGGCTGGTAAGCCGCTTCCACAAAGGCATTCATTGGGGCAATCTATTTTTGACGATGGATTTTGATGGCTTCTATGACGTAGGGGGTGATGTTGTCGACAATGACCTGGTAGCCTTCGGCGGTGGGGTGAATGCCGTCGGCCTGATTCAGCTTCTGATTGGCGGCGACACCTTCTAAGAAAAACGGTGTGAGGATGGCGGCTTCCGCGCGGGCAGCCTCGGGATAGATATTGGCAAAAGCGGTGGTATAGTCCGGTCCCAAATTTTGAACCATTTGCATCGCTCCCAGAACAACCGTCACGTTCTGACCCTTGAGTTCCCGGATGACTTTTTCGATGTTGGCCCTGATTAGATCCGGGGAGATGCCCCGGAACCCGTCATTGGCGCCAATCACCAGGATGACGATATCCGGATTTAACGTTAATACCCATTTGATTCTTTCCAGGGTTCCGCTGGAAGTTTCACCGCTGATGCCGGCATTGATGACCCGATAGGAATAGCCGAGGCCGTGCAATTTTTTCTCGAGCACGGCCGGGTAAGCCAATTCTTCATCCACACCCAGCCCCTCGGTCAGGCTGTCACCCACGGCCACTATGGTCCCCTCAAATGATTTTTGAGGCTCAACCTGGGGCTCAGCAGAAGTCGTCGCTTCCTCGCCGCATCCCTGAGCCATCAGGAAGATCAAGAGCGTAATTGAAAGAAATTTTTTAATCGTTTTCACCATAATCGGTTTACTCAAAAGATTAGTTTCTTATCTACTTCAATCCGCAATCCCCCATCCGAAATCCGCAATTCAAAATCCAATCACTCTTGCGTTTGCTCTCTTAAAAACACCACCGGCTTTTTGCGCAGAATTGAAATTGAGGGCAGCAACCCCACCGTTATCACCAGCACGACCGTTACGACAATCAACAGGAGGCTTTCTAACAGAAAAAATTTATAGGCGATATTCATCACCTGCACGCATATGAGCCAGCTGCCGATCTGGGAGATCAACAATGCCAGGGCAGCACTCACCAGACCCAGCACCAGATTTTCGAGCGTAAACACTTTTACCACGAAATTACTCCTGGCGCCCAGAATTTTGTAGTACACCGCCTCCTGAATTCTGGCATAACGCGTGGCCAGGATCGAACTGAGAATTATTAAAATACCGGCAACGATGCTGAAGCCTGCGAAGAACCGGATGATAACCGAAAGCTTTTTGACAATATCGGTGAAAATTGTCAGCAGCTCGGTCGTATCAATCACACTGATATTCGGAAATTTTTCAACGATGCTGGTTTGCAGGCTTGAAATTTGTGATTTGGCCACCCTGACACCCGTGAAGATGGTCTGAGGTGCATCCCGCAGCGTATTTTCGGGAAATACGAAATAGAAAAACGGACGCAGCGATTCCTTTGTTCGGGTGCGGATACTCGAAATCCGCGCTTGCAGGGGCACGCCCTGGATTTTAAAGGTGATGCGGTCGCCGATTTTCATCTGCTTTATGTCGGCCACCGTGTCCATAACCGAAACCTGGAGATCCCCCCAGTCTTCGCGATGCAACGTACCACCCTCTATAATTTTTTCATCTTCCAGCAGATAGCTGCGGTAGGTAAGGTTAAAGGTGCGCGCCAGATTGTCGCCCCGTCGCCGTCGTTGCTGTTTGCGGTTTATTTTCTCACCGTTCAGGGACATGATCTTGGCCCTGATGATAGGATAATATTTTGCGGGCATACCCAGGGTATTTGAAAATTCCGAAAGCTGTGACGGTTGAATGTCGAGAAAAAAGACGTTCGGGGTGTCCTCGGGATATGACTGGATAAAATTTGCATCCAGGTTCTGCTCGATCAAGTAAATAGCGAATATCACCGCCAGCGACGCTGTCAGGGTAATGATAATCGGACGGGTGGCGTTTTTGGGTCGAAACAGACCTTTGACAGCCTGGCGCAACAACAACGCATGCACCCGGGTGCGTTTGAGCACAAACAAAACAGCCCCTGCCAGAATCGCAGTGATAATAATCAGCAAAACAAGTCCACCCACAAAATACAGGGCCGCTTTGAGTTCATTTACCTGCCAGAATACCAGCAACAGGAAAAAGATTACTATGGTTAGGGCACTCAAGTAAACGGGCCACCCTGATTTTGTTCGAATCCTCTCTTTGCGAAAAATGATGACCGGCTTGATGTCTTTTAATCGATGAAGCGGTATGAAAGAGAACAGACCGACGACCAGAACCCCCAGACAAATCCCTTCCAACACAGCTTTCCAGGAGATTTGCAGGGTCACATTTTCCGGGATAAAGCCTTTGAAAAGAACATCCAGCGCATTTTGGAGAATAAGACCGGACAAAAGGCCCAGAATCGTGCCGGCCAGGCCCAGGATGGAAAGGATAAAAATGTAATGACGGGTTACAAAATTGCTTCGGGCTCCCACCGTTTTCATGATGGCGATGGTGCCTTCCTTTTCCTTTAAAAAGGCCGTCAAAGCGCTCTGGATACCGATACCGGCCAGCAAGAGCGTGAAAATACAGATAAGACTCAGGTCGAAAAAGAGATTGTCAAAAAAGCGCTTAATTCTGGATCGAGCCGTTCGATAGGTATCAACACTCTCCAGATCTGTATCGGCAACCATCCTTATGCGGTCGGCAATCGCTCGGAGTTTGGTTTCGTCCAGGACTTTGATCAGGTAAAGGTGCCGAACCCGGCTGCCTTTTTTGACCAGGTCCAGCCGGTCGATGTCATCGGCGGCGATAAATATGCGGGGGCCCAACATAAAGAAATTAACCGGCTGGTCCGGCTCCTGCAAAACAACATCGCCAATTGTCAACGTCGTACTGCCGATGTGCAGCGGGTCTCCCACTCTCAGGTCCAGTCGATCAAGCAGGTGCTGGGCCACGACAATGCGACCCGGGGCAAGAGCATCGTCCAATTTGCGGCCGGACTTCAGCACCACCGCGCCGTAGAAGGGATATCCCGGCTCTACAATTTTCAATTTGGCCAGCAACGAATCCCTGCTTTTCTGACTGCGGACCACCGAATAGAATTCCCAGACGCGGTTGCTGATAATTTGATCCTGATCCTCAAGCTGCCGAACCGCATTGACAGTTGCCGGGGATATTTCCTGATAGGATCGAACAATAATGTCGGCCGCATGCAGGGTCTTGGCATCATTGAGCAGAGACGTATTCACGCTGTCAGAGAATCCGTTCAGGGAGATCAGGGTGACGATGGAAAGCGCCACACAAAGCACAAACACAACTGCCTGCCGTCGGGAGCGAGCTATTTGGCGGATAATAAAGCGGAGGTTTAAGATGCTTCTGCTCATGTCAATGTTTTATGTAACGTTATGATAATGTTGCGAGTTGCGTGTTGCGGGTTGCGCAGTTTGAACTGCAGAAATTCCGAAGCTCCCTATTACCCACCCCGCACCCCGCAACGGGCGAATTTAGATGTAAAGCCGGTGCGTGTCGCAAAAATATAGATTCCTCCGGCTAAGTGAAATCCGACTCATACGATCCGCCCGTCCTTGAGCACAATCATCCGGTCGGCGATTTTGGCGATCTCGGTGCTGTGGGTCACCAGAACCAGTGTGGTCTGGCGCTCTTTTTTAAACTCCAGCAGCAGTTCCAGCACGGCCTTTCCGTTTTCAGAATCCAGATTCCCGGTGGGTTCATCGGCAAAAATGATTTTGGGATTATTGATGACCGCCCGGCACATGGCCACGCGCTGCATTTCACCGCCTGAGAGCTGATGCGGGTAATTGGTGCTGCGTTTCTGCATCCCCACGCGTTTGAGCAAATCCGCAGCCATGTCATGGGCCCGCGGATCTCCCTTAATTTCGGCCGGGAACATGACGTTTTCCAGCGCGGTCAAAGACGGGACCAGATGAAAGGACTGGAAGACAAAGCCGATAATCTGATTGCGCACCGGCGCCAGATCATCCTCGCTGGTATCGGTGATATCCTTTTCTTGCAGCAGCACCCGACCCGCTGATGGTTTGTCCAGGCCCGACAGCAGACTCAGCAGCGTTGTCTTGCCGCTGCCGCTGCTGCCTTCGACGACCAAAAACTCCCCTGCGGCCACCGAGAGGGAAACATTGTCCAGTACGCGGATCTCTCTGTCGGCAATGGTATAGGTTTTCGTTATGTTGCGGGCCTCGACAACGGGCATGACCGTTTCTCCATAAAAAAGGCTGCGTGTTTCAGCCCCTGCCCGGCAGAAAATGTAACGATAACTGACAAGCAAGGAAGCTGGTGATCCATCTTCATGACGCCGCGTGGGCGATCCTGATCCGTGAAACGCATACAAAGTAAGCATGCCGTTCAGGTGAGTCAACGACCAGCCGCAAAGCGGGTGGTTTGGTTTTTCCCGCCCTTATGGGCGGGGAAAGACACAAGCACCTCAGTGCTTTAACCGTTGCGGTTGTAATCCGCCTCCGGCGGATTTGAAGACCACCAGTCAAGCTTCAGCCATGGGCCTGGATTTCAATTTACTTGAAGAAGGGAGGATTAATTTGAATGAAGGAGTTTTGTTGAGTTTATGGATCGCTCTTTTTTTTATTCATCGCCTGTTGCAATTTTTCGCCCAGGGCGCCTATGGAAGCCGCGGAGTCGTCTGAAAACGACTGCCAGTCTTTTTCCTCGGCCGTGTCGGTTGGTGTCAGGGTGATTTTTCTTTCACCGGGGTTGATGGCTTCAATCATTACCGCAAGGGTGTCGCCTTCCTTGAGTTTTTCAATTTCGGCCGGTTTGTCGGCCTTGTTGATATTTGATTTCGGAAGCAACCCGGTGATGCCGGGTTCAAGATTTATGAAATAGCCGAACTTTTCCTTTTTTTCCAGAAGGCCTTCAACGCTCCGGCCAATTTTATATTTTTCGGTGATACCGATCCACGGATCGCCCTCGGCATCCCTGATGCTCAACGATAAACGCCGTTTGTCAAGATCTACTTCTTTGATCATGACCGACACGGTTTCGCCGGCGCTGACAACGTCCTCAGGCTTCAACACCCGTTTCGTATAACTCATTTCGCTGATGTGGACCAAACCTTCAATTCCGGGGGCGACTTCCACAAAGGCGCCAAAATTGGCGCAGCGGGTGACAGTGCCCTGGATTTTATCCCCCTCGTGAAACTTTTCGCCGGCGCTCAGCCAGGGATCTTCGGCCAGCTGCTTCATCGACAGGCTGATTTTCAGTAACCCCGGTTTTGGGTCCGGTTCAAGGCCGATCACTTTCACCCGGACAATATCGTCAACAGTGACGATGGATTCGGATGTGGCCGCCTTGGACCAGCTCATCTCCGATATGTGCACCAACCCTTCCACTCCCGATGACAGCTGCACAAAGGCGCCATAGGGCATTACCCTGGTGATGGTTCCGTCCAGGGTGGCGCCCACGGCTAAGGTTTTATAAAATTCCTTTCTGGCTTTTTCCTGTTCGCGCGCCAGAAGGGCCCGTCTGGAAAGGACGATATTTCTGCCGTTCTCTTCAAACGTGGAGATCAAAAAATCATGGGTTTCACCGACATAGTCGGAGGTATTTTCAACATAATGGATATCCAGCTGGCTGACGGGGCAAAACGCCTTGCGCTGCAGGACTTCCACCCGCACGCCGCCTTTGCAAATTTCGATGATTTTGCCTTCGACCGGAGCGGCCTTGGCGTAGGCCTCCTTTAACATATGTAAACCGCCGATGCCCGACAGGGCCCGGGACAGCTTGATTTCTTCATCAGATAGGGCGACGATATAAAGCTCGAGCATGTCGCCTTCCTGGAGGGTCATTTCCCCGTTTTCATCGATTAATTCAGCTTTGTCCACCACCCCGTCAATTTTGGTGCCGGTGTCGACGAAAACCGCATCCTTGCCGATGGACACAATTTTTCCCCGGATTTTGTCTCCGACACCCATATCGGTTTCGGCGCCGGGGCTATAGGCCTCCAGCATGGCAGCAAAGCTTTGCTCTTTTTCTTCGCTGTATTCATCATCGCTATGATTGGACATGATCCCTGCTCCCTCGGTCTTCAATTTGAAGCGTTCTTAAACTCAGAACTATCAGGGGTCTTTATTATTTTCAAGCAATTTATTCAGTGCATGATATTTCAATATTATGGTGCAACCCTGTCATCTTTAGGGCAGTATTTGATTGACAAACATCCGATCTTATTATAAATTTCAAGATAATTCGAGTAGTTATCCGTTTTTTTTAATTAACACCAAAGCAATCCATGGCAACCGCTCGGGGGGGGTGGCTTCCCGCCTGAGTTTTACAGGAGTTATCGACCAGGAGAGGGAATGAAAAACCATCGGGAATATTTGATGGAAGATAAGCAGGAGGCCGTGCGGCTGGATCTGAAGACGGACGCCGCCACGGTGGAGAGACAGGCCCGGTGGGCCGGGATCAAACCGGGTATGCGGGTGGCTGATATAGGATGCGGGGCAGGTAAAACCACGTTTCATCTCAACAAGTTGGTTCAGCCGGGGGGGCAGGCCGTCGGCCTTGATATCGCCGAGCAGCGCATTGAATATGCCCGGACCCATTACAGTGATGAAAGCATCGAATACCTGATGGCTGATGTCCGTCAGCCGCTTGAAGACCTCGGTCAATTTGATTTTATCTGGATTCGTTTTGTCCTCGAATACTACCTCAAGGGCAGCTTCGAAATTGTTGAAAATGTTGCCCGCAGCCTGAAACCCGGCGGCATTATGTGCCTGATCGATCTGGATTGTAACTGCATGCGTCATTTCGGATTGCCCGACCGCCTCAGCCGGGCCACTGAGGGTGTAATGGAATGGTTGGAGAAAAAATTAAATTTTGACCCCTATGTGGGGGTAAAGCTTTATTCTTTTTTGTACGATTTGGGATTCGATGAGATTGATGTGAGTCTCAGTGCCCATAATATGTTTTATGGGTCACTAAAAGATAACGAAAAGCTCATCTCCATGTCCAAGGCTGAAATCGGCGGCAGGAATTCGGGCTATCCGTTTGAAGAATATGATGGGAACTTCGACGAGTTTCTTGAAGAGGTGAAGATTTTTTTCAACGATGCGCGGGTGTTTTATTATACGCCGTTGATCGCCTGCCGAGGAATAAAACCGTAGTTATAGGTCTTATAGGTCCTATAACTAAATATCCAAAGATGGCGGCTTTTTTTAATTTCGGCTCTCTAGATAAACCTGACGAGACGCTTGAGATACCTGAAATAAGCATCCGAATATTGCAGGCTGCATACCCAGATGTTGTAAGTTTTTTCGTAGGGGATGTCGTTTTCGTCCGCGTAGACGGCCGGATAAATCAGGGTGGGAAAGTCCTTCTTTTCGGTTATGGCGGCGATCCTGGCGATGGCGGCCTCAAAAATCTCTGAACTGAATTCCTGAGGATCGGTCACAAAAGCTTTGACACAATTGGTAATGTCTGAAAGGTTCAAGCCCACGTCCGATTGGTTTACCAGGAATACGGCTTTGAGCTGATTGTTGTACGTTAATGAAAACAGTTGGCGCTGTCTGATCAAACCCAGCTTGGCGTATTCCTGACTTAGTTCCTGGCAGCCTAATTTTTCCGGTTTCAGATCCAAAGCCTCCAGCATCAGCCCGCCGGATATGTGCTCATAAAAGCCCGCCAGTTCCTCAAGGTCTTCAGATCGAGTATCCGTTATCTGCCAGCCCGCCGGCAGCTCAGATGTTGAACGCTGCGGATTGTTGAATTGCTGATAGGCAAAACCGTCCAGGGAGCATCCTTTGGGATCGTTTATATTTCTGGCGGCCCCCCCAAACACCCGATTGGGGAATTTATTGTCCGGCCGGAAGTAGCACATCATATAATCCATGTGCAGGGAATACAGGCGGTGCGAATCATTGATCATGCGCCCGATTTGATCCAGGACGATCAGCCCCGCTTTGTTCAGAGCCGATTTCCTGGCGGCATGGTGATGAATCATCCAGGCGCTTTGATAAAAGCGTATCATGGCCATATGGCCGTATATGGTACCCTTGTCCTGATAAATAAAATGCCGGGCAATATGGGGATTGCGGGTATAAATTTTGGCGTAGGTCTCCTTGATTTGCTTTTTGTTTTTCTGTATCGCGGCATATTTGTCAGGATAAATAAATCCGGTCTCAAAAAAGAAATTCCACAGGGCATCCAGATCTACATCATTGCAGATATAGGAATTTTTGTTTTTGGCCTGATGCAGCATGGAAATAAGTTTGAGGTGATCGCCGATATCCATGTCCAGCAGCGCCAGTCCGGATTTAATCCACTTCTCACCGTTGGGATCGACCATTTCTTTGCGAAAAACCACCTGGGCGCTGCATTTAATTTTGTAGCTGTCGGCGAAGCTCAGCTCAAGTTCGTGCAAAACCATGCCCGGCAGCAGCATTGTGTTGTACTCGTCTTCTTCCAACGAAAATCCGGCTCCGGACAGATCCACCACCTTCAAGTCAACCCGCATCTGGGTGAAAGGGTGCCGGGAAACGATATTCGGCGTGGGCGTAAGCACATACCGCTCGCTGCGAAATTCCTTCTGTTTGAATCGCTGGATTTCCTGTTTGAGCGGTTCGAGGATATAATTTCTGGTGCTCTGTCCCTGGGTGTGTCGGATGACATTACATTCGCCGCTGTAAATGGCGGCGGTTGCGTTGGACACAATAACGTTGACCGGGCAGTCAGGGTTGACCCAGTCAAACGTCTGGGGAGGCGTGGCGGTGAGTTTAACTCGAAATGAAAAGCCGTTGAAATCCATCAATGTGCCTGAGAAAACGGTGCTGTTCTGGATAAGCTGCACGGTAATGCCTTTGCAAGGATAGCGTCGTGCTTTGCGCGAACTGATTTCGCGGCAGGATTGCGGAAGCAGAACACTGATTCCCTCCTCGTCGATGCGGATCAGTTCAGGTTCGACTTGCAGCAGCTTTTGGCCGTTGGTGATCAGGATGTTCTTAAACTTGTATGCCTGAATGCCTTGGGTTACGTTTTCTCCGCTCAGCCACAGGCAGTCCACGAGATCGCCCATACAGGGTTGTGGTCTGGCTTTGAGGGTGATGGTTTTGTCGTATTTGAGGTGACGGAAGTTGACCAGAACCGTGCCGTCCTGGAAATTGATGGCGTTCAACTTATTGATTAACTGGGCCTTGCCAATTCTATTGGTGGGATCCGGCACTTCTTGAGGCTGCCGGTTGGCCACGGAGCCGTGATCGGATGTTGTGGGGACAACACTTTGCTGCTTGGTTGAATCTGCTGGGGCAGCGGTTTCCGCTTCCAAACTACCTGACTCGGCGCGGATCTGAATTAACTTTAGATTTTTTTTGGCGCTTTCCATGATTCAACCTCGCCGTTGTGGTTGAGCATATTAATTGGCGTGCGAGTTAGTTGCGAGTGAGAGCGATATTCGAATCCAAGTCGTAGAATTCAGATGCCAATCAGGTTGAGGTCGCAAAATTCATCTTATACCGATTCCGCAAACCATACAACTGTTTCTATGTATTTATGGCTGTAAAATATAGTCAAGAGTAAGTCAACAGATATTTGCTAAAAAACTGAAATAATTTACTAAATTCAATTTAGCAAATAATTTTACCTGCTCCCAAATTCAAATCAGCCAATGAATTATATTTATTTGATGAATGATATATTGTATGCTCGTGTGGCTGGCGGCCAGCGGTTGATGTCTTTAGGCTGACCTCGATTCAGTAACTGAAAGACATGGCATCTTGAACCCGGCCACTTCGATTCTGACATTTGCCCGCCGCAACCGGTTTTGGCCCCCATGGTTGCCTTTTGAGAAGATCGGATTTATATTTGTCTCAATTCGCCGCAACCATTTCACGCGGTCCGTTTGTCTAGCAGGTAGAAAGTAGTTGATGGCGAGCACCCGCGTGGCAACTAAAACTTAAAGAAGAATTGAACGATCCTCTGGACCGAACCTTAACCCGACACCCATCAACCGTTAAAGGAGTTAGTTTCATGGGCAATCAGATCAGAACCACCGTATTGCTGGCCGTCATGACCGCCCTTATCATCTGGGTTGGTCAGCTTCTGGGCGGTCGGCAGGGAATGCTAATCGCACTCATTTTTGCAGCCGGTATGAATTTTTTCAGTTACTGGTACTCGGACAAGCTGGTGCTGAAAATGTACCGTGCCAGCGAGGTGGCCCCCGCGCAATCCCCCGAACTCTATGAAACCGTTCAGCGCCTGACCCAGCGCGCCGGGCTTCCCATGCCGAAGCTATATGTCATTCCCCAGCAGACCCCCAATGCCTTCGCCACCGGCCGCAATCCGGAGCATGCGGTCGTTGCGGTTACCGAAGGTCTGCTCAAGCTCATGAACCACCGGGAGGTCACGGGGGTTCTGGCGCATGAGCTGGCTCATGTCAAGAACAGGGACATTCTCATCGGCAGTATCGCGGCGACCATGGCCGGGGCAATTATGATTCTGGCGACGATGGCCCGGTGGTCGGCGATTTTCGGCGGCGGCAGCAGTCAAGATGATGAAGGCGGCGGCGCTGGTTTTATCGGTTTGATCGCGATGTCCATCATTGCTCCCATGGCTGCCATGATCATTCAAATGGCCATATCACGCTCGCGGGAATACCTGGCAGATGCCACCGGAGCAAGTTTTGCCGGCAATTCGGAAGGGCTGGCAGCGGCTCTGGAAAAGCTGGGTGCCTATTCCCAAAAACTGCCCATGAATGCCAATCCCTCAACGGCCCACATGTTTATTGTCAATCCATTATCGGGACGCAGTCTGATGAGCCTGTTCTCCACCCATCCCCCCCTGGAAGAGCGCATCGCACGTTTGCGCGGAACGCCTCCGTCGTCGGCAAGAAAAGTTAATGCCGGAGGGGATAAACGCGCAGACAGTGCCAGGGCGGCCTGGGACAGGTTGTCGGAGTAAAAGAAAGCTCATCGGCTAGAGCTCATAGCGCATAGTTAAAATTTTTCCGTTTGACTATCAGCTATATTAATTGCCACAACAGCTTGAAGCTTCTTTGCCCTTAATCCAGGTCTGGATAATATAGGATGCGCAACCGACACCGGGGGTGACCTGTATGGCGCCGGCCGCACAATTTCGGGCGCAAGCGCCGCACTCCATGCAGCCATCGAGATCGGCGATCATCGCTTTTTTCCCGTTCATCTGAAAGACGGCATGGGGACAGACATTTTCGCACACCCCGCAGCCGACACATGCTTCCCCATCAAGCTGCAGCGTTGTGACACCTTCTAAATATCTAAAGTTCTCCACTTTAAGATCCTTTTGCTAATTTGACCCTATTGCTAATCGTTTTTCATCATATTCATTTTTAAATAGATGTTTTGTGTTTGGTATTTGGTGTTTGGTGAACCGCTGACGGCTCCACAAATTACCAAACACCAAATACTAAACACTTCTAACCCACAAATTCTGAACTTATCCAGGCAACCAGGGCAACCAGAACCGCCCCCGCCTGCAGCGGGATGGCGCGTCGCATTTCTTTTTCGACCCCGGATGGGGACGTAAACGGTGTGGATCCGGTAAAATTCATGGCCAGATAAGAGCTCATTGACACCGTTATAAGCAGCAGCGCCAGAGCTTCCAGCCAGATGAGGCTGCTTTTGAAGAGCAGAACCACGACCAGGCCCGCAGCCATCCCGGCAAGCGCTCCTTTCAACGCGAAAGCCCGTGTCGGAAGCCAGGGCAGTAAAATCGGGGTGGCCACCGCTCCGGCCAGAATGCCACCGGCATAGGCGGTCAGGGCCATCAGCCCCCGGTACCACGCATCACTCAGGGAGAAAAGGTTCGGGCCGATGCCCGAGAGGAAAAACACAGCCAAAATGACCCAGCGTGTCGGCTTCGGCAGGTGTGCAAGCTCCACCGGTATCAGCACTGTTCGTTCCCCGACGGAAAACGTCACCTGCCGCATGGATTTGTCCGGACGCTTGCCCGCTTTGATAAAATCTGGAATATCTTCGGCCCGGACCGGCCCCCAGATGACCTCAAATCCGCATGCTTTTCTTACATGATGGGCAGCAACGCCCGTGGCCCCGAGCTGGGGCAAAATAAGTTGATGGTGGCTGACAACTTTATTCAGCCCGGTTTGCTTGACCCGGTTGATCACCTCCTGGGTCGAAAAGAGTGCTTTGCCGGCGGCACACCAGACATTGATGCCGCGGGTATCCAGTACCAGCAGCCAGGCATCCACAGCCACCAGCTCCCGGCGCAGGCTGTCAAAAGTGAGCTTGTAGTTGGCGGTGACCAGAACCGGTGAATCCTGATCGGGATTGCCCACACCGTATAGACCGGGGGCGATTTTATACTGATCTCTTCTTAGGCCGAGGCGGGCAACCAGCGTGCCCCAATGGTCGGAGCCCGCCAGCGTTGTTTTAACCCGCGGAACCGGCCCGCCTGGCGAATTGATAAAATCCGAAACAAAGTCGAGCAGTTTGTAGCCCGGTTTTTCCAGCGGGCTGCTCGCAGGTCCCGGGGGAGAGCCGCAACAAGCATCATCCTGAATCATCTCCTCAAACGATTGAAGCCCGGGCTGTATAGTTGTCAACCCGCCGCTGCTGTCGCCGCCGCAGCACCCATTGTTTTGCCGGTCTAAATCGACCATGGTGGGTAATCTCTTTCTCTAAAATAGGTTCTTGAAAAAATACAGATAGTACCTGTATGCTTGAAAGATTAATCTATTTTCCCGCAAGGGTCAATCCCGGCAATCCATTCGGTCAATATTTACCCATACCCAGGCGGTGATCGCTCCCGGCGGCGATAATACATTCGAATCTCGAAGTGATGGATTGCTTAAATTTCGGATTTAAGGTTGGCAATTTTTGAAAGGGTTTTTTTTGATTTAAGCCGCTTGCAACAGGGGTCTTGGCTCGCTCCGCGACACACCCGGCAGCGGTCGTCACTGCAATGCTGGCAGGAATAGCAATCCCGGCAGGGATGCTTGCCAGTGCCTGACCGGCACCCATCGGGAACATAAACTTTGCCCTCTAATCCGGGCACCGCCACAAACGACATCTTGGCTCCTTAGCGCTGCGCCTGCAGCTGGGTGGCCGCGCAGGCATCGCTGTCATCCTGCTTATACATCACGACATGCGGATTGATATATAGATAACCCTCGGGCCGAGAACGGGGCCTTTTGGCCGACAGCGTCCCCACTGAATCGCCGAAAAACGTCTTAAGGATCGCGGTGAGTTGATTTCGCAATACGGAATAGGAATAATGACGGCTGGCGATTTGATAATTGCTGTTTACCATGGCTTTTCTGCGTTTGGATGATTCCAGAATTTCCACTACATCCTTAACGGTGCGTTTGGATAAAAATCCATCCATCACGGCCAGATCAAATCCCAGCGGCTCGATGTCCCTTACAAAAGTCGCATAGCGATTGATCAGGATCGGCTTTTTGAAGTATACGGCTTCTAAAAATGCATTGCCGAATCCCTCGTAAATGCTGGGATAAGTGATGAAATCAGCATATGGATACACATCCCAGAGAGAGTAGGTGCCCTTGCCGTTGCCGTTTTTACTCAACGGGTCGGAAATTTTGATCGACACCAGTCGCAGGTCCACCCCGAATTCACAGGCATACTCTTTTAACCATTCCGCATATTCCATGCCCTCATCTCCGGCCTCGTGGGAGATGACCAGCTTGTTGCGATCGCTTCGAAGGCCTTTGACCAGATCGATGGCCCATTCAATTCCTTTGCGCTGAATGATTCGGGTGGGTTGCAAAATTATGCGATCCTCCAGATCCAATCCAATGGACTCGCGGAAGATTTTGGCTCGCCGGCGACTGAGTCTTGGCGGATTTTCAAAATCCAGAACATTGGGAATGATAACCGAGGTGATACCGGTGCGCAATGCGAGCTGTTCCTGGGCATCGGAATTAATCACAACATGCCGGATATTGGATAAGTTCGGGGGAAATGCCATCCGGATGTAATCGCCAACGGCGTTGATTGAAAAGCGCACCCGTTCCCAGTAGAAATCATGGTGATGTGCGATGGTGGGCAGCTGGGTTTCAGCAATGGTTTCCGTCAAGGCCAACCCGAGGGGCACTTGCATGGGAATGGTGAGGGCGTTTTCGGCAATCAGCAGGCTAATGTTGTATTCATTGATGAATTCGTGCAGTTTATGCTTCAGCAGGCTGCGCATCGCATGCATGGTCTGGGTGACCGGCTGGGAGCGTCCCTTTTTACCGAACACATGGTGATTGATCCATTGGTTCTGCTCGTGCTGAAAATGGGCTTCGGGCACCAGGAAGGTCTTATCCGATTCCCTATCCACCTCCCCGGCAAACCAGAAGCAGTTGAATCCGTTATCTTCAAATACTTCGGCCCATTTACTGGATTCCAACGACACGCCGTCTGTTCCGGCAAAGCGCGTGGAAACGAATCCGATGTTTGTATTCATGTTGCGAAAGCCTGTATATCATTTTCCGTTCGGGACTGGAAAGAACGGTTCTTAACTTAAGTATTTTTTTTCTTGAGGCAACCCAATTTCAGGGAATAAATGCCACAAAGTGACAGATTATTCCCTGCCTTTAATGAATCGGGTGGTTGCTGTCAAGAAAAATCATTTCGATTTGGGATTTGGGATTTTAGCCCGCCGTGGTGCGACTTCCTCTATATTCTAATTCTCTACCTATTCTCAAAAAGGGATGGACACTTATACATGCGATCTCTGCCGGTCAGGTCCGGGCCCGGGATTTCGGATGTGGCATAAGGCGTTCGAGCATGCTGCCGATGGCCAGGCACTCCAACCCAAACGGGAGGTAGCCGGCATAGCCCAGCAACGGCATTTCAAATATTCGGAAGCGATGAACCAGGGGAATACTGTAGTGCCATTTTGCCAGGCTGAAATAGTTCCACATCTCCCAGAATCCCCCGCAAACCAGGGCGGCCAATGCGGCTGAAACGGCCCCGCTCCAGTCGCCTTGTGCCATCGGCGACAGGATGTGGGGTTCTCCCATCAAGGCCTGCAGGCAGACGATGACCAAAAGGGGTGAAATCCATAAAAAAGGAAAAAAATAATCGGGCCAGATGCCGACGACGGTCAGCGCCGCCGCCGACAGCAGTAACACGACGGCGGCGGCGGGACGTGGCCGGGGAAAGCTCAGCGGCCTAAAGTTCCCGTAAGCCTGCCGGATCCAGTTAAAGGAAAGCAGCCACTGCCGGGTGCTCAATACGGCCGGCAGTACGGTTGAAAAGGGCAGGGTGGCGTACCAAAAATAGGTCCAGGGGCTGAAGTCAACGCCCGCATAATACCAGTTTTGGACAAACCGATTCAGATATTCAAAAAACCACCAGAAGGCGGCACTGACCGGGAAAAGCAACAGAAAAAATCCGCTGCGGTCCGTCAAGAGACAATGCCCGGTCCGAGCCCGGCACAGGGCATTGATCACAATGATATAAGAAAACCACAGCAAGCTGAAGGTGTGCGGCTGGCAGGCGGTGAACCAGGAAAAGCGGCTCCAGGCCAGGATCCAGGACATAATCCCGACGGTCACACCAAGCCATCCCCACCAGGGATAGGGGCGGGAAAGGGCCGGGCTTTTCAAAGAAGGGGTTGTTATATAGGATTGATAGCCCTTGAAACCCAGGGGCGACACGATCGCCAGGATGCTCAAGGCGATAACGGCGAAGGCCGACCAAGAAAAGGGCGCCTGCACAACATAGCGGGTTTGGGGGGGGAATTCCAGATATCGGGCAGCCGGATATCCGGCCATCCACACACCAAACAGCGGCAGCCCGATCAGCAGAGTTGCCAGGATGAGGAACTTGATCAAATGACGAATGGCGAATGACGAATGACGAATTGATGAATTCTGTCGATTCAATTTGCTTAAAAACCCGGTAGTGGAAGAAATAAATTAATTGAATTGCCTGAATAATTAATTATCATTTCTTTCAGTATATCGACATCGTCGAGATGCCCTCTGGTTCGATTCTAAAAAGATAAGAATCGATAACTTTCTTTAGTTTGAATTCGACATTCGTCCTTCGTCATTTTCAGGGTTGCATTTCCGCAGGAAGCTCACAGGTTTCAGCGGACTTGCGGGTTTCCACGTAGTGGGCGGCTGCCAGCGCGGCCGTGCATCCGTCAGCGGCCGATAGCACTATCTGGCGCGCATATTTTTCCCGGAGATCGCCAATGACATAAATGCCGGGTGTATTGGTTTCGCATTTTTCGTCGGTAACCACATTCCCATCGGCGTTCATTCTGGTGCCGGCCGGAACGAGCTTGTTGTTGGGATCAAATCCAATAAAAATGAAAACGCCGTCGGTGGCCAGCTCGCGTTCATCGCCGGTCTGAGTGTCTTTTAACCTTACCCCCGAAACCCCCTCGATTCCGGATTTGATTTCGGTGACCACCGTATTCCAGAGGATGTCAATTTTGCACTCGGCTTGCACCCGCTGCTGTAAAAGGGCCCCTGCTCTCAGTTCATCCCGCCGGTGGACCAGATAAACCTGCTTGGCCAGTTTTGCCAGGTAGAGGGATTCCTCCGCA
This sequence comes from Deltaproteobacteria bacterium, assembly GCA_019312835.1. GTDB lineage: Bacteria > Desulfobacterota > Desulfobacteria > Desulfobacterales > JAFDCJ01 > JAFDCJ01. Next base: position 27,756 of record JAFDCJ010000457.1, read on the forward strand.
GCGGTGTCCCCGCCGCCCACCACCACCACGGTTTTATCTCGAAAGAAGAAGCCGTCGCACACGGCACAGTATGAAACGCCCTGACCGTAGAGATCATCCTCCCCCGGGACCTCCAGTTTACGAGGGTTACCGCCGGTAGCCAGAATCACGGCATGGGATCGCAGCACATCTCCACCGGCCAATCTAACCGTGTGAAATTCCAAGCCCGGTTCCAGTGCAACCACTTCATCCGAGCGTAATTCCAGACCGTAGGACTGAGCGTGCAATGAAAATTTCATGGCCAGTTCGGCGCCGCCGATGTGCTCTTCACCGGGCCAGTTTTCGACTGAATCGGAATTATTCACCTGGCCACCGGGAGCCCCCATTTCAACCAGAACTGTTTTTAATGCCGCCCGCATGGCATAAATGCCCGCCGACAGTCCGCCTGGACCTCCCCCGATAATAATCAAATCGTACATCTCGGAATCCGACATCCTTTCCCTCCCGGTCTAATTGGGCAAAAAGCGCTCAATTCAATCTTAATCCGTCGCCGGCGGATTTGTTATTCGAATAGAGATAATCTAAGTAGGCTTCTATAGAAGGTGCAACAATTTAATTAACAAAATAATATAACGACCAAATATGGCAGATACAAGGTTTTATTTGTAAATAAATTTCAGAGAATTTTCATCACGGGTGCCGGTATTGTGCCCAAAATAATCATCAAAATGCAATGAGCCATAATACGGCACAACCCTGATGATTTTTTCGTAGGGGCGGGGTTTATCCCCGCCCGGAAACCTCTGTGTTTATTGCTAAGGGCGGGGATAAACCCCGCCCCTACATAGATTTGCAGCCTGGCGCGGGATTCATTTATCGCAAAACGAATCCATTCTTATTGGCAGGTAGCTTTGGAACACAACACCGGATTGTCCGGGATTGATTATCCGCATGCCTTGGCAGATTGTAATTAAGCGGGCTTTGTAGTAACCATAAATTCAGATCATGGACGATGACCAATTTCGCATACTGCTTGCGTACCTGAACTATTCATGGTCGGGGTATCGCAACGTACGCAAGGGCGTAAAGAAGAGAATTCAGCGCCATATGCTGCAGCTGGATTGTCGCAGCGTCACGGACTACCTGAAAATTTTGGAACATGCGCCGGACAAGCGTCGCGATTGTGAATTGCTGATGAGCGTTTCCATCAGCCGTTTTTTCCGGGATCGAGGGCTCTGGGAAATGATCCAGACCCGGTGGCTGCCGGACATGATCGCCAGGGCTGCGCCGGAACTGAAAATCTGGTCGGCGGGTTGCGCCTGCGGCGAGGAAGTTTATAGTTTTAAAATCATCTGGGAACGTCTGCGACAGCGGCTTGAATCCTTGCCGGCGCTGGAATTGCTGGCCACCGACCGACATCCGCACTACCTCGAGCGGGCCCGCAGCGGTACTTATAACCGCAGCAGTCTCAAAGAGGTCCCTGCCGCCTGGTGTGACCTTTATTTTGAGCCTCGCAGGGGTGGCCGGCAGTTGGTGATAAAAGATTACCTGCGAAGTGGTATTCGCTGGCAAATCCATCACCTGTCAACCGATCCGCCCGGCAGCGATTTCCATATTATCTGCCTGCGCAACAATATCTTGACCTATTGCCGCAAAGAGGCGCAGACAAGAGCATTGACCGGCATTTTAGACAGCCTGTTGCCGGGCGGTCTTCTCATCATCGGGTGTCACGAACGGCTGCCACTTGAAATTTCGTTTCTAAGACAAATGGATGAGTTGTCTTATGTGTTTCGTAAGATATAGGGTCACGCGTTGCGGGTTGCGCGATACCGAGCATCGGTTCTTTTGCCACACAAACCGCGCACCCCGTAACGCGCAACCCGCAACGGTGTTATTCAGCGACAACGTATTTGCAACAACTTAGTTTGATGATCCACAGACTTAGTCGGAGCCCAAAAAATGCTTACCCTCGATGATTTTTATAAGGAATATGAAACCGATGTTAACGAACTGGCGATCAACGGACGCAGGTTTCAAATTTTGCTGCCAAAAGATTTGCAGCGCTTTATTCATGCCGATGATGTTATGCAAGACTTCCCGTTGTGGGCCAAGATATGGCCGGCCTCCTGGGTTCTGGCAGGTTATCTGGCAGAGATGCCGGTGGCTGAAGACAAGCGCTTTTTAGAGATCGGCGGCGGAATCGGGTTGGTCAGCATCGTGGCAGCCGCTTTCGGCCATCACATCCTTATGACCGAATATAATCCGGATGCCCTCCAGTTTGCCCGGGCCAATGCGCTGATCAATCAATGTCAGTTCAACATCCAGGAGCTGGACTGGAACCGACCCCGGTTATCGGGTCAATTCGACTATATCGTGGCATCTGAAGTCTCCTACAGGGAAAAAGACATCCAACCGCTGCAGATGCTGTTTAAAAATAGCCTCAAAACCGGTGGAGAGGTGATTCTGGCCGGGGAAATGCGAAAATTAAGCAAAGATTTTTATAAGGTTCTTGAAACCATGTTTAACATCCGGGTAATCAAAAAGACCCTGAGATCCGCCAGCGAGGAAATTCATACCTTCCTGTTCCGGATGACATTGAAATGAGTATATTACGGCCCTGAAATAGTTTCCGATAGACAATCCCCCCCTTCTTTCTCACATCCCTTTCTCAAGACCTTACAACACTGGATGCCGGATCAAGTCCGGCATGACAGGCAGAAATTGATGGCATTTTATATTCTGAAATAGTTGCTTGAGCCGGAGTTTTAAAAAGCAGATTAAAAATATTTAAGGGGTGGAAGCGCAACTCCATAACCTTTCCGATTCTAAAGTTTTTACCTAACTGGTCGATGTTATTCCCATCAACGATTGTTCGCGTCATCAGAGGCGCCATTAATAAAGTAATGGTTAAAACGTATGCAAACGCCAATTCCGCCGACCACCGATGAGTTGTGGACGAATGCCGAGTGCGGTCTGAATCCCATTGTGGACCTTCTCCTGCAGGAAAAGCTATTGGTCCCCAAGCAGGTTGAATATGCCACCCGGGTTCAAAACAAGCTCGAAACCCCGCGGTCCCTGCTGGAAGTATTGAAAGAGCTCAACATCATCGCCGATGATGAAATTAAAAAGGCGGTCAGGGAAAGCCGTCTGCCCATGTGTATCGGCACGATCCTGGTCGAGCTGGGATACCTTAAACCCGATGACCTCCAACGGGCTCTGAGTATACAGGCCGATGAAGAAAACGGCCGTAAGCTGGGGGAGATCCTGCTGGAACAGCGTCTCATCGACGAACAGGTTTTGATTGAGGTGCTGTCGCTGCAAATGGGGTTTCCCCAGGTCGAGCCCGAATTCACCGAGATCGATCCCAAGCTTTTCTCCAGGGCGTCGGCCAAGTGGTATGAAAAGCATCCGGTGATCCCGATTCAGAAGCAGGATGACGGGTTGCTGATCGCATTTGCGAATCCGCTGGACGCCCAGGACCTTGAGGCCGTCAAACAGGTTTTCGGTGATAAATTCATACCGGCCATCGCCCGCAAAACCGCCATCAGGCGTGCCGTTAGCAAGTGCCTGAGCGGCAACCTCAAAAAGGATCTCTCGGCTTCGGACGAAAACGCCATTATGCGTCTGGCGGATGAACTCCTGCGTGCCGCTGTGGAAAGGGATGCCAGCGACATCCACATTGAACCGTTAAAAGATAAAATGCGGGTGCGATTCCGCCAGGATGGGGTCTTGATTCATTTCCAGGACTTCCCGGCCGAAGTCATGCCGGCGCTCACCAACCGGATCAAAGTGCTGTGTGAAGTCGACATCACCGAAAGACGCCGGCACCAGGGAGGGCGGTTTTATTTCGAATATCCCGGCGGACACATAGATTTGCGGGTGTCATTCTATGTCACGGTGCATGGTGAGAAGATCGTCATGCGGCTTTTGAACCGCAAGGGGGTATTGCTCGATATTGAGGATATCGGATTGTCCCGTTGGATTTTAACCCGCTTTAAACAGGATGCGCTCTACGTCCCAAGTGGTGTCATCATCATTACCGGTCCCACCGGCTCGGGCAAGACCACCACAGTCTACAGCTGTATCAATCACATCAATGACCCGCAAACAAGTATTATCACGGCTGAGGAGCCCGTTGAATATGTGATAGACGGCATCTCCCAATGCTCCATCAATCCGAAGATCGGTCTGACTTTCGAAGAGACCCTGCGGCACATTGTGCGTCAGGATCCGGACGTTATCGTGATCGGTGAAATCCGGGACCGGTTTTCAGCCGAAGTGGCCGTCCAGGCGGCCTTGACCGGCCACAAGGTGCTGACGACCTTCCATACCGAGGATAGTATCGGCGGTCTCGTCCGACTTTTAAACATGAACATCGAAGCTTTTTTGATCTCCTCGACGGTGGTGAGTGTGATGGCCCAGCGACTGCTGAGAAAAATATGCCCCCACTGCATGACGACATACAAGCCGTCGCCCGCCGATCTTCAACGCATTGGATACACACCCCATGAATTAGGGAAGGCGGAGTTTCGCAAAGGAACCGGCTGTGGCCATTGCCAGTACACCGGTTATAAGGGGCGCGTCGGGGTTTTTGAACTGCTGATTCTCGACGAAATGGTCCGCAATGCCATCATAGAGCAGAAGACCAGCCAGGACATTCGCAAAATCAGTATCGAATACACCGGTCTTGTCACCCTGCTAGAAGATGGACTGGTTAAAGCTGCGGCAGGACTCACCTCAATTGACGAGGTGCTTCGCAGCCTGCCTCGATTACACAAACCGCGACCGCTGCCGGAATTGCAGCGTCTTTTGAAAGGCTAAATATGCGCCAGGAGACCTCATTTATAGATATCGTCGACAGGCACCTGACCTCCAGCGATGCCAATCTGCCCGTGTTTAATGCAACCGCCCTGCGCATCCAGCAGGAAATCGCCAAAGAAGAGCCGGATTTGCGGTTGATCGAAAAGCTGATCGTCAGCGATCAGTCCCTGACGGCCAAAGTGCTCAGTGTCTCCAATTCCTCTTTTTACAAGGGGCTTCAGCAAGTGTCCACCGTTCGCAATGCCATTGTTCGATTGGGTATCAACGAAGTTTCCAATATCGTTATGCTCGTCACCCACGAGCATAATTTTCGTTCCAAAGATCCTTTTGTGCACGACATCATGCGCAAACTCTGGCGGCACTCAGTTGGTTGTGCCATGGGCTCCAACTGGCTGGCAAAACAATGCGGACTGCATGCCCTGGCCCATGAAGCCTTTTTTGCCGGATTACTGCATGATGTGGGGATGCTGTTTATTTTGACCGTTATCGATGAGCTCAAACATTCCAATGAATTGAGGACCCAACCGTCGGATGCATTACTGGTCGAAGCCATGAACACCCTGCACACGAATCATGGTCATTCTTTGATGTCACATTGGAATCTGCCTGCCAAATACAGCGCGATAGCCCGCGACCATCACGAGGAGGAATTCGATTCGAATAATTTGCTGCTGGCCCTGGTGCGGCTGGCAGACAAGGCCTGCTGCAAATTGGGCATCGGCCTGGACGAGGAGCCGTCCCTGGTGCTGGTTGCAACGCCTGAAGCCGAAATCCTTCACATATCAGAAGTCGATCTGGCCAGGATGGAAATCATGCTGGAAGATTCCCAGGTGTATGGGTCGGCCTAAAGGCAGGGTTGTGCGGTATCTGTTTGGGGTAATTGTTTATCGATTTCAATTAACGAACAACGGATAACTTTTTGCCGGTTTAACCTCAGATGAGGATGATCAGCTCTGCAGGATGTGGTTCCCTTTTTTACTCTGCGCCACAGTTACTCCTTGGCGCCGGATTCCATCAGGATCTTGAAGAGCAGGACATCCCGATTTTTTAAGGCATAGGTCAGGGCTGTCATTCCCCGGTTGTCTTCGGCATTCACATCGGCACCGTTTTCAATTAATAATTTGGCGATGGCACTGCGATCACCGGGAGCCCGGGCTGCGTAAATCAGGGCGGTTTGACCATCTTTGGTTCTTGTGTTTACCTTGGCGCCGCTGGCAATCAGCAGGGCGGCGATTTCGGCTTTACCCTTGCTGGCGGCCACGATCAAGGGGGTTTCGCCTGCTGAAAACCCGCTCGTATCCCGGGCGTTGACATCGGCCCCCCGTGAGATCAGCAGCCGCGAGATGGACTCCTGACCTTCGATGATGGCTTCGACCAGAGCCGTGTGCCCGGCATTGTTGATCATGGTGACATCCGCGCCGGCCGTTAACAGAATTTGCGCCACCTCGTAATGACCGTTCATGCTGGCTTCGTGCAGGGCGCTGGACTTCCACTGCGAGGCAGCGTTGACATCCGCCCCCCGGTTCAGCAGCAGTTTGACAATCCCGGTATGACCGTTTTGGGCGGCATTCATCAGGGCGGTGCGCTTGGCAAGGTCCCGGGCGTTGACATCGGCGTTGTTGACCAGCAGCAGTTCGACCATTGCCAGATGTCCTTGCTCGGAGGCCAGCATCAAAACGGTCTCGCCAAATTCGTTGGCGGCGTCCACCTCCATTCCGATGGCCAAAAACCTGCCAACCACTTCCGTGTCCCCTTTTTCGACATGATCCACCAGCGCTTCCACCGTATAGGGGATATTGTCCTGCGCCAGTTCCTTGCGCGCCGCCTCCGGCGTGATCGCCCCCACCGGTTGCCCCATCATGCAAACAATTAGCATTACGAACCATATACGATATTTCATTAAATCCCTCATAAATCAGGTGCTTATTACTCACTGGAGTAATGGCATACTGGAATATTGGCAGAATGGGTCCCGGCGTTCAGCCGGATCCAATGGCCATCTATCAAGTATAGAAAACAGCCACTTGGAAGTCAAAGCAAAAAATTAGTAATATCCGAAAATAATTAATATTTCTTCCCGTCTGAATCCCTCCTGAGACTCGCTCAGACGAGCTGAAATTCCGCCTTTGAGCTTTCAGCTTTGAGCTATGAGCGAATATTTACGTGAGCATTTTGTATCGGCTGACAACGCAGCCATCGGACGTCTGAATGGGTTTAAAGGCAGGTTCAAATGGAACTGAATACGAATCCGCATATCGCCTTCGGCCAGAAAAAGGTGGATTTTTGGGGCAGGGTGTATCCGCTGCTGCAGACAGTCTTTACCTCCGAAATCGATATTTCATTGGTAATGAGGGCTAACTGGGCCTTTTTTTGCAAAACCTGGGTCAGACAGGCTCCAAAACTCCTTTCGTATTTGATACACGGCGATGTGCTTTGTTCGCGGCCTTTTATGCCCAGAATTTCCTGGATGATAAAATAGTGCATGACGGTCAGATCGAGGGCCTTAACTTCATCCGGAAAATTCCACCTCATGGTGTCGTGAACCTCCGGCTTCAATCTGACCTGGTAGGCATTTTCGGCAAAGATCAACCCGAAGGTCCACAACTTACCGGCGATGATTTCAGGCATAACATCCGGATTGGGTGCCGGTTTGACGGTAAAATACTCGGCCAATCTTTCGACAATCGCTGTTTCGTCAAAATTATCCAGTTGTCTGATCAGACGGTGGGTAGGCAGTATTTTGAGGTCCTGGGTTTCCGTGTTCGTCAGCCACATTAAATGAAAGTTATAGTTTTCATGGCCGGTATGTTCTGGATTGGCCGATGCTTGCTGCTTCATGTAGGCCAACGATCCAGCGTAGCGATGATGACCATCTGCTAAAATCACCTGTTTATGTTGCATTTTTGTTCTGAAGCGCTCAATAACCGCCGGATCGCTGATTACACCCAGCACGTCGCGGACACCCAGATAGTTTTCGGCCTGGCAGATCGGATGTTGCATGCTGGCGTCCATAAATTCCTCGAGTTCAAATTTCTCGTCGGTATAAAGACCGTGGGTCGGGCTGGCATTCAGCCGGGTTGCCGCCAGCAATGCGACCTGCTCATCCACGGATCCCGGCATGGTGTTTTCATGCCTCAAGATAACATTTTCTTGCCAATCGTAGATCCTGATCTTGCAGATAAAGCCATTGCGGCAATAGCGGGAAGGATCCCCGGGAAGCTTGAAATACTGGTAATAAACATAGATCGCAGCCTCGGGGTCTCTCTGCAGGCAGCCCTCGGCTTTCCACCGGCCAAGGGTTCGGGAAGCATTTTCCGTGGGGCACTCCCCGCAGGGGATTGAAAGATGGATACTATTGTGGGGATTGCTGTACAGGGCGGCCTTTTCTTTTTCGGAAGCCACATCAAAAAGCGGAGATGTCAACTCACTGATGTTTTTCGCCAGTTCGCCATTGTATCTCCAGGCTCTGAACGGTTTGATTTCGGCCATGGCTAATAATAATCAATAATTTCAAATGAATAAGTTGGAAAATATGTGTTACTGGCCAATCGTGTCAACGGAAAGCCGTCTGTTTGCCCGTTCATCTGTCATCGGTTTACAGATGAACGCCCTCGATTTAGCCTTAACGACGATTAACAGATAACACCGAATTGAGCGTCTCCACTCAGTTAGACTAGTATCATATAACTGGCTGCCATATCAAACTCAAATTCTCGGTTGTCAGTCAGGGTAAAAATACCTCAACTTAGCTAAAAAATTACCGATATAGTACCATAGAAATAAGCGTGAGGTAGTGTTGGGCCTACTCGGGTTGCGGCCGCAGCGCGGCGGTTCAAAGAACGGCCTAAATTGGCAGAATACTGAAAACGGGGATATTCTAAACATTTTCTGGAAATGAGAAGCCCAGGGCCGTCCCAGCGTATCAATAACCGGTGATTACAGCATGTCCTATAAAAACAGCAAGGTATGGATTATTTCTGACGGGCGGTTTTCAGATATTGACCTGGACCTGATGGTTGAGGGCCCGGTTGCCGGACCCTGCAAAGAATATAACCTTTCAGCCATCGGGCGTTATCTGCTGAATCCCAATGCCATCGAAATAAAGAAAAAGCTGATCGGCGGCGAAGTCCATTACAGGCTGGGCCCTGTGAAAAAAATACGCAAAGCGCTGCACAACATTCTGCCCGGCGCGAAAAAACGCCTGAAAACCAACTCATGGTTATCACCGGATGTGATCGTTTCCCGCTATAAACTGGTAATTCCCCAGCTGAAGGATCCCCACCTTGAGTACCATTTAAATCAGATTGTCGACCAGTTGAGACCATATGATTCGGTGGCCAAGAAATTAGTGCAACTGGATCCCCGCAAAATATTTCAAATCGTCGGAATCTGCGAGGATGTCGGCGGCAATTATTCCTACTTGAAGCTCCAGGGCAGTATCGAAGATAAAATAAAATATCTGGGCAACTTCATTTCCAAAGACGTCGGTGTCGTTCTCAATAAGGCGTATATTGACGAGGATTTATTTGAATTGCGCGGGTATGACTTTCTCTCCCACGACCCGGAGGCGACCCACAAGCTCATCACCTATCATACTGGCGGCGCTCAAAAGGCCTGTGTCTTGACGGAAAATAATACAATCGACTTTTGCCTAAAAGACTGCCGTCTTCTCCGGTATATGCATTTGCTTGAGCAAGCGCTGCAATCAGATTCCAGCCTCAGCCGCGCATTCAACCTGTGCATTGAAGGGCAGGCCACCCCCATCAAACTGTTTTTTAACAAAAAGTTTGAAATTGACTATTCCAAAGCGGCCCTGCCCGAAGTGTATCTGGATGTATTTAAATCACTCAATCTTGAATTAACTAAAAAAAACCTCATCCAGCCGATCCTAAACCACCTGCAGATCGGCATATCGCTCAGCTATGTCCTGCTATCTGACAGCGAGCAGGATAGAATGCACACCGACATTTCCATCCTGCACGATTTAAGGGCGCTGGAGCCGCTGCGCAAAAATTTGCCCCATGTGTATTCCGAATTTGAGAAACGCGCCATGATATCGGAGGCCGGCAGATTTTACCTGCTGGATTCCATTAACGGGACTAGCAATGCCTAATGATTACAACGAAAATGACTATTTGTGGATAAAAGAACTGCTGGATTATCCTGCGAATCTGGAACAACGTCTGGGCGTCTTCTCTGATACCTCGCAAATAAGCATTCCTGATGATCCGATTGATTGTGTTATCTTCCAGGATCGCGCTAAAAGGGCCATTCGAAAAATTGCTCAAAACAAGGGGCACATTCTCATGGTGGGCCGGCCGGGGACCGGCAAATCCATGCTGGCCAACATGTTCAAAGAGGTCCTGGAAAAGTCCATCGGCGATTATCTTCGGCCGACAGAAATGATTGTGGCTTATCCGGGCAAGGACCGCAACCACGTCCGTTTTGCCTACGAACACCCGGCCATGATGGATGTCATCATAACGGATTTAAACATTGCGATTGAAACCGCACGCAACAATTGTGACCAGTTCAGTCTATCCGATCAGATCCAGTCAGCCCGCAAAGTGAAAATTGCCTTGATCATTGCCACCTGCCTGGGGGCCGCCGGCGGTTTTTATTTCCCCCCGGCCTTTATCGCCGCCGGGCTCGCCGGGATGGGGTCCATTTTTATGTATATGCAGGAAAATAATCATCGGGCCCAGGAAGCCATCCAGCGTGAAACCAGCGCGGGCACTAAAAACGAAGTCAAGCATGTGCAGGACATGGTCCCGGAAGTACTCTACGACCCACGCAAGGGCCAGGATCTGATGGCCAGGGTTTCTGAACCCAGTGCCCGCAATATGAAGGGCGGCTTCCGCCACGACCCCTACCAATCGGGAAATCTGCAAACCCCCTGCCACATGAGGGCCTATCTGGGCGCCCACGCCACATCACCGATTATCTACATCGACGAGTTGAAAACCCTGGTCAAGATCGGCTACATGGCGGATTTGCTGGAGATCATGCAGAACAAAGAGTACATCCTTGAAGGCGGGCGCAGCACCGGCAGCGGCGCGGCCGATCGATCCGAGAATCATCTGAGAGCCGACAATATCATTGTGGCCTGCTGCAACCATGATACCCTGGCCTACCTTCAGGAAGAAGGGGACGGCGCGTTTCTCAGCCGGATTGAAGACAAAGGGGAAATCATCCAGATGGAAAGCGCTGTTCCCGAGAACGAAAAAAATATCCAGCAGATCGCCCAGTATGTCAAACAGGAAATCAACAACCTGGCGAATGAATTCGAAGAGGCCTGGGGCGAGGTCATCGAAAAGGAAGGCTATGAGAGCGTCCGCCAGAGAAGCGAGCACATTTACGGCCGGCGCTTGCCGGAGGATTTTAAACCCATTGTGCGTGAATTCTCCCGTGCGGCTGTTCTGGAAATCGCCAAGGAATTGCGCTGTCGGGCGTCAGACGGCAAACTAAGCAGTATCTTGCGCCCCATTAACGGTATCATTAAAGCGGCTGAATTTGAAGCGATTCTGGAAGGGGCTCCCCTGGTGGGCCCCCAGCATATCCGTGAGGCCATGCAGGAGCACTTGAGCCTGGAGGGCGGTATCTCCAAAGAAATCGGCGAGCATAAAAACAACCTTAAAAAATATATCGGATCGCTGACCGACTCCATCGGGTATGTGGTCGGCCTGGCGGTCATTCAATCCAAATCAAGCGGACAGATGTATGGACAGCCGCTGCCGATTCACTGTCAGATCAATGTCGGTACTGCCGATACGGTTGTGGCGCCCGGCAAAATCGGCGATATTGCCAAAGCCGCAGCCCAGAACGTCAGGGCTTCCATCAAGAAGGGGATGAACAAAATCGGCGCACCCTATGTCGGACACGAAATGTATGTGGAATATATCCAGGCCCACGGCGGCGTGGAAGGCGACAGCGCCTCGGTGGCCATGGATATCGCCCTGATGTCGGATTACATCAAGCAGCCGGTCAATCAGCGTTACGGGGTGACCGGCTCGCTGACCGGAGATATCATTCTGGCGGTGGGCGGTGTGACCGAGAAGCTGCGCTCGATCATGGATCCGTCGCTCGGCATGGAGGGCGCCTGCATACCGTGGCTGAACAAGCACGATGTCGAGCCGCTGCTGATCAACGCAGAAAACGAGTACATCCAGAAAGATGAGATTCCCGGTATCCGCATTTTTCGCCGCAACGGCAAAAAGGATCCCTTTGATATCTATTTTTGCAAGACCAAATACAATGCTTACAAAATCCTCATGGGACTGGAGCTCGAAGAAGTTGAAGCCCGCATGATCGAGCGCAACAAGCAGGATTTGGCATTTATGAAAAACTCTAATGGTGACAAGGCATGAAAAAACTATTTTTCCACATTACGGTGGCCGCACTAATGGCAGGACTTTCCCTGTGGGGTTGTTCAGGCAATAGCGGGGAAGAGGCTGAAAAAGGGGCGATTCGAAAGATGACCGATGAAGTGGCTCATGATTTGGCGCACAGGATAAAGGACCCCATCGACAAGGCCCGTTCCGTCAAGAACCAGGAACAGGACCGTTTAGACGATTTGGAGGACACGGCCGAGGAATCGTCGCGGGTTGACTAGAAGCCATCTCAAAGGTACGCTTTTGTGAGATGGCTTCCAAGTGATCTTGAACGGTCTCGGAAGTTGAAAGCGAGCCTGTAAGGTTATTTTTTCCCGCCGCCGTTGCCACCGCCGTTGCCGCCGCCTTTATCACCGCCCTTGCTCCCTGCGCGACCGCCGCCGCGATTGCTGCTGTTGTTTTTGCTGTGGCCTACCGCAAGACCCTTGCTTTTAGGATGATAGCTGCCGTTGGCATAGGCCACATCGGCATGTTTGGGGGTCTTTTTCGGCCTGGCGGTTATATCGGAGGGTTTTGATTGATTCACCCGTTCTTCGAAGGTGATGGGGGTATGGCCCCGGCCCAGAAAAGAAGGATGGACGCCGAGCTTATGCGCGATTTCACCCCAGCCCCAGCCGGCTGCCCGCATGCGAGTTATCTGCCGTTCATACGTTTCAACTTTTTCCAAATACAATGCCTCGGCGGCTCGATACCGTCCCAGTTCGATTAAATCATTGACCTCCTGGTCCTGCAGTGCTGCCTGCCTGGCAACGTTGTCGGCTTTTTGCAACTGGGCGTCATTCTGAAATACCACCTCAGATCCATTGTTGTTATCATCCGGATCATCATCGTCCGCACGCAGGTCGGACAAGCCCAAGCCTGCCGCCATGGCCATACAAACGAAAAAGATAAATAGCAGCTGTTTTACAGAAGTTTCATTTTCGATTTGTTCTGTTGCTGAGCGTCCAATCATAATTTTCCTCCCTAAAAATCAGAGCGAGTTGGCGCTGGTTTGAAGATTTAGAAAAATTGAAGCAAAAATCATGCTAATATCAGACTCTAACCGAATGCTATTAATATCATAGGGTTATTTGATACGTCCAGAAATATATCGGATGCAATAAGAAAAAAAGTAAATAAAAATGGTATATTTTTTTCACATCCTCATTTGAGGTGGATTCTTTTTGAGTTCATCCCAGGCCTGCATGGCTCTGCGCTGGTGCGGGATGGTGATGGTTCCGCCGACCACCAGTCCGATGAGAAGCGCTTCTTCCAATTCCTGGTCGCTGACGCCTTCTTCAAAACAGCGGATGATGTGATATTTGATGCAGTCATCGCAGCGTAACACAAAGGAGGCCACCAGGCCAAGCAGTTCCTTGATTTTAACCGGCAGGGCCCCTTGGCGGTAGGCCTGGGCGTCCAGGCTGTAAAACCGTTTGGTACCCTGACCGGCGTACGTCATCACCAGCTGGTTCAACGCTTCCCGCTGCTTCTGAAATTCGTCTATGATTCCTTCTGACATATTTATCTCCATGTTGTTGAAGTGAACACAATATTTAATTGTTAATGATATATTTACTGAAAAAACCGTTGCAAAGCATCATGGTATCACCGCCCGCTTCGCTCGAGACGCAAAGCACGCAGAGCAAAATCCTCTTTTCACTTTCTGGTGAGAGGCCAGAAAGTGAAAAACATCAGCCCTTCGGACAAAATAAAGCTGATATGTTTCAACGCGATCATAATAGTAAGTTCCGAATTCCAAATATTTCACGAAATGATTGGAGATGTTCACTTGCCGCCCTCTTTTATCCTCTTGAGAAAGCGCTAGTAAATAGGCCTGTATCACATCCCAATTGTCATCTTCCCCCTTCGACAAAGGGGGATCGAGGGGGATTTTTCACTCATTTGGCGCGCAATTTCACAAATGCCGCAGATACCATATGACTGCTACCATCCCCTCATCGGCCGCCACTCGTTAATCACCCGGTTTTCTTCGACCACATGGTATCTGTCAAATAAAGCCGCGGTCAGGCAGGAGTGGTTGGGGATGATTTGCATCAGGCTGCCGACCGGAAAATCGTTGAAGGCGATGGGCGCTTCACTATTAATCAGGCCGTGTTCCTGTGAGATGCTGAAAAGCCTCAACCCGGGATGCCCCCTTACCGCCCCGTAAACCACCCGGTCATCGATGTGCACGGCGCCTGGATCCTTGGAAAGCGCCAGGGCACCGGCGTCGATGAGCAGTTGATTGTGCTGCGGGTAGTGCGCCGCCACGGTGGTCAATACCGTTGCCGCTGCCTCCCCCAGGCGGCATGAGCCGATATCCGCCTGGAACTTGTCAAAAAAGGCATAATTGCCCGGTCGAATTTCCGTCACCCCCCGCCAGCCGGGGGCATGCACCGCCGTCGGAGTAGAACCGACGCTGACGGTTTCGCAACCAATGCCGCTTTGCTTCAAGCGTGCGGCAAATGCCACCATCACGTCCCTTTCCTGTCGGGCGACGGCCATAACCTCCTTCCGGTTGCGGCAGCGATACGAATGCCCGGCGTGGGTTAGAATGCCACTAAAGCGCATATGCCGGGATGACTGTATTTCGTCAACCAGCTGAATGCTTTCCGGCGATGCTGGATCCACGCCGGCGCGGTGATAGCCGCAATCCACTTTCAGCAATACCGAAAAGCAGACATGATTGTCGCGGCCATAGGTCTCGACTGCCCGGGCCGTTGCCAGCTGATCGATCAGGATATGAAAGTGCGCCAGGCGGCGGGTCAAGTCAGCGGCCTCATCCAATTTGTTGGGGGTGATGGGAAAGGCATAGGTGATGTCGTCAAACCCGGCCTTCTGGAAAAAATGCGCCTCGGCCAGGGTGGAAACCGTAATGCCCGAGGCCTTGTCCGAAACTTGCAGGCGGGCAATCTCTGCGGTCTTGTGGGTTTTGACATGGGGCCGCAGGCGGACGCCCTGTTTGACGGCCCGCTCCTGCATACGACGGATGTTGGTTTTTAATTTGGGCAGATCGACTAAAAAGGCGGGTGTTTTTAATTCTGCGATTTTCATCGATGCAATTTCTTTCCGATTACGGTTGCCATTCCTGCTTTCATGGCGGCGCTGCCAATACAAAACCACGAATGCTTGCGTATCGTCATTACGGGCTTGACCCGGAATCCAGGGCTTTTTCAACTCCATACAATACTGGATGCCGGATCAAGTTCGGCATGACAATCAGAAATCAGGTGTTTATTGTAATTGCGACCCAATGGCCCCCGCAGGAATGATAAAACAGCAACAACCTGCGCTATATCTGTGCCAAACGCCTAATCCAGTACGGCCGACATATAGACATGCAGCGCCGGCGATCCGCCGGTGTGAACGAAGAGCACGTTTTCTTCCGCTTTGAAATATCCCTGGCGAACCAGGTCTATCAATCCGGCCATGGCCTTGCCGGTGTAGACGGGATCCATCAGGATGCCTTCAAGCCGGGCGAGCATCCGAACCGCTTCGGCCATCTGTTCGGTGGGCAGAGAGTAACCCGGCCCCACATAGTCACCAAAGCACAAAACGGCCTCCCGGGGAATATCTGCCGTGATCCCGACATGCAGTGCCGTCTGTTTAACAAGCGCGTAAACCATCTCCTCCTGCTCGGCTTTGGGCCGGCTGACATTCATGCCGATAACCGGCAACTGACTGTTGGTGCCGTAAAACCCGGTGACCAAACCGGCGTGGGTCCCGGTGCTGCCGCTGGCGCAGACGACCCGGTCGATGCAAAGATTGTCTTCGAACATTTGCCCCAGAATTTCCTGGGCGCAGGCGACATAGCCGGTGGCACCGACAGGGTTCGATCCACCCCCGGGAATGACATAGGCCGTGCGACCCTGGGACGCAACATCCTCAGCTTCTTGCTGCATGGCCTGCATCATGTCCGTACCGCTTGAGACCACGGTGATTTTTTCAACTCCCAGCAAGCGGAATAAAAAATTGTTGCCGCCGGCCTCCGGGTTATAGCTGCCGGGCACCCGCTCTTCCAGAACCAGGCGGCACTGCAAACCTTCTTTGACGGCAGCGGCCAGGGTCAGGCGGCAATGATTGGATTGGACGGCACCGCAGGTGATGAGCGTATCGGCCCCCTGGGCCAGGGCCTCGGCGACCAGAAATTCCAGCTTTCTTGTTTTGTTGCCGCCGCCGGCCAGTCCCAGCAAATCGTCCCGTTTCATGTAAATGGTGGGGCCTCCCAGGGATTCTGACAGACGGCCCAGTTTTTCGATCGGGGTCTGCCCGGCGGTGTAGCGCCGGCGGGGGAATTTGGCTAAATTCATATCCAGGCTCCTTATCAGTGGGTTCAGGGTTCTTAATCCAAAGGCATGGTTTCGCGCTTCCAGCGGATTTATCCGCTCCCTAGAGCGTATATGCCCGCCAGATGCGGCATAATATCAAATCTAAATCGATGACCAAAAAGTTTCAAAAAACAGATGGACTGTCAACATTTTCTTTGACTTGACTCAAAACGTTCCGAATTGTATGGTCCCGGATCGTCGCTAGTCACCGCCAACCCAACAGGTGCCCATGGATATCCAGACGCTTCGATCCAATGTATTGTTATTGATTACAGCTGCCATCTGGGGCTTTGCGTTTGTGGCCCAGCGGGTGGGCATGGACTATGTGGGGCCCTTCACATTCAATGCCGCCCGCTTTATCCTGGGCTCCCTTTCCTTGCTGCCGCTGTTGTTCATCAGCCGGGATCAACGCGCGTCTGCCGAAAACATGATGCCCCGCCCTGGCTGGAAACCGGTGGTGTTCGGCGGGTTGTCCGCCGGTTTTTTGTTGTTTATGGGCATGTCCTTGCAGCAGGTCGGGCTGGTTTACACCACGGCCGGCAAAGCGGGCTTTATTACCAGCCTGTATGTGGTGCTCGTGCCGATTCTGGCGCTTTTCTTTAAACAGTCAACCAATCCCGGAAGCTGGATCGGAGCCGTACTGGCGGCCATAGGGCTTTATTTCCTCAGTGTCACCGAGAGATTTACCATTGAATTCGGCGATCTGCTTGAATTTTTCTGCGCCTTTTTCTGGGCGGGACAGGTTCTCATGATCGGGTGGTTGTCACCCAGGATACAATCGGTTAAACTGGCATTCGCCCAGTTTGTGGTTTGCGCCGTCCTCAGCCTCCTGGTGGCGGTGGTGTTTGAAGATATTTCCTGGGATGCCCTGGTTCAGGCCACCTGGCCGATTTTATATGGTGGTATTTTGTCAAGCGGCGTGGCCTTTACTTTTCAGGTCATGGCTCAGCGCCACACCCACCCGGCCCATGCATCCATTATCATGAGCCTGGAGGCCGTCTTCGCGGCCCTCGGCGGCTGGCTGATTTTAAATGAAATATTGAGTTTGAGGGGATTGCTGGGATGCGGGCTCATGCTCGGCGGGATGCTGATTTCCCAGCTCTGGGGCAAGGTTAAGTGATTGCGGATATGGGATTTCGGATTCTTAAATGGATGAAATCGATTTTATTTTATGATTGAAAAACTGACTGATAAAGATCGAGCCAATATCGATGCTGATGAGCTGGCGAAGTTTGAGGCCATGGCGCCGATCTGGTGGGATAAAAACGGTGTCCAGAAGGCCTTGCACGATATCAATGCGCTGAGGGTGGACTATATCAATACCCATTGCCCCTTATCGGGCAAGCGCGTCCTGGATGTCGCCTGCGGGGGTGGGATCCTTTCGGAAGCCATGGCGGCCCTGGGCGCCAGGGTGACCGGAATCGATGCCGGACGGGCGCCCCTGTCCGTGGCCCGGCTGCATCTGGAGAAATCCGGGTTGCGGATAAAATACGAACTGGCAGCGGCTGAAGCATATGCCGCTGCCCATGCGGATCGCTTTGATGTGGTTACCTGTCTGGAATTGCTGGAACATGTTCCGCAGCCGTCATCGGTGGTTGCATCCTGCCGCAAACTGGTGAAACCCGGCGGCGATATTTTCTTCGCAACCCTGAACCGCAATCCGAAATCATTTTTATTCGCCATCATCGGTGCCGAATATATTCTGAAACTGGTGCGCAGGGGCACCCACACCTACCGCAAATTCGTCAAACCGGCGGAACTCGAGAACTGGGGTAGGGCTTCCGGTTTGAGACTGCAGGATTTGACCGGGCTCCACTATAATCCGTTCACCCGAAAATATTCCATGGGCGGCAACACCCATGTGAATTACATGATGCACTTCAAGAGACTAAACGTCTAGTATTCAAACACCTTTCTGATTAAATCGCCCCGGTATTTATAAGCATTGGAGTGTTGGTTGCAGATTTGATGTTTCATTACCAAGACGCCAACATTATTGGCAAACTACAGATACTATCTGTATATCTTTAGTTTCAGGTAATTTGTTGAATTGGCAAAAAAGCACAAGCTTGGAAAAGAGCCAATTTTGATGCGATATTGCATGATATCAAACCTTTGGCAGGTGGCGGATAATCTCAAATTATCACTAAAGGCTGATATTTGGATTTCTGTTGTGATATCCCAAGTTTCCCCTTAGCGAAATTTCAGATTTTTTAGCCCAATCTAACAAAACCTCAAATTACATATTTGGTCAGCACCTCTAACAAATTTCCGGGCCCTCGAAATTTTCGATTCAGGCACGATTTATACACATGTGGGCAAGCCAAAATTTTTTCTATTAGCTGACGCAATATGCAGTGACTCACTATCCAGATTATGGGAAAAAAGTCCTCTGTTGTATTAAGATCGCTACTGACCGAGGACTATTGGCATATGTTTTTCGGCTTGATACTCTCAATCACAATGGTCCTTGAATGGTAAAAGACTGGATACTGAATATGGTATCCGCACTATGAATTTTGATTTGGCA
>JAFDCJ010000458.1 GCA_019312835.1 Deltaproteobacteria bacterium
CCAGAACGGTGCCGTAAGCATCGAAGGTGTTGGAGCTGAATACGCGCTTGAAGTGGATATTGTCGTCCAGGCCACGGCCGGTTTGCTCTTTTCTGTCGTCCTCGTTTGGCCCCGGCTCCCAGTTCTCATCATGGATTTCGAAGTTGACGATGACCCGGGTTTTGTCGGACACCAGCAGCCGGGTGGTCAGGTCGAGTTCCATATCGTAGTACATGTAATCGAACGCGTCGCCGCTGACGCCACCGCTATTGTCGATGTAGCTGCCCCTGACATTGTACATGCCCTTGAGGTCAACGTCTACCGCAAAGGCAAAGCCGGCGGTCAGCAGTACGCACAGAAGTGCAAATAAAAATTTCTTCATCTTGTTTTCTCCTTAACGTCATAAATTGTTAAAATTTGCCTAATAATTTGCCTAATAATTTGTCATTTGCCCTGTAATTCCGATAACCTGCACCTCCTTTCCGGGCTGGAATCTACCCCCATCAACCGTTTGGGGCACATGCCCCGCCTAATAGCCTAATATTTTTCATCATTTTTTGGCCGATGACGGTAATTCTAAGCATGATAGAATGGAAACCGCCCAAAGTCAAGATTTTTTTGATTTTTTTGATGGATTCGGGCAACAATTTAGCCCAATGAAAAAAGTTTGGATTTCACGGGGTTGGCGTGAATAACATAGAAATATCTTAGAGAGAAGCGTCGCTTCTTTCAGTCGAAACACGTTGAATCAAATCAAGGCTGGAAGCCGCTCCGGCGATTAACCTGTTTCACGTGGTGCCGTCCTGTGGGAGCGGCTTCCAGCCGCGATCATTAACCACACTTTCCTCTCGGCATAACGATATGATAATTTTCACTTTCAAAAGGAAAACACGGCAAGTCCGAGCTTCTTCAATTTTACCTTGAACTTTCGATCAAAGGTAGCGACTGAGGCTCCTTTGGTGTTCCTGCAAACTACCGCGACGATGGCATCACCATAGTCGGGGATATTTTCTGGCCAGAGTTCGAAAAGCGTTTTCAGATTAAAATGATCGATAAATTCAATGCCCGGTAAATTGATAAAATCCCTGATGATGTCCCTTATCTCGGCTTTGTCGATACCATACACCGCATCCATTACATAAACAAATTCGGTCAGCACATTCTGGGGACAGAGCACCCTGACCTTCAGGCGGGCCGCGTTGTCAAACAGGGCGGCAATCTTATCCTGCTGGACCGGGTTCCTGTCGGTTACAAAAGATATCAACGCATTTGTATCGATAATAAGCTTTTTCACCGGTATTTTCCCACCCTTTTTTGGCGCGCTTTTTGAATGTCGTTTTCAATATTGCCGGATCCGGTTTTTATGCGATTGCGGTGGTTTAAAAATTTTTTGTGAACGGGCAATACGACAATCCTCCCGTTATCTACACTCCAATCCAGGGTGTCGTGAATGGAAAGCTTGAGTCTTTCCCGCACATCTTTGGGTATGGTGGTTTGAAACTTTGATGTAATCACGGATTGCATGGCTGAGACCTCCTGATTTCTCCTTACAAAAACACAATAAGGTAAGGGGGCCTGTTTGTCAAATAAAAGATGAATTCGATTTCATCGAATTCATCAGACGATCCGCCTGAACGATTTTTCGAGGGTCCGCATCTCCCAGCGCAGCCAGGTGGGGCGCCCGTGGGGGCAGTGGGAGGGATTGTCGCAGCCGTCGAGCTGGTCGAGCAGCCCCTTGATCTGGGCATCTGAAAGGGCCTGGTTGGCGCGGATGGCACCGTGGCAGGCCATCACGATACGGCATTGCGCCAGCGCCTGGTCGAGACCGGGGGCCGCACCGATCTCGGCGATTTTTTCGACCATTTCGATTAAAATCGGTTTGACCTCCTTCTCGGCCAGCAGGGCCGGCACGGCCTTGACCACGAAGGTGGTGCCGCCGAAGGGCTCGACATCCAGGCCCATCCGGCTGAATTCCGGAATCATCTTTGCAAGCACACCGGCTTCCCGGTAGCCCAGCTCGATGGTCTCCGGCACCAGCAGTCGCTGGGCGGATATCTCGGCACCGGTCGCGCGGCCGCTGAACTGCTCATAGAGCACGCGCTCGTGGGCCGCATGCTGGTCGATCAGGATCAGCCCCTGCTCCGACTCGCACACAATGTAGGTGTTGTGAAACTGGCCGATGACACGCATGCTACCGAAGGGCTTTTGCTGCCAAATTTCGCGTTGCGCGTCCCCCGATTGCAGATTTGGGATTGCGGAGTGCGGAGTGACATCAGATCCGATGCGGTCTGCCGGATAGGGGTCGTCAGATATTTGCTGTGAAACCGGCATTCTGGATTTCGTTCCTTTAAATCCGAGATCCGAAGTCCGAAATCCGAAATCATTTGGGGTTGCTTCTGAAACCTTTGCCGCTGCATCCGTCTGCACGCGGGTGGTATGATCGGCGGGCCTCCACCGGGGCAGATCGACCTCGTACAGCTTCTGGGCCACGGCGCGCCGGACGGCCGCGTGCACAACCTGCTGGCGGGCGAAGCGGACTTCGCTTTTGGTGGGATGAACGTTGACATCCACCGCATCAAAGGGCAGCTTGATCGAAATTACCGCCACCGGAAACTGACCCTTGACCAGCCTCTGGGCATAGCCCTCAAACAGGGCATGCTGAACGATCCGGTCGCGCACAAAGCGACCGTTGACGTATATGAATATGGCCCGGGAAGTGCGGCGGCTCACCCGGGGCGAGGCGATCCAGCCGCCGACCGACAGGCCGTTGTCGATGAATTCAACCGCATGCAGGCTGTTTTTCAGATCCCGGCCCAACACATCCACCACCCGGTCAAGGGCTTTTGAGGCCGCGGGCCAATCTTTAACGGTTTTGCCGTTGTGGGTCAGGCGAAACTGCACCGCGGGCGCTCCCAGGGCGATTCTGGCGACCATGTCGGCGATGTGCCCCGTCTCGGTACCGATGGTCTTCAAAAATTTGCGCCGGGCCGGCGTATTGAAAAACAGCTGCCGCACCGCGACCATGGTGCCCACCGGCGCACCGACTTCGCGAACGTCTTTTATTTTGCCGCCCGCCACCCGGATCTCGGTGCCGGTGTCGGCAGCTACGGCCCGGGTGGTTAGATCAAAGCGCGAAACCGCAGCGATACTCGGCAAAGCCTCACCCCTGAATCCCAGGGTGCCGATGGCAAAAAGGTCTTGGTCCTTGAAAATTTTGCTGGTGGCGTAACGCTCAAGGGACAGCAGCGCATCATCGTGCCCCATGCCGCTGCCGTTGTCGGAGACCCGGATCAGGGAGCGCCCGCCCTTTTCGATATCCACCACTATCCGGGAGCTGCCCGCATCCAGGGCATTTTCCACCAGCTCCTTGACCACCGATGCCGGCCGCTCCACCACCTCGCCGGCCGCAATTTTGTTGGACAGGATTTCGGGTAAAATTTTTATTTTTGACATGTGTTGGTCTTTTTTTTAGCTTATTAGCTGTGGTGTCTATAAGATACTTATAAGAGTGCTTTAATAAATAAAAATTTTGTGTTTGGTTTTTGGTGTTTGGTTGTTCGGATTGGACCTTTGGTTTGGTCGTATCTGCTAATTTTGAAATTTAAAATTCCTTTATGGCCAAAAAATAATTGTGAAAACCAATCTCCAGTCGCTAAAGAGGCGATCAGGCATTTTTCCCTATCGATTTCATGTAGGCATTAAGGCTGGGGCCGATTTGATCGATCAAAAGTTGTAATTTAGCTGTTTGATCGGTATCAACCAATTTTCGTCTTTTGGCTCTGCGCAGCCAATATTTAGTCTCGTTGAAAGATCCTCTGGCAATTCTGATAAACCGTTTGTTTTCTTTGGGTGTGCCCCTGCCTGCCCCTTCAGCGATATTCGCGCCGACGCTATCCGCTGCATCTACCCATTGCTGTCCTAAGGTAATTTTTTCAAAGTATTTCCAGGTTATAACGATATCCCATATCTCATCCGCCAGCTGCTCGGCTAACTGAAAGACTTTGAGATCCTCGAAAGGCAAAAATGCCATTGCAACCCCCGATACCAAACACTGAACACTAAACACCAAACACCAAACACCAAACACTAAACACCAAACACCAAACACCAAACACTAAACAC
>JAFDCJ010000459.1 GCA_019312835.1 Deltaproteobacteria bacterium
ACATAACCGAGACCCACAACCGCAATTTTATTTTCTTTGCTGATCAGCGACGCAAACGTAACCATGAAGATCTTTGCTCCCTTGTAATTTTCTGCCCTTTTTGAGATAGTTTTATGTAGAAGTCTATCATATCCAACCGCTGATTTCAGTATAAAAGTAGGGGTTCATCGGTTCGGGGCTCACCGGTAAGGGTTTCCATTTGCAGCATATGGATGGCGGCAACCTTTCAAGCTCTGAACCCTGAACCTTGAACTTCGGAGTCGGATACCATGCGCCAAACCAACTGGCACGTCATTACCGGGGCGCCCTGTTCGGGAAAGACATCGGTTATCAGGCAAATCGAACAAGGGGGGACACGGGTCATCCATGAAGTTGCCAGGTCATACATCGACCGGCAGTTGGGCAAGGGATTGCGGTTGGAACAGATCAAAGCCGATGTATGGCAGTTTGAGCGCCATATTCTGCATGCAAAGATCAGGATTGAAGCGGCGCTGGGACAAACCGAACCCGTTTTCATGGATCGCGGGGTGCCCGATAGTATCGCCTACTATAATCTGGAGGGACTCGACCCGGCAGAACCCCTGGCATATAGCCGCAAATTCCGCTACCGGCGGGTATTTTTTTTCGAGCGGCTTGATTTCCTAAAAGACGACGTCCGCTCCGAAAACGAAATGAGGGCGGCGACATTGAACGACCTTCTGCTGGAGGCCTATGCCCAGATCGGATATGACATCATCCGGGTACCGGTGATGCCGGTGGAAGCGCGCACGGATCTGGTGCTGAGGGCAATTAAATAGAATAGGTCCTATAGGTCCCATAAGTCCTATAAATCCTATAGGTCCTATAGGACCAATAGGAACAGCGATTCTGTCTCCCGCCGACTCAGGTAGCGCCACTTGCCCGGCGCAAGGTTGCCCAGTTTGATGGTGGCAAACCGTTTGCGCCGGAGGCGGACCACCTCATTGCCGACCTTGCGGACCATCCGGCGGATCTGCCTGTTTTTACCTTCCTGCAACACCATCCGAAAACGCCTCGGGGAGATCCGGATTATCCGGGCCGGCCGGGTTCTGGTTCCCATCAACGGCAGGCCCTCTTCCATTTTCTTGAGGGCCCCATCTGAAATCGGCCTGGCCACCGTAACGTCGTATTCCTTTTCGTGATCGAACGACGGATGGGACAAACGGTGATGAAGACGACCATCATTGGTCAGCAGCAGCAGGCCGGTGGAATCCTTGTCCAGTCGACCCACCGGATAAATCCGCTCTGGAATATCAACCAAATCCACGACAACCTTCTCACCGGGGTGACGGCAACTGGTGACATAATCCGGCGGCTTGTTCAAGGCGATGTACACCAGTTTGTGGGAGGGTTTGACCGTTTTTCCGTCGACTTTAACATGGTCCTGGTCCGGATCGATTTTCGTGCCGAGTTCAACCGTGATCTTGCCGTTAACGGCAACCCGGCCGGCAACAATAAGTGCCTCTCCTTTGCGGCGCGAACAGACACCGGCCGATGATAAAAATTTTTGTAATCGAATCTCACCCATTGGCAGTCAAGGGGTTAACCTAGGTGCGATAGTTCGCATTAATTTTTACATAATCAAGGCTAAAATCGCACGTAAAAACCGTTTCGGTCTCGCGGCCCAGATTCAGGTCGACGGTAACCCTGAATTCCTCCTGCTGCAAAACCCTGGTTGCTTCGGCTTCGGCTTCTTTGCCGCAGCCGAAACCGCTTTTGACCATCTGGACCGATCCGAAGAAAATATCAATTTTTTCAAGCTCCACTGGAATTCCGGCCCGACCGACAGCAGCCAGAATTCTGCCCCAGTTGGCATCTTCACCGTAAAGCGCTGTTTTAAACAGCGGCGAATTGGCCACGGTGTCTGCGATTTTATGGGCCGCCGGCTTGGTTGGGGCTCCTTTGACAACAACCTCAACCAGCTTGGTGGCACCTTCAGCGTCCTTGATCAGCCATTGGGCCAGACCGATCATTACCTCATCCAGAACCGACTGGAAGATCTCTTTTGATTCTGCGTCATTCAGGTCAACTTTTGACAGGCCATTGGCCATCAGAAGGACGGTATCGTTGGTACTGGTATCCCCGTCCACCGTCATACGGTTCAATGATCGGTCAACGGCCTTGGCCAGTGTTTTCTGCAGCACATCCGGCCGGGCGGCGATGTCGGTCATGACATAGCAGAGCATGGTCGCCATATCCGGTCGGATCATGCCGGCACCCTTGATGACCCCGGTTACGGTAAAGGTCTTGCCGGTCACCTGCCCGGTGCGACTGAGGATTTTGGGTACCGTATCCGTGGTCATGATAGCTTCGGCGAAATCAGCAAGGCCTCCGGGAGACAGGGCCGCGATCAAACCCGGCGCAGCCGATTCGATCTTTTCAATCGGCAGTGGTTCACCGATAACGCCGGTTGACGATACCAGGACCTCGTCGTCATCAACCCTGAGCCCTTTGGCAACCAGGTTGCCCATGCGGATGGCATCCCGCCTGCCCTGTTCCCCGGTGCAGCAGTTGGCATTGCCACTGTTAGCGATAACGGCCCGGCACCGCCCGTTGGCAGTTCGCTGCTGACCGAGAAGAACCGGTGCCGCCTTGATAAGGTTACGGGTAAACATGGCCGCAACCGTTAACGGAACTTCCGAGTAAATAAGCCCAAGATCTTTTTTTCCATTTTTTTTCAGACCTGCCGCAACACCGGCGGCCTGAAAACCAGGGCAATCCAACTTTTTCATCGTTACTTTCCTTGGCTGTGATTAGCGGGTATAGCGCCCGTGGTGACGATCATTCTACAGAATCGGCTGATTTTGTCAATCAGCTGAATCTTGAATCCATCATTTTGATCTTTATTTGACAGAACACGTTCTTTGCAGTATTTTCCCCGCTCATAGTTTCAAATTGAGGATAAAACACGATGGATCACAATTTACTCCCCTGTCGCCGGTGCCAGGCACCACTTCAAATAAATCGGACCTGAAAGTCCGTTGGTTTGCGCTGCGGGGTCTGCGGCGCCAAATATACGCTGGCGGATTATAAAAACAGCATCGAGAATGACATCGAGGACAAGCTGGCGGATGTCCGCTGTGATAGGATTTAGAGGCTTAACTTAGCGAACTTGTTAATTCACGATATTGCCTGCCTCCCTGTTCATTTAGATACATCCGCATATCGAATTTTATCTGATTTTAACCTACACAGCCGATAAACAGATCTCCAGGAAGTTTTCTTCCCGATGTGATAATGAAAGAAGCGTAGCGTCTTATGGTTCTCAACAACCTATTTCCCATTTTTGCGCTGATTCTTTTCGGCAGCCTGTTGAAGCGCTGGCGCCTGACCGATGAGGTCTTTTTGAAAATGGCGGACAGGCTCACCTATTTCATTTTTTTTCCGGCCCTGCTTTTCTGGAAAATCGGGGGGGCCTCTGCCGCCTTGTCCAACGGAACCGGTTTATACAAGGCCGCCGTATGTGCGGTGCTCACCGTTTACGCCCTGAGTACGCTTTTTATCAAACTTTACAAGGTGCCCGACTTCAAGGCCGGCACCTTTTCGCAAAGCTGCTTCCGGTTTAACTCCTATATCGGCGTGGCCATCGTATTGAGTGCTTTAGGTGAAGACGGCATCAAGCAATTCGGCATCCTGATCGGGATGATCATCCCCATTATCAATGTGCTGTGTGTCTCGACGCTCATATGGTTTTCCGAAGAACGGGTCGAACCGGCCAGGCGACTGTGGCAAACCATCAAGGCCCTGATATCGAATCCGTTGATACTGGCCTGCATCAGCGGGATCATTTACGCCAATATCTGGCAGGGCTTTCCGCCGTTTATCGACAATACCCTTAAATTGGCCTCTTATGTCGCCTTGCCGCTGGCCATGCTGTCCATCGGCGGCGCCCTGACCCTGGGCACCGTCAGAGACCATTTCAAACTGTCGCTGATCGCATCGCTTTTTAAATTGCTGGTGCTGCCGCTGGTCGGATATGGGTATCTGATGGCCTTCGACGTATCGGATCTGGGGCTGAAAATCGGCCTGATCTATTTTACGCTGCCAACGTCGCCGGCCTTGTACATCCTATCCTCACAGCTCAACAGCGACACCAACCTGGCCTCGGCCTCGATCGCCCTTTCGACGATCCTGTCATTTTTTTCGCTGTCGCTTGCGCTGCTGATATGAACAGGGCTTAATACGGCAATGATCAAAAATTTTAAAATCACCATCGAGTATGACGGCACCGGCTACCACGGCTGGCAGCGCCAAAAAAATGATCGCACCATCCAGGGGGAGCTCGAAAAGGCCATCCTGGCCATAACCGCTCAAAAGGTATCCCTGACGGGGTCCGGCCGGACGGATGCCGGCGTGCATGCCTATGGGCAGGTGGCTAATTTTCAATGCAAGACCGACCTGGGGGCTCAGGAACTGCTCGGCGGGTTAAACAGCCTGACCGCCGAGGATATCGTTATTCATCGTTGTGAGGCGGTCGCGGCAGCGTTTCACGCCCGCTATGATGCCAAAAGCAAAACCTACGTTTACAAATTATTGAACCGCCCTAACCCTGCGGCAATTGGTCGTCATTACGTCTGGCACATCAGAAAAAAATTAGATCTTGCCGCCATGCGCACAGCCGGTGCCCATCTGATCGGCCGTCATGACTTCAAAGCCTTTGAAGGCGCCGGCAGCCCGCGATCCCATACCACCCGCAACGTTTTTAAAGCCAACTTGGTGGACGAAGGCAACGGTTACCTGGCCTTTGAAATTGAAGCGGACGGCTTTTTACGCTTTATGGTACGCAATATTGTGGGGACCCTGGTGAAGGTTGGGCTGGGCAAAATCTCCCCTGACGAATTTAAACGCATCCTGGAATCAAGGGACCGGGACCAGGCCGGCGCCACCGCACCGGCCCAGGGGTTATTTCTGGTAGAGGTGACCTACGAGCTGATCTGATTGGGAAATGACATCAAATTCTCGTAATACCTTCGATTGGTAGTTGAATGTGAAATCTGCCGGTGGTATAGGGAACTGACAGGATCAACCCCGGAATTCATACCAAACAAGTCCCGATGCAGAATCAAAAAGGAGCTAAAGGATGGAGGATTTCAACCGTTTTGATGAGCAACAGCTTCGGCAGACCAAAGAGAAGCTGATTGTGCGCTATGAAGAATTTAAATCCCGCAGCATCTCCCTGGATATGACCCGCGGCAAGCCGTGTCCGGAGCAACTCGATCTGGCCATGGGGCTTTTCGACTGCGTCGATGCCGGCCATTTTACTGCTGAAGACGGTACGGATTGCCGCAATTATGGCGGACTGGACGGACTGCCGGAAGCCAAAGGGCTCTTTGCGAAGTTGATGGACGTTGGCACAGATGAGATCATCATCGGCGGCAACTCCAGTCTGAACATGATGCATGATGCCTTCATGCGCGCCATGGTCAATGGCGTGACCGAAGACAGTCCCCCGTGGAAATTGCAGCCTAAAGTCAAATTTTTATGCCCCAGTCCCGGCTATGACCGTCATTTTTTTGTCTGTCAGTATCTGGGCATCGAGATGATTACCATAGCGATGAATGCCGACGGACCCGACATGGATACCGTCGAAAGCCTGGTGGCCAAAGATGACAGCATCAAGGGCATCTGGTGTGTGCCCAAATACAGCAATCCCACCGGGGCCGTCTATTCCGACAGCGTGGTGGAGCGCCTGGCCAACATGCCGACCAAAGCAGATGATTTTTTGATTTTCTGGGACAACGCCTATGTGGTCCATCATCTGGGGGAAAAGCCTGCCGGGCTTGACAATATACTGGCGGCTTGCAAAAGAGCCGGTCATCCCGATAGGGTGCTGATATTCGGCTCGACATCCAAGATCAGCTTTGCCAGCGCCGGGCTGGCCATGATGGCGGGCAGCAAGGCCAATATGGACCGGGCCAGAAAGCAGATGTCGTTTCAAACCATCGGCCCGGACAAACTCAACCAGGTGCGTCATGTCAGGTTTTTTAAAAACATGGCCGGCATCGAAGATCATATGAAAAAGCACGCCGCCATCTTAAAGCCAAAATTCGACGCCGTCCAGGAAGCCCTGGAAACGGCACTGGCAGGAAAAAATATTGCCGACTGGAGTCAGCCGGAGGGCGGCTATTTTGTCAGCGTGGACACCCTGGAAGGATGCGCCCAACCGGTGGTCCAGTTGGCCGCTGAGGCGGGTGTCAAGTTAACGCCGGCCGGATCGACGT
Source organism: Deltaproteobacteria bacterium (assembly GCA_019312835.1). Lineage (GTDB taxonomy): Bacteria > Desulfobacterota > Desulfobacteria > Desulfobacterales > JAFDCJ01 > JAFDCJ01. Next base: position 6,240 of record JAFDCJ010000459.1, read on the forward strand.
TTCCGTACATGCAAGATCCGCTCAATCGCAATATTCGTCTGGCGCCGTCTTTCCCGCCGCTGGCGGATATTCGCCTCGCCATGGAACTGGTGGGGATTTGTATTCAGCTGGCGAGCATTGACAAACTTCTGGCAAAGATTGAATAAAAAAAACCCCGCTCGGGATATGAGAGCGGGGTTTACCATTTGATCGCGGGCATTACTAGCGGCGCGCTCTTTTGGAGGCCTTCAAAGGATTAATTTTGGCCTTTTGGGTGTCGGTGGCGGCGCTCACATGGGATGCCATGTTGCAGTTTCCGTTTTTCCATTTCACTGAGGGATCGGGACAGGCTTGGCAATACCAACCGGACGAAAATTCGGCACCACGGTTGCAACCCTGGCACTTTTCGACGATCTGATGGCAAATCCCCTCGTTGTAAGAACACCCTTTAACGGTCATAAACGGGCACTCGACGCCTTCTTTAATGGTTGTACAAATCATTGGAATCACCCCCTTGGGAATTAATTGGATTTTATAAAAAAAAGCCGGGAACCGTTTGGACCCAGCCAAAACAGATTGCAAAAATTCCGGGGAATATAATGACCCCCGGATCAGTTGTCAATAAAAATATTTCAAAATGACTAAAATTTACAAATTCGTCGACTAAGCTTGATTTTTAGGCGTGAATCATTGACAATAAACGTTTAAAGTGGTTCGGCTGATGACACCCGTGTCGGCCAGGCACAGCTGTGCCAATTTAAGCAAACTATATGACAATAATGGACATAATCCGGTAGCCATATATGACCGCCAAGACCCAGAAACCGACAGATGATTCCGGCACCATCATGCAAAAGGCGATCGAGGTTCTGAAGATAGAAGCCGACGGCATCATTGACCTGGTGGAACGGATCGATGACAATTTTTACCACATGATCGAACAGATCTGCCGTTCCAATGGCCGTGTCATCATCGCCGGGATCGGAAAATCGGGCATTGTGGGGCGCAAAATCGTGGCCACCTTAAACAGCACAGGTACCCGGTCATTGTTCCTGCACCCGGTTGAGGCCATGCATGGAGATCTCGGACAGGTGTCCCGGGATGACATCTTTATTGCCCTGTCCAACAGCGGCGAAACCGATGAAATTTGTATTCTGTTGCCGAGCATCCGACGAATCGGATGCAAAATTATTGCCTTTACGGGTTCCAAACACTCCACCTTGGCCTCCCAGAGCGATATCGTCATCGACGTGGGAGTGAAGCTGGAAGCATGCCCCCTGGGTCTGGCGCCCACCGCCAGCACCACCGCCATGCTGGCCATGGGCGATGCACTGGCCGTCGTGTTGCTGGAAAAAAAACATTTTAAATCCAGTGATTTTTTGATGATCCATCCCGGCGGGACGCTCGGGCAACGCCTTGCCGCTCAAGTCAAGGACCTTATGCTTACCGGCCCGACCTTGCCGATGGTTGCCGAAGGAACCGCGATGCCAGCAGCCGTTAAGGAAATTGAACGCGGTAAGCTGGGGGCGACCCTTGTAACAAATTCAAAAAATCAGCTAAGCGGCATTATTACCGATGGCGATATCCGACGCCAGGTTGTATCCGGACGCCCCTTTTTAACATTTAAGGCCGAAGATATCATGACCAAAAATCCGCAGACCATAACAAAAAATTCCCCTGCCTATGATGCTCTGAATATGATGGAACAGCACCAGATCACCGTGCTGCCGGTCGTCAACAAGCGCCGGGAAATCCGAGGTGTTTTGCATCTGCACGATATACTGGGCAAAGGCGAATTTAAATTCAGCGGATCTTCAAACGGTTAAACCGGAATTTCGAATTTCGATTTTTCTTTATCCGTCAACAGAGCAACATCACGCTACATTACCACAAATCCAGAGGTCTTTATGAACCCCGAAAGCCTGATTACCGATATTCCCGCCCTGGGCGTCGCCACCCTGCCCTCTCCACTTCAAAAAAGGGCCGATGAAATGGGCAGCATTAGCTTTGTTTCAGATCAAAGCCGGGTTCTCATTGAAGTGGACGAGACCCGGATCAACCGGATGATCAAAGACCAAAAAGAGCTGCACTGCTTTGAACTGGCAGGGCCTCGACATCAGATATTTTTTGACCCGAGCAAATTAAAATGTGCCCTGGTTACCTGCGGTGGGTTATGCCCCGGAATCAATGACATTATCCGTTCGATTGTGCTTGAGTTGCACTACGCTTACGGCGTTCAGCATATTTTCGGGATCCGTTACGGATTGCAGGGATTTATTGCTGAATACGGCCACGAACTGTTTGATTTGACCCCTGAAGCGGTTGTCAACATTCATGATCGCGGTGGGACGGTGCTGGGATCGAGCAGGGGTCCTCAGGCTGTCGATGAAATCATCGACAGCCTTGAGCGGATGAACATCGGCCTGTTATTTATGATTGGCGGTGACGGAACCCTGACGGCCGCCAAACGGATTGCCGATGCCATCCTGGAGCGAGGGCTGAAAATCGGTGTGGTCGGCGTTCCCAAAACCATCGACAATGATATTTACATGGTATCCCGTTCGTTCGGCTTTGACACCGCTGTGGATGTCGCCACCCAGGCGATTATTAGCGCCAATAACGAAGCCGAGGGTTATCCCAACGGGATCGGTCTGATAAAACTGATGGGCCGACATTCAGGTTTTATAGCCGCCACCGCTGTATTGGCCCAGCAGGATGTCAATTTTGTTTTGATCCCGGAAGTGGATTTCGACTTAGACGGACCTTCGGGACTGTTAAGCGCGCTGGAAAACCGTTTGGCCAGCAGAAAACATGCTGTCATCGTCGTCGCCGAGGGTGCGGGTCAGAAATTTTTTGAGGCTGGAAAACACGAGCGGGATGCCTCCGGGAATATAAAGCTAAAAGATATCGGACTGTACTTAAAAAATACCATATCGTCATACTTTGCCGGCAAAGGCATTGAGGTCTCAATCAAGTACATCGACCCTAGCTACATGATCCGGAGCCTTCCGGCCAATGCCAACGACCGGGTCTTCTGCAATTTTTTGGGCCGCAACAGCGTTCATGCCGGCATGGCCGGTAAAACCGGTATGCTCATTGGTCACTGGAACAACCACTTTGTGCATGTGCCCTTGAAGGTGATAGCCGACAAACGCAAGAGCGTGGATCCCAGGGGCAGTCTCTGGCGCAGCGCCCTCGGCGCCACCGGACAAGGCTCCCTCAAAAATTCCTGAGTTGGTGAAAAGTTTTCGGGTGGCCCGGCCATCAATTCCCTAACAATCTATAAATCTTTGCTTAAACTGGTTTCAAAACCTTTAGATCTTGTTCGAGGGCAAGGCGTGAGGAGGAGAAATAGCGCAGCGCACATCAGTACGTGAGTATGTTTCGACGACGAACAACGCGGCCATCGGGCAAGATATGAAGGTTTTGAAATCAGTTTATTCCAATTCGACGAACTTCTTGCCTTTAACCCTCAGCAAGTACAGCCGCTTCTGTGCATCCCCGTTTTCATCAAAGCTGGTAAGTCCGGTAACACCCGGAAAATCAACCAGATTTAACAATTCATCTCTAATTTCACTGCGGTACCGAATCTGTTCGCGGCTGGCGATATTCAAGAGTATCATGGCGGTGTCATACACGATGGCTTCGATAAAGTCGGGGGTTTCCTGATAGGTTGCTTCAAATTCTTGGACAAATTTCCGAACCCTTGGTGAAGGGCTATCGGCAAAAAAGCCATCCGGCATGACGGCGCCCTGGACATATTGGTGGGCAATTTTTATCAGAGAGTCCGAATGCCAGAGATTGGTGCCGAGAATATAGACATCTTTAATGTCGTAATAGGCTAGCTGGGGGACGATCAGACCGGCTTTGCCGGGGGAGTCCGGTATAAAAATGGCATCGAAATCAACTATCGCCTGAGGCTTTTCTTCCCCCTCTTCCCCTCTGGCACCTCTTCTGTGGGTTTCGTCGGAATTCTGCTCCTCGCTGTCACTGGTTTGCTGTTTTTGATCGTCAGCCAAATCTTCTTCTATTTCAGGCTTGAGATCTTCAGGAATTTCATAATAGAGCCCCACCAGCTTTTTGATGGAGTCTGAAAAATCCGTCTGGTCGGGTTTGTAGGATTCCACCGCGACCACCTGCCCGCCGGCTTCCAGGAGCTGATCCCAGAACAGGTTCATGAAGGTGATACCGTAGGTCTCATCTGGATAAAGGATGGCAAAACGAAATAGTCCCAGAGATTCAACTGCAAAGGCTGTCAGTGTTTGCACTTGCATTTTGGGGGTAATAAAGTTTCTAAAGACCTTGTCACCGATTTCAGGGATATTGTCTTTCTGGGTGAGGGTAATAATCGGAATCCCCATTTCCTGGGCTTTACGGGCGGCAATTTCGGATGTTACGATGGGACCGATAATGGCGGCCACCTGATCACGGTATAATTCTTCCAATGCTGCGATGGTTTTATCAGGATCGGCCCCTGTATCCTTGATGATAATATTCAGGGGGGGATTACCGCTCTGGCTGCTGAATTGCGCCTGGGCGAGTTCAATGCCTTTTAACGCCTTTAATCCGAAGGTTTGATAGGGTCCGCTTAGCGGCAGCAGACAGCCGATGGTATAGCGTTGGAAAAATGCGTTCTTTTTAATTTCGTCGATCAGGCTTGCGGCCAGAACTTTATTTTCGTGGTCCGGATATGTTGCGACAAACTGGTTCAAGATTGTTAAGGCATCATCATATTTTTCTTCCATGGCATAATTCAAGCCCAGCTGAAACAACAGAAAATCCATCGGCAGGCTTTCATCCGGGTGTTTGATAAGTATGGCGACATCTTCGGAATCCAGTTGGGCGATGGCCTCTTTGAATTTTTCGCCAATGGCTGCCACCTCCGGTCCGGTGGCAACTTCCTGAGCACGGGCGTAATAATCGATGGCATCGATCGGAATGCCCTGGACCATGAAAGTGTCGCCAACCAGCGCGTATATCCTGAATATATGCGGTCTGGAATCAATTCTGTTTAGCACTTCCGGTGCGATTTGGATCACATCCCGGTAGCGCTCCTGTTGATAGTAGGTCAATAGCTCTTCGACCATGGCATCGGGAACAAACGGGCTGGTGGGATAGGATGACACGATGTTTTGAAAGGCAGCACGGGCCTTTTCATAGTTTCCGTTTAGGGCATGGATAATTCCGATCTTCATCAGCGCGGCAGCTGCGAGCGGTTTGTCCGGATACTGCCCAAAATATGCATCATAAAGCCCCAGGGCCTCTTCATAGGATCCGGACTCGAAAAGCTTCTCGGCACGTGAAAAAAGCTCATCTTCTCTGGTCATCTGGGATGGTCCGGGAGTCGTGATGGGCTTGGGGGCACAGGCCCAAATTAAGGATATCGCCATTAAAATGATTGGTATCTGCTTTAGCTTCATAGGTGGTTTCTCTGGGTCGCGTTCAGGTTCGAATTTGTGACTAGTTTACACCACGTGTAAAGTTTGTCAAATTTAAATTTATGCCGAATATTTTGGTGTCAGGTGTCAGGTTTCAGGTGTCAGGTGTCAG
>JAFDCJ010000460.1 GCA_019312835.1 Deltaproteobacteria bacterium
ATGAGTGGCCGTATTCGCATGTTTAGTTTATACAATCTTGCTCATCGATGGTTAGGTTCAAGCTGTAGTATGTGTAGGGCTTTCCGCCTATATGAGGATGCGGGATCCACCAGAGATACCAAGGTCCAGGTAAGCTGACTTATCCACAGGTTGCACCTCCAGTCATCGGGATACTAACCAGTTCTTCTCTAGCGCCACAGCGGAATACGCCGATGGGCGGTTATCAGACAAACGGATTGTAGCCCGGTTTTTTGTAAAGGTCGTCTTTCTTGTTGAGAATATCCGGCTGATAAACCTTTTCGGCCCAGGCCTCCCTTTCAATTTCCTCGATGGCAACGGATACGGACCTGTCTTCACACTTCGCAATAGTCACAATATCTTTAGCAATTGCTTCTGCCAGTTTTTGCTTCTGTTCTTCCGACCTTCCCGGATACAATTTCACAATGACGTGGGGCATAATCACTCTCCAGGTTTAGCACTTGGGGGTCTTGCCCTGCTTGGCATCAGGCAACGCTGCGGCATCGAAGATAGTCGAGATCCCCGCCGGCCATCCGTCCGGCAATCCTCGCTGACGTAATCTCAAATCCGCTCCCCGGTTTCAGGATTGAAGAGCAGGGCATTGGACGTATCCATCATCAACTTCATGGTTTCACCGGGGGCTTTGATGTGGCCGGGATTTACCCGGCAGGTTACCTCTGTTGCATTGATATGAACAAACACCAGGGTGTCCGGTCCGGTGGGCTCGAGAACCTCTACGGTAGATTCAATTTCATGGATATGGTGACTGGCTTCCTGCTCGACAAATCCATGGGAAATTTTTTCCGGACGGATGCCGAGGATCACTTCGTGGTTTACCCATGCATCCAATTCCAGCCCCGACCGTTCAAGCGGCAAAAAATAGGACTTCCCATTGCCCGTGTCCAGGGCAACACCTGTTTGGGTGTTTGGCCGGGTTACCTGGCAGGGAATGAAATTCATGGATGGCGACCCGATAAAACCGGCGGTAAACAGATTCGCCGGATTGTCGTAAACCGCCTGGGGGGTATCAAATTGCTGAATGATGCCGTCTTTCATGATGGCGATTCGGTCTGCCAGTGTCATGGCTTCAATTTGATCGTGGGTAACGTACACGATGGTGGTGTCGATACGCTTATGCAGTAATTTAATTTCGGTGCGCATCTCCACCCTTAACTTGGCATCCAGATTGCTCAGCGGTTCGTCGAATAAAAAAATTGCCGGATCCCGGGCCAGGGCGCGTCCCATGGCCACGCGCTGGCGTTGTCCGCCGGATAGCTGCGAGGGCTTGCGATCCAGCAGTTCGTGAATCTGCAGCATACCGGCGACGCGCTGAATCGTTGCCTGGATTTGGGGCTTCGACACCTTGCGGGTTTCAAGGCCGAAGGCAATATTTTGCCGGACGTTCATATTCGGGTAGAGGGCATAGGATTGAAACACCATGGCAATATCGCGATCTTTGGGACGGACGTTGTTGACAACCCGATCCCCAATTTTTATCTCGCCGCTGGTAATCGTTTCCAGGCCGGCGATCAAGTTTAACAGCGTCGATTTCCCGCATCCGGAAGGGCCCACCAGAACCAGGAATTCACCGGATTCAATCCTCAGGGAAATCCCTTTCAAAACTTCCACCGAACCGAATCTCTTGGTCACATCAGATATCGTTAGTGATGACATAGGGCACTCTTATAAGTAAATTGGCTTTCATCCTGTGTTGCTTACCCCTTGACGGCACCCGCGGTCAGTCCCCGCAGAAAATACTTGCCGGCCACAATGTAAACGCACAGCGTCGGCAGACCGGCGATAATGGCAGCGGCCATGTCGACGTTGTATTTGACCACGCCGGTACTGGTATTGACCAGATTGTTCAGGGCAACGGTAACCGGTTGACTGTCACTGCCCGAGAAAGCAACGCCGAACAGAAAGTCATTCCATATTTGCGTCATCTGCCAGATGATGGAGACAACAAAGATGGGGGTTGAAACCGGAAGAATAATTTTCCAGAAAATTCTGAAAAACCCGGCTCCGTCTATTTTGGCAGCCTTGACCAGATCAGCGGGAATGGTCACGTAGAAATTCCGGAAGAACAGCGTTGTAAAGGCCAGCCCGTAGACGACGTGCACCAGAACCAAACCGGCTATACTCTGGGCAATTCCCAGCCGTCCCAGCGTGCTCGCCATCGGCAGCAGGATGACTTGAAACGGAATGAAACACCCCAGCAGCAAACAGGAAAAAAAGGTATCAGACCCCCTGAAGCGCCACATGGAAAGGACATACCCATTGGCCGCTCCCACAAGCGTGGATATGGCCACCGACGGGATCACCATTTTCACCGAATTCCAAAAATACCCTTTAATGCCGGCACATTTGACGCCGATACAGGCCGTGGCCCAGGCTTCTTTCCAGGCATCCAGCGTTACCTCGCGCGGCCAGGAGATCAATTGACCCGTGCGTATATCGGCCATGGTTTTGATGGAGGTGATCACCATCACAAACAGCGGTATCAAAAAGTAAATCGCCGCAATGATCAAAATGGCATAGATCACGACCCGGCCGAATATGGCTCCGGGTGTCTGATACATAGCGGTTGCCGGACTTTTATCAGGCATAGCGCGTTTTCCTCAATTCCGAATACAGGTAGGGTATGATAATGGCCATCACTGCAAAAAACATCATCATGGCACTGGAGGCCCCGAAGGCGAGGCGGCCCCGGTTGAAAGCAAACGCATACATGAACGTCGCCGGTAAATCGGAAGAATAGCCCGGCCCCCCGCGGGTGAGCACCATGACCAGGTCAAAGCTTTTAATGGCGATGTGGGATAAAATAATGATGGCACTGAGAAATACGGGCCGTAAACTTGGAATAATGATGCGCCAGTAAATGCGCGGCAGGCTGGCACCGTCCACCTGGGCTGCTTTGATGATGGCATCATCGATGCCGCGCAGACCGGCCAGAAACAAGGCCAGCACAAAGCCGGTTGACTGCCAGACAGCGGCAACCACAACGGTGTAAATGGCCATGTCGGAGTTCACCAGCCAGTCAAAGGTGAAGCCGGTGAATCCCAGATTTCGAACCAGTCGCTCAACGCCTAAATCCGGGTTGAGAATCCACTTCCAGGTCGCCCCGGTGACGATAAACGAAAGGGCCATCGGATACAGGTAGATGGTCCGCAAAGCGCCCTCAATCCGAATCCGCTGATCGAGGAAGATGGCCAACAACAGCCCCAGAACGCTACAGATGGTGATAAACAAAAATCCAAAAATCACGACATTTTTGAGGGCGACCACCCACCGGTCGCTGTCGAATAATTTTTTATACTGAAACAGGGGGTCGCGGGCGTAGGCATGTTTTAGAATCAGGTCCTTGTACTTGGAACTTTGTTCCGAACCGATCCGGCTTTTGATATATCTTAAAAATTTGCTTTTTTTGTCGGTCAGCTCCCGTTTCTGTAAAACCTGCAATTTCTCCCGGACAGCCGCCGGCACACCGTCCCTTTCTAACTGCGCCAGGGCCTTTGGCGTAATTTTGTAGCCGCCCGCAATCTTGAAGTTGGGCAACAGCGTGGATTGCGTCATGGATATCCAGGCGGTCCATAAAATGAAGGCGTAGATGAAAATGAGGGCCGCAAGAAAGGTCGGCGCCAGAACCAGCTTGGGAAGCGCCTCTTCCAGATAATCAAAACATCCTCTCGAGCGAATTCTGCTTGGATCACCCATTTTTTTCGATCCGCAATAAAATGGGCACTATCCCACCGGATAGTGCCCATCCACCGGTTGGTTTACTTGGCTGCTTCGACTTCGCTGGCAAGTTTAGACGCCGCCGCTTGAGCCGAGATATCGGAATTATAGTAATTGGTGACAACATCCATGATGGCGCCGCGAACTGCCGGAAATACGGCCATTTCATGGGCCATGCTGGGCACCAGGTCACCGCTGGCGGCACTGGCGCTGAAGGCATTCATCGATCGCAGGGCCGGATCGTCAAAGGACGCCCGCGGCATTCCCAGGCGAACCGGAATAGAGCCCTTGTTCACGTTAAAAACCGTCTGGAATTCGGGCTGCAGGATAAGGCCCGCCATGGCTTTCTGGGCTTTTTGAGCTCCGGCATCTTTTTGCTTGAACATAATGAAGCTGTCGACATTAAACAGAAATTGACCGCTGGTTCCCGGCGCCGGCATGGCAATATAATCTCTGCCCGGCTTTTTGCCGGCCGCGGTGAACTCACCCTTGGCCCAGTCGCCCATAAACTGCATGGCGGCTTCCCCTTTGATCACCATGGCCGTAGCCAGATTCCAATCACGCCCCGGCGCGCCTTTGTCCGTGTAGGCTTTGATCATTTTCATCGTCACGAGCGCCTTGACCATGGTGGGACTTTTCAGCGCTTCAGGATCGGCCTCCACCAGGGCCTTGCGATAGAAATCAGATCCACCCATGGCCGCCACGATAATTTCAAAGACGGTGGCTTCCTGCCACGGCTGTCCGCCCCAGGCAACCGGTATGAAACCGGCTTTCTGGATTTTCTGGGCGGCCACTTCGAATTGCTCCCAGGTTGTGGGCAGTTCAGCCCCGGCTTTGCGAAAAACTTCCGGGTTGGCCCACATCCAGTTGATGCGGTGCACATTCACCGGTACGGCAACATAGGATCCTTCGTATTTCATAACATCCGCGACGACTTTGGGAAGCAGGGCATCCCATTTTTCGGCCCTGGCGACATCATCCAGGTTGGCCAAAACCCCCTCATCGCCCCAGAGCTGAATCTGCGGACCCTTGACCTGGGCCGCCGTGGGGGGGTTGCCGGCAACCGCGCGGGACTTCAAAACCGTCATGGCTGCATCGCCCCCGCCGCCGGCGACCGCAAAGTCTTTCCAGGTATGGCCCTGTTTTTCCAACAGGTCCTTCAAAACAGCTACCGATTTAGCCTCTCCACCCGACGTCCACCAATGCAGCACTTCCACCTCACCCCCAATTGCATGGGTTGACACCATAAAGAAGGCAACCAAAACCATCAGCAGGCTTTTGAATAATTTTGAGCCCATTTTAAACCTCCTTTCTTTAATTGGGTTTTTGCCATCAGACCAGAGGCCTCAATGCTGAACTTTTCAAAAATTAGAGGCACCAATCTAGTGAAAATACCAAAACTCAGGAAATGTAAAAGCAGTTGCGACGTTAACTGAAGATCTGCAAATAGCGGTATGGCATCGTATGCTGAGTACTCCAGATTTGTCGAAAAAGTCAAAACCTTTGTTGAAGAGATGGCGCTTCCTGTATCTCGCCCACCAAATCCGTGCGGGTTTCTAATATTTTTATTACTCCCACCAAATAAAAAACCCTGCGCTCTTATTTGAAAAGCAGGGTTTTAGCTCACGTAATCCACGTTGGATCCTTTCTATGGTTTGAAGGAAAACATTCAGTTTAAAATTCCAAGTCCGTTTCGATGACACGGCCCTCCTCTATAACTGCCGGGGTATCTTTCGAGTTTTTAATATTGACCGAACCCTTGATGGTCACGTCTTTTTCAAAGCGCACGTCGCCCTCGATGGTCAGCTCATCGCATCCCACCAGGGAGGGAACGCCGGCCGCAAAGCGCTGGTCCAGATCGTCGATTTTGCCGTAGTAATCCGGGTCCAGTTTTATTTTGGGTGCGCCCGGCCGGTTGTTTTTGATTCGGGCGGGATCGATCCGCAGGCTTTCGTCTTCAGCATAAACGAAACAATCGGAGCGCACCGCCAGCAGGTCGTTGCAGGTTTTGACGGGGTAAAAACGAGTCCGGGGCACGTTGACCGCCGTGGCCCCTTCAAAAAGCGATATGGCCGCTCCCATGGCGGACTCGATCTGGTAGACCGGCGGGCTGGTTTTATCCCGCGGGTCCAGGGTTTTGGGGTTGCGAATCATCGGCAGGTGGATCATTTTTTCGCGATCAAACAGGTTTTTAAGGGCCTTCAGATTGATCCAGACATTGTTGGTATTGAAAAAACCATAGCGCTCGATGTCCTGGAAGGCATCCAGCTCGTCGGCGGGACACTGGGCGGCCTCCCGCAAGATCAGGCGCCCGTTTTTGTGGCGCGCCAGATGGCCGCCTTTTATATCCGCCGGTGTTTTTTGCGCCACTTCCATCATAAAGGGAAACCGGTTGCGGGCAAAATAGCCCAGCAGGGCTTCATCCAGGCGGGCACCCAGATTGTCGGAATTGGAAATAAAGGCATACTGGATGCCGTCATTCAGCAACGAGTCCAGCATTCCCGAGGTCAAAAGGGCGGTGTAGACATCGCCGTGACCGGGCGGATTCCACTCCAACACCGGTTTTGGCGGCCAGCTTGCCGGCGACAGATCCGTCTGCAGGATTTTGGGAAATTTGTGCTGCACAAAGGTGATCGGAAAATTGGACGGGTTCAGCTTCGTAAGGGCCGCCAGGGTGTCTTCGTGGGTATTGAAACTGTTCATAAAGGCCAGGGTGACCGTGCTGTTTGCCGCCTGCCGGATGATGATGTCCAGAAAGGACATCCCGCTTTTGACCTCGATCAGGGATTTGGCACCGGTCAGCCCCATGCTGGTGCCCAGACCGCCGTTGAGGATGATGCGCACGGTCTGGCCGAAAACATCGACACCGACTCGGCCGTACTGGATTAAATCAGCGTAGGATGCAAGCTCATCCGGAGCCACCGGCTGAATGTCCCGGCCATAAACCAGTCCGGTAGCGCCGTTGATCACCTCGCCGTAATAATAGGCAAAGGTATCGATCACCAAAGACGGCAAGTCTTCCGATTCCATCTTGAGTACGAATTCCGAAAGATGACTGGTTGGACGAGATTGATTCACATCGGGCTCCAGAATGAAAATGTTTCTGGCGTATTGGAGTGGTGGAGTATGGGAGTATTGCAAGAAACACGGGCCACTCCCAACCAGCGAAACGTCATCTTTCCATTACTCCATTTCTCCATTACTCCATTTCTCCATTCGTTATTACACCACCGAAACTATCCACCCCAACGGATCTTCCGCTTTGCCATACTGGATATCGGTGATGGCGTTGTAGTATTTTTGAGCAACGGGGCCGGTCTGGTTGTCGTTGATGGTGATCACCCGGTCACCGTACTTGATCTGGCCCACCGGGGAGATGACCGCCGCCGTACCGGATCCGAATACTTCTTTAAGCCTGCCGTCCGCATGGGCCTTGAACAATTCATCGATGCTGACTTTGCGTTCGGAAACTTTTTCATTCCAGTGTCTGGCCAGCTCGATCACCGACTTGCGGGTAACGCCGGGCAGGATGCTGCCGTTTAGCTCGGGCGTGATGATTTCATCATCGATCACGAAAAATATGTTCATGGAGCCCACTTCTTCTAAGTATTTTTGTTCCACCCCGTCCAGCCACAACACCTGGGTGTAGCCGGCTTCGTGGGCCAGATCGCCGGCCAGCAGGCTGGCGGCATAGTTCCCCGGGGTTTTGGCTTCGCCCACTCCGCCCCGTACCGCACGCACGTACTCGGAGGTCACCAGAATCTTAACCGGGTTAAAACCCTCGGGGTAATAAGCGCCCACCGGGGACAGGATGATAAAGTAGCGATAGGTATGGGAGGCGCGCACCCCTAAGAAAGGATCCATGGCGATAACCGTGGGACGGATATACAGCGAGGTTTCCGGCGCACCGGGAACCCAGTCTTTTTCAAGTGCGATCAGCTGCTTTAAGGATTCCAGCGCAAAATCTTCGTCAATTTCGGGGATGCAAAGCCGACGGCAGGAGCGGTTCAGACGCTTGATATTCTCCCGGGGCCTGAACAACTGGATCTGTCCGGAATCCGTCCGGTAGGCTTTCAGACCTTCAAAAACACCCTGCCCGTAATGCAAAAACATGGTGGCCGGATCCATTTCAATTGAACCGTAAGGCTCTATCCGGGCTGCATGCCACCCATCGTCGAGGCTGTAATCCATGTTTAACATATGATCGGTAAAAAGGGTCCCGAAACCAAGGCTGGCATCATCCGGTTTGGATTTTAGATCCTGGCTTTTTGTAATCGATAGTTCCATTTCTCTCTCCTTTTGCTAATCTGGTGTGACAGGGTGTATATAGTAGATAATTTTGGGGTAACTAAAAAATCGGCTCTCGCTAAAATGTCATGGATATAAATTTCCGGATTTCCGGGTGAACTCGAGAACCGGTTGTGGTACCTCATTGGAAAACAATTCGCTTTTATTCTACCGATATAGTATATTCCGCCCATAAATCAAGACTTAAGTTAAAGCAAAAATATAGTTCAGCTTTTTCATCTTCGTCTAATTTGGAGTTGAGCACATCACTGGGGCTGTGCCATGGTAAATTCCAAGCACCAAATAACAAATACCAAATAAATTACAATGATCGAAATTCGAAATTCAAAACGTGTAACAGCAAATGTATGAATAAACCGCAAATGTTTGGGGCATTGTCGATTGGAAATTTGGGATTTATTTGTTATTTGGTGCTTGAGATTTGGTATTTTTACCCCTCGTATCAATTGAATCGCGATGGGTTCAAACGTTACTACGCTTAACACACCTCAGGTTGACAGGACGGTTGAGGTGGGATATGAAGCGCATTTCGCTTCGAAAGGAAGGTTATATTTCATGGACAATCCCGAAAAAATGGCCCATGTCGAGCCGGTCAGGCTCAACAAAGACAGCAAATTTCGGTTCAAATGCCACCAGGGTGTCAAATGTTTCACCGAATGCTGCCGGGACATTAATATCATTCTGACCCCGTACGACATCATCCGGCTTAAAAATCGGATGGAGCTTTCGTCGGATGACTTTTTAACGATTTACACCGAACCGCAAATCCTGGAAAAAACCGACCTGCCAGTGATCACGTTAAAATTGCTGGAAGCGGAAGGCGCGGATACCGACAGCAAGGCCTGCCCGTTCGTCAGAGAAGACGGCTGCCTGGTTTATGCGGACCGGCCGACCACCTGCCGCTATTATCCGTTGGGCGTGGCCTCTTTGAGCCATAAGGAAGATCCGGACGGCGATGAGTTTTATTTTTTTGTCCACGAGCCCCACTGTTTGGGATTCGAGGAGGATGCCGACTGGACGGTGGCCGAATGGCGCAAGGACCAGGGGGTGGATGTTCACGATCGCATCAATGCCGCATGGACCGATCTGCTGGTCAGAAAACGCTCTTTTCCACCCAATATGAAATTAACCGACCAAACCAAAAAGATGTTTTTTCTCGCCAGCTACAACATCGATAAATTCAGAGAGTTTGTATTTGAAAGCTCCTTTTTGAAACGCTATAAGGTCGACGCCGGAACCGTTGAGAAAATCAAAGCCGATGAAATTGAATTATTGCAGTTCGGTATGCGATGGCTCAAGTGGCTGCTGTTCAAGGAAGGAGACTTCGAGGTCATCGAAGGTTAGCCGAAAAATCCCCCAAAAATCGTAAAAGCAAATTAGCAAAGCCGGTCTACCATCGTTTCATGGTAATCCGGCTTTTTTTATTCAATCCGATTGGCAGCTTAAAATGATTACGCTATCGTATCCCCCTCCCTCCGATCCCTCCCGCCAGGGGAGGGATGCAAGGCGGGCCAATGTGCCCGCCGGAGCCTGTGCTTCGCATATGGATAAAAAAGGGTCGGCACGGTGGCCGACCCTACTTACCCTTTATCTGATAGTCTAATAGATTAACAACCTTCTTGCTTTGAGCTTTAACCTTTGAGCTTTGAGCTTATATGCCCTCGGACAAGAGATGAATGTTTGGTAGCCAATTTTAATACTCTTCGTAATATAGACCTTCCCGGTATTTCGGATCTTCCAGCCGCTGCCCGATATCGACATCGAAAAATTCGGCAATCGGCTGAAGGATTTCGGGTGAGCCTGTATGGACCTTGCGCAGACCATCGAGTACGACGTCCAGCCCGTTTTGGGTCAGTTTCCCCAGGGGCGGCCGGCACCCGCCGGACGGCATCCCCAGAATCGCCATCATGGCCTTGTAGGCTACCGGGTTGCGGGCCCGGCAAAGCACATCGCCGTATGGGGTTTTTTCAGTGGTTGATACAGTAACCAGGCTGAAAAGGGGCTGAAGTTTGTGCAACATAATATTGGCCTCGGACTGATTGCCTTCATTGAGAAGCTCCACCATCCGGCCGAGTGCTTGGGGTGCCACGTTGGAGGTCACCGAAATGGTCCCGACGGCTTTAACCGCGGGATCGGTCATCATTTCGTAGGTCATGCCGTCATCGCCCGACAGAATGATATAATCTTCTCCGCAGCATTTGCGGGTCCGGCGCATGTTGTCTATATTCGTCGTGGCTTCTTTGACCGCGCACACGTTGGGATGCGACTCATACAGGATCGCCAGATCCTCCGGCAGCATCTGGGCCCCGGTGCGGCCCGGTATGATATACGGTATAATTTTGATGTTCGGATACGCCGCTGCAATCGGTGTAACGTATTCCCTGCGAATTTCAAGAGAGCTGGGCCCGTTGTAGTAGGGATCCACCAGCAAGACCGCATCGACACCCACCTCGGATGCGTGCTTGGTGGCGGCCAGGGATTCGGCGGTACTATTGCTGCCGGTGCCGGCAATGCAAAGGCATCGGTCTTTGGTTTTCTTGGCTATCGCCTCGATAACCTTATTGTGCTCATCCCATGATAAAACCGGGCTTTCGCCGGTTGTGCCGACAGCTACGATTCCGGTGATCCCGTTCTGGATTTGAAATTCCGCGAGCTGGCCCAAACCATCATAGTCAACGGTACCATCGTCCAGAAACGGTGTGGCGATCGCTGTATAGCATCCTGCTTTCATAGTCACCCCCCACTAAAAAGCTCTTTTTAGACTCGGTAATAAAGTTGTCGATTTAACAAAAGGTTGTCTTTTAGCGGCAAACATAATATATAGACACGCTTTTACCGGCTACCGTTTTTAGAAACGGTAGATAAAAGGCCCTGTAATGTCAAGCAAAAAAGATAGCCTTTGACAAACACACCGGCTGTAATTAAGTTGAAAACCAGACAGAGGTTGTCTGAATATTATGATTGAAAAAGGAAATCTATCATGACCCAAGCCAAAAACGCCGAGGAATTTATCTCCCAGCAACGCGCCGCCATTGCCGCCAACCCGGAATGCGGGAATTCCCACTATAACCTGGCGGTTGCGCTGATGGGCCAGGGAAAGTATGACGAGGCCGAAAAGGCATTGCTCGAAGCCGTCGAGAACAGCCCCGGGCTGGCGGAAGCCTATGTTCTGCTCGGCGGCCTCTGTTTGCAGCGTGAAGATCTGGAAGGCTGTTTGAAATACAACAAGATGGCGATCAAGGCCAAACCCGGTTTTTCGGAAGGGTACGGCAACATCGGCTTTATCGAGCTTCAACGGGGCAATATCGATGAAGCCATCAAAAACCTGGAAAGAGCTACCGCCTTCAACTTCAGGTATATCCAGGCCTTTACCAACCTGGCCAATGCCTACCTGATCAAGGGGCGCGTTGACGACAGCATCGAAATGAACCTAAAAGCACTTGAGCTCAATTCGGATTTTGCCCCGGCCCATAACAACCTGGCCATTTCCTATCTCGAAAAAGGTGAAGCTGGTCTGGCAGTTGAACACTGTGACAAAGCCGTAGCGCTGGGCTATGAAGTGGCACCCGAGATCTTAAAAGAGATCGATGCCGCTCGCAAATGATTGCTCGCCAAGCTCAAAGCTGATAGCTCATAGCTCACAGCCTGAACGGCAGAATTTCAGTAGGGTCGGCCACCGCTTGCCTCGCTAAAATCATGCCGCTGCCAGACGAAGACGGGCGCCGACCCCTGGTGGCAGCCACGATGGGCTGCCCTGCTCAATTTCTGAATTGCAACTATGAGCTATCAGCTATGAGCTATGGGCTTTAATAACAATGCCTCCAAATCCCCAATTTTCTTATTATCTATATAACCTGAACACCCCTATCAGCCAGGAAAATACCGCCTGGCGGCAGCCATTGCCGCTGTCCCGGCATTTGTGCGGAGAAAATGCCGACAATTCCATCAGCCAGGGGGATTATTTCCTGGCCACTCGCCACTTCCTTGAAACCAATGACTTCGAGACGGTTTCCATCGCGCTGGGGCAGTGCCTGAACAAAAGGGTAACGCCGGCAGATATAACTGACATGCGGGTATGCCTTGCCAAGCACGGGGAATTTTATCACCCCGCCCGCGTTGAAGTCGCTGCCGGGGCGCAATCGGCGAGCTTCGTGCTCAATGTGGCGGTCTCCGGCGCCGGCTTGCGGACCATCCAGGAGGAATACCGCAGTTTAAAATTCCTCAATGACGAATTTGCCCATTCGTTTATACCACGGGTTTACCATTGCGGTGAATTTGAAACCACCTGGCGCCAGAAGCTGGGTCTGTTCCTGGGCGATTGGCTGGAGGGCTATCATGAGTTTCATCTCTGCGCTGATTCTTCGGGATCTGCCGTCCATGTGCGCCTCTGGGACGGGCAAGCGCGCCGGTCGGTTTTATCAACCGCTCAGCAAACCGAAATTTACCGCCAGGCCGCCAGGATCATGGCCTATTATTACAATGTCGAAACCTTTGAACAGATTTTTGCCTGGCATCATGCTGCCGGTGATTTTATTGCGCGGGTTGAAGAAGACGCCGTCGACCTCAAGCTGATTGCGGTGCGCCGCTACGCGCCGCTTCTGAAAAAGCAGAACAACCTGGAAGCCGGCGGGGCGGATGTCGAAATGATGCTGCAAACCTTACTGCTTTTCTTCCTGAACCTTTCCATTCGAATGCGCCTGGACCGCCTGGACGGGGTCGGTGACATCGTCTGGGCGGATCCCTTCGCCGTTAGCGCCACCGTGGAGGGCTTTTTCGAAGGGTTGGCCCTTAAGCCGTCGATCCCGTCATTGCCGGATGCCATCGATCGCTGTTTTGCATATTTCCTGTCGGTCTCCTCCCAAGAGGACCTCGGTGATTTGTGTCGAGCCGTGGCCGATACCTTTGATCGACGGGCGCCTGAAACCGTCATCGTCAGGCAGAATTTAGAGGCGCATATCACCTCATTAACCCGGTCCATCCAGCAATATTTACAGCCTTCCTGAACGACCATCCCGGATAGTCTCCATTCTGCCCCGATAATACCATATAAAGGGTTTCTGCACGTCTTTACCCCAAGATAGAGTAGGATTTATATTCTCGAATTTTTTTAACGCCTTAAGATTGCCATTCTGTGCTTTTTTATTGACAAGACAGGAGATTAATTCTATATCTGCCCCTTGATCGTAAAAATGGAATATTTCACCAGAATTGCAATATAGAGAGAATAATCCAATGATTGAGAGGAGGTGACACCGGCAGTTCCCATTAAGGGGATAAATTTTCCAGGTCTTAGGTTTTAATATCAATAAAAATGGAGGTAACTAATGGCAAAACACAAAACCCCTTTGTTGGACCAGCTCGAAAGCGGGCCGTGGCCAAGCTTTGTGTCTGATCTCAAGCAGCAGGCCGAAGTGAGGGCAAAAAACGAGGCGAACATCGAATTCCAGATTCCCGTGGATGTTGTGGAGGATCTTATGGGTGTGCTGGAGCTTTCTTTCAAACACGGCCGAACCCATTGGAAGCACGGTGGAATTGTCGGCGTATTCGGTTACGGCGGCGGCGTGATCGGTCGCTACTGCGACCAGCCGGAGCAGTTTCCGGGTGTTGCGCATTTCCACACCATGCGGGTCAATCAACCCGGCGGGAAATTTTATACCGCCGAGTATCTGCGGCAACTGTGCGACCTGTGGGATTTTCGCGGCAGCGGCATCACCAACATGCACGGCTCCACCGGTGACATCATCTTCCTGGGAACCACCACCAAGCAGCTGGAAGAAATCTTCTACGAAATGACCCATAACCTCAACCAGGATCTGGGCGGCTCCGGCTCCAACCTGAGAACCCCATCCGATTGTATCGGCCAGGCCCGTTGCGAATTTGCCTGTTACGACACCCAGGCGCTTTGCTACGGCCTGACCCAGGAATATCAGGA
>JAFDCJ010000461.1 GCA_019312835.1 Deltaproteobacteria bacterium
CCTAACGTGGCTTTCAAACGATTTTAGATCCATGATACCATAATATTATGGTGTCAGATCTTTTACAATTACCAAAAATTAAATAGGTATTAGAGACCGCGCGGGTTTACGCAAGCGTTCGAAGTGTGGCATTATTATTTATACGTTCGATAAACTTGCCCGGGGCCCATTAAGAGCTGAAAAAACGGCATCAGCTGCTCGGAAAATCTTCTGAAATCCCCAACCCAGCTTCGCGGCACATAAACCATATCCCGGTGAACCAAAGCCACATTCTGGGACTGATCACCCGATTCCAATAAGCTTTCGAGATTGGCAGATATGACTTCCGGTTTCGTGATATCACCGCGGATGATCTTGGTGCTCGATTCGGTGGCGAACACGGTAGGTCCGCCGGCCTCGGCAATGACATCCGCCAGCCGAATATCAGGATCCTTAAAGGAATAAGCACCCGGTTGTACAACCTCACCGAATACATAGATACGATGACCATCTTCGGCTAAAGTCGAAATGAAAATCACGTCTTTGTCATCAAGCACAAAATCCTTACCCGGATCCCCCTGGTGGATGGCTTCGAATAAGTTTAGGGAGATGGATTCACCGCTTTTCCGGCGGATTTTAATACTTTGTAGATCGGCTGCTTCAGCCGTTCCACCGGCCCTGGTAACCAATTCAAGCAGTGTCGTTTTTCCGGAGAGTGTATACTCACCGGGTCCGGTACCCTTAGTATTTCTATAGGCAATTGCTCCTAAGAGGGTCACCGTTTTACTGTTAAACTCTTTTACGACCACATCTATCCTGGGTTTCCTTACATAGTGTTGGAGTCTTTTTGTTAGTAAATCATCCAGCTGGGAAGCAGTTAATCCGTTGGCCGGTACATCTTCTACAAAACTGAAAGAAATCTTTCCGTCCGGGCGAACCAGAATTTCTTCTTTGGCAGGCGTATTGCCCTCCCAATAGGTAATCTCGAGGACATCCCCGGGGCCGATTCTGTATTCGACAATCCCATCGATGGTTGTGAAAACCGCATTTTCTGTTGGTGCCGCCAAAACCGCCAAACGATCTACGGACGGCAGCTGCTCGATTTCCATCTGCCGGGCCCTGATGGCTTCACCCGCCTTGCCAGCCCATATTTGAATGCCTTCACCGTAATTGGCCGCACAAATGTCCGGATTGCCGTCGGCATTTATATCGGCCCCAGCCATTCCATAGTACTTCCCGACCGAGGGAAACCGATCATCAATTTTCGCCCAAATATTGTTACCCCTGTTTTCCCAGGCCAGAATTCCTTTTGAGTCCAATGAGCTGGCGACAATATCAAGCCTGTTGTCACCGTTCAGGTCCACAGGCATAGCTATCCAAAAACTCGGTGAGCCAGACAGCGGGAACTTGGCCTTACCCTGGGTGGACGCCACCCGTTTGCGCCTTTTAAGATATTCAATAGGTCCAAAAATCCTTTCAAAATTGCCCTGCCCATCTCCCTGTAAGATGTGGATGCCGGATTGGTAAGAAGCTGCTAAAATATCAAGATTCCCATCGCCATTTAAGTCTCCAGTGCTGACACCGTAATAGTTTCCCATGACCAGCGGCGGAGTCGCTGTCCATCTGCCTGTTCCATCTCCCAGCCAGACACGCACCGAAGCACGTAACCCCCAGCCTGCTCCAATCAAATCAGGCAAGCCGTCTTTATTGACATCCGCAACAGCCACATCCATATAACGCCCCAGAGTCGTCGGGCCGGATTCCACGAACCACCCGCCCTTTCCGTTTCCCAGCCACACCTGGATACCCGCCTTGTGGTCCTCGGTGGAATTCGCTGCAATGATGTCCATATGCCCGTCAGCGTTCACATCTGCTGCTTCGATGTTCAGATATTTGTTGATCTTAATCGGGCCATTTTGCTGCTTCCACTTGCGTTTGGATTGATTCACCCACAGCCGAATGCCCGAAGTCTCCCTCTGGACCGAAAATACAATGTCATTCAGCCCATCCTCGTTGAAATCCGAAACGGCTAACGGACGAACGTCACCATGGACGGGAAGGATTTGCGCTTCGGATATGGCGCCTTTACCGTCTCCATAACTGATGGTGACCATGCCGGGTGAGGATGCGCCGCCGACAACATCCAGATTCCCGTCATTATCCATATCTTCGATGACAACCGAGCGAAATTTACCTGAAGCAACCAGGCCATCCGCTCTCGGAGACGGCGGTGATGGTGGTCCCTCGTATGCTTTATGCTGGGCACACCCCAAAAGAAGTAACAGTGTTAGGCATCCTGCCAATACCAATCCAATCCTTGAATGGGTATTCATTTTTCCATCCTAATAGTTTTTTTGTATTCAATGCTTCATTAAGATCCAAGGTCCTCGATGGCGTCCTCGACAATTTTGCTGTCCACCACTTTGGCTTTTTGCATCAGGCCAATCAACAAGCAGCGGTCACTCAAATTGTTTACTCGAAGGGGTATTCCTCCTGAAAATTCATAAAGGGCTTCAATCGCTTCCCTGGTAAAAATTCCGCGACTGGCACCGGCGGTTTTCAGTCGGAAAACAACATACCGCAGAGTATTTTCTATATCCAGCGGCTCGAGATTAAATTTTATGCTGATTCTTTCTTTCAATGGCTGCAGCTCGGAAATATTTTTCAGTAACGGGGGCTGCCCCAGCAGAATCAGGGTAATCAAAAACTCATCATCCGATTGAATGTTCAGCAGCATCCGCAACTCGTCGAGCGTCGCCTGATTCGAAATCACATGAGCCTCATCGATGGCCAATACCGTGCTGATTCCCTGCTCTCCGTTTCGAAAGAGTAATTTCTGCAGCCGGTCCAGCAGCACCGTTTTGGATCCATTATCGGAACTC
>JAFDCJ010000462.1 GCA_019312835.1 Deltaproteobacteria bacterium
GAAAATAAAATTCCATTTCACTCAACCGATCGGCAGCCGTTAAAGACGACAGCCTGAACCGGGCCAGATCCGAATGCAGTGGGACGGCCAGGACGGTTGCGATGGTGCTGCAAACGGTTTGATGCCAATTGGGATCATATCCGTACTGGATCAGTTTGTCGCCAACCAGCGACGCCAGTGGAGCTGAGGTTTTCTCGGAAAATTCATAATGCTCAAAGATATCGTGAAAAAAACTTCCGGCCCGGGCGCCCCGGGGAAAGTCAAAAACTGACCAAACGCTGTGACCGCTGTCGGTTTCCGATTCGTCAGCGGCGGGCAACCGGATTGGATCCCTAATTAGCGTAGATTCATCGCGATCCGGCAGATCGACATTTGACATTCCGGCGGATATCAGGGATGAATAGCTGGAAATTTTCCAGGAACGATCGATTTTCTCCGTGAACCGACGACAGAAAAGCGGTTCTTCACCTTGCCGCCGCCTTTTTTCCAGAGCGGCTTCAGCGGTTGCCAGGGGCAGTGGAACCACTTCAATGCTGGTTTGAGACCTCGCGACGAGCCGGTACAGATCCGCAGCCAAATCGGCGCCGGTTTTGTCTTTGAGGAGCTTTTTCAGGTCTGATGGGTGATCTTTTCCTGAAAAACCACCGGCTTTTTCGGAGTGGCCGTGCAGCAGGTAGGCCAAAGCAGATGTCTCCGAACGGTTAATGTTGCCCCATGCCAGATAACAACGGTGTTTGGCCCGGGTCAGGGCCACGTAAAGCAGTCTGAGGTTTTCCGACAGCAATTCGTTACGGGCCTGGGCCAGATGTTGCTCCCGCGCTTCGGAGCCCAGATCAAAGCTCAAGCGGTCATCCTGGTTCGTATCGTGAAACGCGAATTCCCTGTCTGATATGAGCGAGCCTTCCCAGCCGAAGGGGCAAAAAACCACCGGGTACTCCAGTCCTTTGCTTTTATGGATGGTAACGATTTTGACGGCATTTTCATCGCTCTCAAGGCGCAGTTGATTTTCTTCCAGCCGGGGGGTATGGGGGTCCCGTTGTTCAGCCAGCCATTTCAGCAGCCCGGGGATGCCGGCTTTTTTTTCAGCTGTGTGCCGATGCAGCAATTCGATCAGATGCAGAACATTGGTGAGGCGTCGTTCCCCGTCCGGATAACCTAACAGTCGGTCTTTTACCCGCTCCCGGACCAACAACATGCGAAACATGCGTATGAAGCTGGTTTGTTGCCAGTTTTCAAAATATTCCCTGAACCGCGTCAAGCGGGCTTCCCACCAGCGGGAATCCAGATCATCAGATATCAGGTCCCCTGCCCGGGCGCCCATAATGTCAGTGGCCAAAGCCGCTTTGATGCGGGCACTATCGGTCGGATAGGCGATGGCGGACAAGATTTGTTCAATTTCCATGGCTTCCGGAGAATCAAAAATATTGGCGGCCGTATACAAAACCGAGGGGACATGCCGGGTGGTCAGGATATCTTTCATCAACTGGGCCTGATCATTGGTGCGGACCAATACGGCGATGTTACCCGGCTCAGTCGGGTTTGATGTTGACAGCAAGCGAACGATTTCACGGCCGACCGCATCGGCTATCAGCCGGACGGCCGCGGGCTTGTTAAGGGGTTTATCGGAGCCGGTGATGTCTTTTGAATCCAGGTACCAGAGAATCAGCGGCGGGCCCTCGAATTCTGTTTGCTCGGGATCCCGGGGAGCCGGCCTGCCCGCCTCAAAGGGGATAGAATCGAAAATAAACGGCTTGTCAGCTGCGGAAAACAGGGTATTGACGGCTGTTATCAGCTTTGGCTCAGAACGCCAGTTAGTTAACAGGGTAAAGCGGTTGGCGGTGCTGCGGGCCGCTTTCATATAAGCGAAGATGTCTGCTCCCCGGAAGCTGTATATGGATTGCTTGGGATCGCCGATCATAAACAGTAAACCGTCTTCGTGGGCGAAGAGGCGGGTTAAAATGTCATACTGAACACTGTCGGTATCCTGAAATTCATCCACCAGCGCCGCCCGGTAGCGCTGGCGGATACCGGCAACCAGTTGCTGAGCGTTTTCACCTTTTAAAACGCTTTGAACGGTCAGCAGAAGGTCATCAAAATATTGGATATTTTGGTCCTTTTTTCGTTGGCGGAGTTCGGCGGCGGCGAAAGTGAACAGTCTGACCTTCTCATAGATTAAGGCTTGTTCAAATTCGGTGCTCAGCCGCTCCCCCTGGCGATAGACCGCATCACAGAGCGCAAAAAATTCGTGCGCGGGGGTGGGGTGGTTTTTTTTGGTTGCGTTGGCCAGTTTGGCAGTCGTAAAATTTTCAAATTTCTTAAAAAGGGGAAATCCTGTGCTCTGGGGCTGGGTCAGATGGTCCATGGCCTCTGCCAGAGCCAGAACCCTGAAGTCCCTCTCATTCATTTGAGGGTGGCCGGCAGCCGGTTTGAAACGGCCGTAGATGTTAGCGTTGAGGGCTGGATCTCTCAGGGCCTTGATGACCGGCACCCGTGAGGTCGGCCAGGCTTTTTTCAGATCCTTCAGCGCATTGCGAAAGGGCTCAAGGGCCTCCATGGCAGGTTTGGGGGATTCGGGTAGCACGCGAACATCAGGGGTCTTGACTTTGTCCAGGAGGCTGACAAAATAATCCGGATTTTTAACCTCGTCCAGCGCATAGCCGATCCATTCCGGCGGGGCCGTATAAAAGATCTCCCGCCAAAAATCGTCAACAACTTCCTGAATTAAACTGGACTGGTTTGAAACCAGTTCGGTATCGAACAGGGAGTGGGTTTCAAAGGCATTCTCATGGATAAGGCGTTGACAGAACCCATGAATCGTAAATATGGCGGCCCGGTCATAATCAATCAGGGCCTCGTTCAATCGCCGCCTGGCGGCTTCGTGATCGGGATATGTTTTCAGCAGTGATTCAACCAGGGGGTCGGGACTGCGGCCGGTTGCAAACGCCCCCCGGGCCTGCAACAGTTTTTTTCGTATTCTGATTTTTAGCTCTTCGGTGGCTGCATTCGTAAATGTCAGCACCAGGATCTGATCGACCGGCAGCTGCATCTCCACAACCAGACGAATAAAGAGACCTTCAATATTATAAGTCTTGCCTGTTCCGGCACTGGCTTCTATCAGGTTTTTTCCCTTTAGGGGAGTATTGAGCAGATCAAATGGTTTCATGTTTGGCGTTGCGTGTTGTGGGTTCTTCGATTTCGGATTCTATGTTTTTTTGAATTGAACACAAACAGCCCAGCGCTTGGCGCATAGTGTCTAGGCGAAATAACCTGATATATCAGGCGCTTTGCCCTGTGCGCTTTGCGTCATGCCTTATGTTTAAGGTGTTCTGCTTTGTGACACCACAAACCTACCCATTTAAGCTGGTACCTACCAGGTTAAAAATAACTAAATTATGCCTTTTCATTAAGTCGATAGATGAACGCCAGCACTTCCGCCACCGCCCGGTAGAGCTCCGGCGGTATCTCGGTCTCCAGATCGAGGGCCTCTAGAACCTGAATCAGGTTCTGGTCCTCGTACAGCGGCACGTTATTAGCTTTGGCGACGGCGATGATTTTTTCGGCTACTTCTCCCCTGCCCGTGGCGATGACGCGCGGGGCTTTATCTGTTTTCTGGTCGTATTTAAGGGCAACCGCTTTGGGAGATTTGTCCATGGTTAAATCCGTATATCCACCTGTTGATTGCCGGCCATTTGGATTTCCGCTCGATCGAAGTCCCGAACCCTTTGGGCGGAAACATGGACCTTGAGGTGGATATGGTCAAATAAGCCGCCCAGCAGGTCATCCAATTCCTGGAAGTTGTCCTGTATTTTAACCTTTGTCAGCGGTTCGGTCACAAAAAAATTGATGTTCAAATCCTTTTCCACCAAAAAAAAGTCGGTGCGAACATCACCGCTGTGGCCCAGGGACAGCAGCAGGGATATCTGAAATCCTTTTTTGGGACCCGATTTTTGCTTTTTTTCATAAAAGACCTTGAGTCGGGCTGTATGCTCTCGATCTTTGATTGGCAGGGTGAAGCTGAAAACCTGAAACGGATCAGCTGACTCCTGCTGCCTGACCGCCCTGCCCTGCTGCTGGTTTATGTCGGACAACAGGGCATCGACAGCACTTTGCAGAACGCTCAGGGCTTTGGGTCCGAAGATTTTGGACAGGGTTTCCTTTTCTGCGATGAAATGCTGCAGCAAAACCAGGTTGGGTTTGAGATCGCGGTTGAAAACGGCTTTGACCGCTGCAAGATCTGCCAGATGGGTGACGGATCCACCGCGCCCATCTGCCGGAACCTTTGAGATGATCTGCTCAAGGGATTTTTCAAAAAAAATACCGGAGTCTTCAAAATGGGATCTGAGCCGGGGCAGCAATTGAGCGATCATATCTTTTAATTCAAATGGTTCAAAATAAGCGTTTAACCTGTTTAAAACATTGAAAATCGAGGTTGGCACTTTGGGGTTGCCGGTTGTATCCAGCGCCGGCTTTAGAACCCGAGCCACATCGTTGTAAAACTTTGTCAGATTTTCAGTGGGAGCTGCTTCCAGCCGTTGCCCGGATGAATCCGCGGCAATAAAAGCCTCTGAGCCGGCGGTGACGACACCCAGTTTGAGTTGCTTGCCGGCCTCGAGAACCCTGGCAGTCAACTCTTCACCCAAACGAACCGGGATCTTGATCTCAGCCGCTGAACGAAAATTGCCGAAATCAATCAGCGCGCGATCACCATTCAATTCTATTATCTTCAGCTTCAGGATGGTGCCGGGTTCAAGCGCATCCATGTGCTGCTTGGATTTATAAAATTCCGGTTTAAAAGCAATTGTAATGTGAGAGGAAATGCTCATAGCGTGATTGGTTATAAATTCCAGAGATGCTTGATAAAAAGAGAATATCGAATAATGAATATCGAATATAGAATGTCGAAGGAATGCATTCAGTCGCTAATATAAAAAAAGACAAAGCGCAGCGATTCCCTCCTTCGAAATTCATTATTCGAAATTCTGCGGTTCGCTTTTTTAACCTCAATACTTTTGAAGCCTTGAATCTTGAACCCGGAACCTTCATTGTTTGGTATAAAATACACCGGGAATCCAGCTTTTATGGATTTTGGCGGTTTTTTCCGGGTCGGCTTTGGTTTCGTCGATAAATTTAAAGCTGGCCCAGCCGACCCGGATGACATCTTCATGTTGTAATTTTCGGCGGGTTATTTTGGTGTTATTTAAAAAGGTGCCGTTGGTGCTGTTCAGATCTTCCAGATAGTATTCGGCCGGCCCTTTGGAATCGGGATTTTGGATCTTTTCAATGACGGCATGTTCCGAGCTGACCACCGTGTCGTCTATAAAAATATCACATTCCGGGTTGCGACCGATGCGCAGCTTGGGTTGATCCAAGGGGCATTTATTGACGGCGACACCTTCATGCAGTTGTACGATTAAAGCCATGGATTCTCCTTATCATAATTTATTTCGTCATTTAGGATAGATAGTTATCGTTCGATACTAATTTTATGGAAGAAATAAATCCGAATTTTCAAAATTCAACTGGTCCAGATATCTTAAATTTACGTATCAATCTAACCCTATCACTGTTTGGGTCATTTAAACATTTGAATTTAGAATTTGTTTCGGAATTCGGTTTTCGAGTTTCGAATGTTGGGTAGCTAAAGACGCTTCCACAAAATTGCCAATACAGCCTAGCTGAAAAAGATTAAAGTAACAATTGTTCACAATGTTCAAGTAAAGGCTTAAATACCGTCAAGGCCGTTTCTTTAAACTCGTCATCCAGCGGGTCTGACCGGCGGAAACACAAATCGTAATAGCGATCCTCGGATTCCGCCCGGGTGTATTTTCCGGGCGGGTCCCCCCCGCGCCACTTTTGGCCGGCCTGGGCCAGCGCCGCCTGATCCGATACGGATTTGCTCAACTTCTGGACGGCATATTCATAGGAGCTTTCCGGGAAAAAATGAATCGGTTCCTCCAATCCCCGCCGGAATAAGTTCAGCAGATCCGCCAGTAGCACCCGGCTTTGAACCACGGGAACGAACCGGAATGCGGCCTCCTTGCAGAAAAGGAAGCTGGTGCGGGGATATTCCGGCGGCGCCCCATGGCAGAGGACGAGGTGATACAGCCAGGATGTCAGGATATTCCGGATGCTTTTACGGGTATAACGGATGTCGACCAGACCGCATTCGGCGATGCCGGACACCCATCCGCTCAGATCGAACCCCGCGATATGAACGTCGACATCCAGCGGATCCCTGGGGGCTGCACTGGTAAAACGCGCTATTTTGGAAACGAAATCTTCAATTTCAATGCTCATTTCGTTGTAGCTAAAATCGCCGACATGGCCATGGGGGAGCTGTCCCAATGCCGTTTGGACCGGTTTGAAGGCTTGTAAATCCGTTCCAGATAGGCGGGCATTTAGCAGGTTTTGCTCGACGAGGTATTTTTCCAGGCTCATCAGTACAAAATTTTCACGATCCTCTATCAGCGTACTTTTATCATCTAAAAAAATCCCCAATCTTCTCTGGACAAAAAATCGGGTGGGGTTGTTGAAAAAGCGGCCCAGTGTGTCGAGGTCGAGTTTTTGATATTCGGCCGTTTCGTCCGGTGAGAGCGGAATCCGGGCGACCGCAAAGGCCGGCGGTTCTTTTTTTGCAGCTGTATTGGCAAGCATATTGTCCACAGAATAACTGAAAAGCCCGGAGCCGCTGCGAAAATACCATGGCGAAAAAGCCTGCAGTCTATGCCGGATTACGATTTGATCAAGCGGGCTTCGGCCGGAGACCCTAAAACTTTTGTCAATCGTATCGAGCAGTTCGCTGACAAGCACGGACGGCGGCAGGCTGGAATTGTCCTGGATGCTTTGCCCGACATAACTGATATAAAACGTTTGACGCGCTGATAGAATGGCCTCGAGAAAAAGGTATTTGTCGTCATTGCGGCGCGACCTGTCGCCGGGTTGAGGATCGCGGGCCATAAGGTCAAAGTTTAACGGTTGGAAATCCCGCGGATAGGCGTCATTGTTCATTCCGACCAGGCAGATGATCTTAAACGGGATGCTGCGCATCGGCAGCAGGGCGCAGAAAGTCACACCGCCGGTTAAAAAACCGGATCCATACCGGTTTTGATCCAGATTAGTTTTCAAATAGGATTTAATGACAGCCGGCTGGACGGGATCGTGAAAATCCGCCCGTTCTTCGATAGCGGCCAGATTATCCAGCAGATTGCGCAAAATCTGCAGCTCTCTCTCTTCATTTTCGTTGGCCTTGAAAAACTGATCGACGAGGGTTGCCAGGGTCTTTTGCCATTTGCCCAGACTGCGGGACGGGACAAGCTTCTGCGACCAGGCGATAAGGCGATCGATAAAACTAAAAAAATTGCCCAGAGTTTGGGCATCGGCACCTTCGATGTCGTCATAGGGTAAAATGTCGTTAAACATATGCTGCTGGTTGCCCGGCATGGCGTATCCCAGGATAAGCCTTTTTAGTCCAGCCTGCCAGGTGTTTTCAGCAAAGCCCTCGCGGCCCGCACCCCGGCGGCTGGCGGCATCAACACCCCATCGAATTCGGGTGTCTTTAACCCACCGCTCAATTTTCTCCATATCCGTTTCCACCAGGTTGAATCGCTCTTTAACACCGGGAAATCCCAACAGGGAGAGAACCTCAAAGGCGCTGAAACGGCTGTCGCTGACGTCAAGCAAAGCCAGAAAACCTTCTATCAGCCGGCTTTCGCTGCGGGGGCTTTGATCCGCAATACTGTAAGGGATCCGTAATGATGGATCGGTCTGAGAATCAAAAACAGCATGGATGTAAGGTGCGTAGGTTTCAATATCCGGGGTCATGACAATAATGTCTTTGGGCACTAAATCCGGATCTTCCTCGAACATGGCCAGTAGATTATCATGCAGAACCTCGATTTCACGCATGGGGCTGTGGCATGAATGAACCTGGATGGACCTATCCTGCTCGGCCAAAGGGTTGGGTCCGAATTGCAAATCGGACCCCGGTTTCTGATCAGAAACCGGCCGGTGGTCCCCGGCAGTCGCTTCGGTTTCTCTATCGCGCAGATTTAAAATATCCGCCTGCAGGCAGCTTAGAATGGAATTTCCCCGGGGCTTGGCAAATTCCTCGATCATATCGCATGGCAGCTCGCTGATCAGTTTGAGGAAATCCCGCCCCAAAGCGCCCATGGTTGCCAGCAGGCGGTTGCCTTTTTCGAAGTGATACCATTCAATATTTTCAGCAACCCGGGGATTTTTGCGGCGGATGTTCTTTACCTCCCTGTCCGACACAATATCCGCCCAGTACTCCTGACAGGGCTCGATGAGGAAGAGATTAACCTCGATCAAGCGGGATAATTCTGCAAATGTCTGAAGGTGGAACAGGGGAAGATGGGAAATGCCGAAAAGCGAAACTCTTGGCGGCAGGCGTGCGGGATCCAGGCGCAGATCTCTAATTTGCTCAAAGAGGATTTCGCGCAACCGGGCGCGATGCAGGGATTCATGTCCGCCGGACAGTTCACGCCAGAGCCGGGCCTGCCAGCAGTGGGGCGGGGTTTTTTTTTCCTGGGATTGCTCCCACTGGAAAAGCATCTGGGGACGGAACACCTGATACTGATCAAACAGATCGGCTAGGCGGCCCGCAAGCTGATACAGTTTGAGATGGTTGTTGTCATCGGCCAGGTAGGCCTTGAGATTTTCAAATCCCTTCAGCCCGGTGCATCGGGGAATGATTCCCATGAGCCGAAACGTCATAATTTCGGGATCAAAGGGGGCAACATCGGGTAAATTTGGTATGAGTTCTTTGAATATATTTTCCAGAAAAGCATTGGGAAAAGGGAAAAAACAGTTGGCGCTGATTCCGTTTAATCGGGCAAGCTCCATCGAAATCCAGCGCTCCATGCCCTGACTTTGCACGACAATGGTTTCTGGCGTGAGCGGCGATACCAATGGTGTACGGACAATCTGCGCCAGGTGTTCGGCCAGGATTTCCATGCGGTTGCTGGTATATATGCGAAGACCGGACATAAAAAAATATTTTAAGAAACTCTGACGCTATCGTCAACCGGAAGAATTCGGAACGGTTTTCGAGTCGTGATATTCGGTCCTATAGAGTACGATTGATATGAGCGATTTTAATTGAAAAGCCGATTTGCAATATGTTTAAATTGCATTGGATAAAATCCCCTGAAAGTATGAATCTAATGGAGTGTGCGCTCCTTGATGCGTTTCACTGCAAGCAGTTTTTATGTAAGGGATGCAATTGGTTTTCACTATGGTGGAACCCGCCCTGATTGTCAACAAGTTACCAATACCAACTGACGGCAAGCATGGCGGAGCATCCATTGACCGAACCATTTTAAAAAATTGTTGCACAACCGTCCGCCTAGCTATAAACATATCAGAAGTTATGATTCTCCGTTACCAAAAAATTGTCATCGTCAGTTTATTGGCCCTGGCCGGATTGTGTGCCATCACGGCTCAATCTTCAGCGAAGATATTTAAAGATCAGCTGGGTCGGCATATTTCGGTACCGACCAAACCTCGGCGGATTGTCTCTCTGGCCCCAAGTATTACCGAGATTGTTTTTGCGTTGGGACAGGCGCATCGCCTGGTCGGCGTAACCCGCTATAGCGATTATCCCCTTGAAGCCGCAAATCTCCCCAAAGTGGGTTCTTATGTTCGTCTTGATATTGAACGCATTGTGGCCTTGAATCCGGATCTTTGTATTGCCACCAAAGATGGTAATCCCAAAGCGGTTATAGAACGATTGGCGTCATTGAAAATACCGGTTTATGTCGTAAATCCCCATAATTTAGACACCATATTGAAAACAATCCTGGAAATTGGCATTCTTCTAAACGCCGGCAGCAGGGCCGTCAGCCTGACAGCCGAGCTGCATAACCGCATACAGCGAGTAAATTCCCGGGTGGCCCAGGTTGCCCATCGGCCCCGGGTATTTTTCCAAATCGGGATTGCGCCGATCGTATCCGCCGGAACCGAAACCTTTATCCATGAACTCATCGAACTTGCCGGGGGGAAGAATCTTGCTGAAGGACGGATTGCCTATCCTCGTTTCAGCCGCGAACAGGTTTTGGCCCTTGAACCGGAAATATTCATCATCACTTCCATGGCCAGACAGGTTGTTTTTGAGGAGGTCAAAGCCGAATGGCGTCGCTGGCCGAATATACCCGCCGTGCGTGATGAACGCATTTTTTTAGTTGATTCGAATCTGTTCGATCGGCCATCACCGCGGCTGGTGGATGGTCTCGAACTGTTAACCCGGTTGATTCATCCAGAACTGCAAGAATAAGCGTCGTGATAACAAAAACGCCCCGTATCGTAACACGCCTCGTCTGGACGTCCTGCCTCCTCCTGGTCGTCCTTTTCGCCGTCTTGTTTTTAGGTGTTTCCGCAGGCTCATCCAGCGGCGGCATGTTTTCAGTTCTGCAGGTAATCCTGGGCCAAAGTGATCCGGATTCCACGATGCACGCCATCATCTGGCAAATCCGTTTGCCACGTGTCCTCTTAGCCACGCTGGTGGGTGCAACCCTTTCCCTGGGCGGTCTGGTTTTTCAAGCACTGCTCAGAAATCTTTTGGCGGAGCCATATATACTGGGCATTTCAGGAGGATCGGCCATTGGCGCCATTGCCGGGATCCTTCTGGGCCTCTCGCACTTTCCGGGTGTAAGCCTAACCGCTTTCATTGGAAGTATTGCTACACTGGTGCTGATTCTTGTGATGACATCCGGTCAATCGGTGCTGAAAAAAGAATCCCTGCTGTTGTCGGGGGTAATGGTCAATGCGTTTTGTTCTTCGGTAATTATGTTTCTGGTTTCCCTCACCCAGGACGCCAAACTCCACAATATTATTTTCTGGCTGATGGGCGACCTTTCAACAGCCGATATTCGTCAGGTAGGAATTCTAGCCGGGATGCTTCTGCCCTGCTTTGTATTGATATTCTGGCATTCGCATGCCATGAATCTCCTGTTGATGGGCAAAGAAATGGCTCAGGCCACGGGATCTAATATTAAAGCTGTCACCCTAACCCTTCTGGTCGCTTCTTCATTGATGGTGAGCGTCACGGTCAGCTATTGCGGCCTGATCGGTTTTGTCGGACTGGTGACGCCTCATCTGCTCAGACTCATTTTTGGACCGGATCACCGGCTTCTGGTACCGGCATGTATCCTGGGCGGCGGCTCCTATCTGGTGATTTGCGATCTTCTGGCAAGAACCCTGCCCGAGCAGGGCGAAATGCCCGCAGGGGTGATTACAGCCCTGATTGGCGCCCCCCTATTTATCATACTTTTAAAAAGATCCGGACGATGAATTCAGCAGTCAAAATAGCCGACTTGAGCCATTCATTTGGCAAACACCATGTCCTGAGACAGCTTGCATTCAGCATTGAAAAAGGTGAATTTTTTATCGTCATCGGGCCCAACGGTTCCGGTAAAACCACCTTGATGAAGCTCATGGCCGGAATTCTCAAGCCCCAAACAGGACATGTGAAAATCCTGGGGATTCCCAACCGTGAATATACCCCCAAAACATTAGCCCGGGCGGTCGCATTTGTCCCCCAAAGATTGCCGGTGGATTTGCCTTTTACCGTCGGCGAAGCGGTGCTGCTGGGCCGGGCACCCTATCAGGGTGCCCTGGGAATTGAACGGGAAAGGGATCTGGAAATTGCCCGCCAGGCCATGGCGTTCACCGGATTGAGTCATCTAAGCGGCGCCACCCTTGCCCAATTAAGCGGCGGCGAACAGCAGCGTGTCTTTATTGCACGTGCCATCTGCCAGGAGCCGGACATCATGTTGCTGGATGAGCCCACGGCAGCACTGGATCTTGCCCATCAGATCAAGGTGATGGATTTGATGGAGAAGCTTAAGGTCGAAAAAGGCATCACCGTGATCATGGTCTCCCATGATGTAAACCTGGCGGCCATGTACAGCGATCGGGTGCTTTTACTCAAAGATGGTGAAATCGCCTGCATCGGTCTACCTCCCGAGGTGCTTTCATTTGAAAAACTGGAGCAAACCTATGGCTGCAAACTGCTGGTGGATGAAAGCCCCCTGGGCGGATTCCCCCGGGTTACACTCGTGCCGGGGAGATATATGGATTCAGAAAATGGGTCCTGAATTTGACCGATGGCCGGGCCGGGATGGCATAATGAGGCACAAGACCTGATGTTCAAGGCGTCATGCGTGAGGGTTGTGCCCATTATTATTTCAGTGCTGTTCATAGGCAACCAGTCGGACGCATAATTTTTTTTCCAATTCTTTGATCTTGGATAATTTCTCATCTGAAAGGTTCGCTGGTTGCGGTGGCGTGCTGAACGCTATCAGCGTATTGCCCAACTCCTTCTCCAGCGCCTGTATTTCAGCCAATCCATTTTTATCTATATAGTCTGCAAACCGATTTTCAATTTTCATTGCGATAGATCCTTTCTCTGTTTATTATTTATCCGATTAAAACTTCCGATTAATTTAAACCTAAGACAGAACAGAAATTTCGCAATATCTCCGACGATTCGAAACAGGTGTTCAAATAGGCTGCCAGCTCTGGTGATACTGACCTTGGGCCGATTTTCTCTCCGAAGGGTATCTCACGCCGAATCTTGACATAAAACAGCAAACTGGCTATACCTTCAGAGGAAAAACATCTGTGAAATTGACAGCGATATTTTTTTGACAACCACACCCCTTCCAGCCCTCAGGAGGCCCGACCTTGCAAAAAAGGACCGATTCGACAGCGCCGGATAATCCCATGGCAATCCAAACAGCTGAACTGCTGCAACGAAGGTGGTTGTCGAAAAATGCCTTTGAAATTGAATTGACACGCCCTTCTGCCTTTGAATTTGAGGCCGGTCATACAATTTGTTTCATCCATGAATCAATGGAACGATATTATTCTGTGCTTTCCACACCGGATGACCCGACCCTGGCAATCTGTGTTTTTTATGTTCCCCGCGGCAGTTTTGCACCCGTCTTAGCCCATGCCGCAATCGGTACGCGCTTTAACATTTCTGGTCCTCACGGATATTTTACTTTTAAACCATCCGCGCGGGCGCCCGTTTTTGTCGCCACCGGCACCGGGATTGCCCCGTTTGTGTCATTTGCGCGGTCCGGCATAAAGCATTTTGCGCTGTTTCATGAGGCGACATCCAGCGAAGAGCTTTACTATCAAACCGATTTTAAAAAGCTTACATCAGCTTACCATCCATGCTTGCCAGCAGAAACAACGGTCGCAGCAATGCCTGAAGGAATGTTTCAGGGCCATGTGGTCGGCTGCATCACGACCCATCTGACACGAGGTACATATGATTTTTATTTATGCGGGCACCGGGAGATGATCCGCAATGTCACCCTGCTGGTAGATGACCGGTTCCCCGGATCCCATGTTTATACAGAAGTATTCTTTTAATTTGACTCCTTCCTTCTAAATGACCACTGCGCCAATTGCCGTGGCATTGAACGACTGCACGCCTGCCAGACTGCACGCACCAGGCCTCACCGAACGTTTCTTTTGAAAAAAAACTTCCCCATGTCAGGTTCAGGTGCTATATGGTTTCAGGCGCGACGGGTTGAATTTTACCGGTTGATCGACGGCTGCACATTGATTTGCCATCGGCAAGAACAAACTTTCAGGGTTGTTATCTAAATGAATCGCAAAGGCTTGATACTGGTTTATACGGGCGACGGCAAGGGAAAGACAACGGCGGCCATGGGATTAGCGCTCAGGGCGGCCGGCCAGGGGCTGACCGTGCTGGTTCTGCAGTTTATGAAGTGCAACGAAAATATCGGTGAGTATAAGGGGCTGGTCAAGAGCGGACTTCCCATTACCCTGCAACAGCATGGCCGGCGGGTTTTTTTCAGAACGCGGACCTGTGAACCCATGGACATCCACAGGGCCCAACAGGGTTTGGAGGCTTTCAAAACTGCGATGCAAAGCAGGGCATACGATCTCATCGTTCTCGATGAAATCAATATGGCGATCCACTTCGGCTTGTTGGACATTGCCGAAGTCACCGAGGCTATAGCGCAAAAGCCCCCGGAGCTGCATCTGGTGCTGACCGGCCGGAAAGCCGGTCAAAAGCTAATCGACATGGCCGATCTTGTCACCGAAATGCGGGAAATTAAGCACCATTACCATCAGGGGGTGCCCGCCCAGCGAGGGATTGAATTTTAAGGGCCTTGCGCTGGGTTTTTGATTCATTTCAATGATGTTGGCAATCGCGCCAAAAAAAGCCGGGGAGATTAAACACCCATGGGGGTTCTTGGAATTCTAACCTGTGAGATTCTGGAATTGGAATTTGCCAGACGGCTTGCAACGGACAAAGACGTCAGCCGGATAGCCGGGACATTTTTTATAATACCCGGCTGGACAACCCATTGGAGGCGCATGTTCGAGCAGGAGTGCGGCAACTTGAGCGTGGATCTGGCCCGGCGGTTATTTAAAGATTATGAGCGCTCGCTGTTGGTTTCCACACCCCTTATGTCTATTGAACAGATGAAACAGAATTCAAAGGCCTTTAATGATTTGTTTTGTCTGCGTACCGAAGTTTGCAAAGGCACCCTCAGTATTCTTCAGAAGATCTGGGATTCGGCTAAGCGATACCTCAACTCCGAATCGTGATTGAAACGGGTTCCCATCGTTTTTCATTGATCTTATAAAACCTGTCTGCATATCCACTCAAAACTTTGCCACTTGAGAAAACCATCTTTTTCCCATAAAAAAATCAACTATTAGACGATTTCCATCTATCAGGCGGTCGTGTAAAAAAATAAAGCGATAATTTAACGTCCAACAATTTCTATAATGGTCATTTATATGCCCGGCGAAACCAAACCCAAGCGCTTTATTTATCCAACCCGGGGCGTGTGCCCCCCTGAAATTCATTTTAACGTCAACAACGGCCGTCTTGAGGAAATTCGTTTTGTGGGCGGCGGCTGTCCGGGTAACGCGCAGCTGGTGGCGCGTCTTTTAGATGGAAAGCCCGTGGCAGAAGCTCTGGAATGCCTCGTCGGCATCGACTGCCGCAATGGGACTTCCTGCCCCGATCAGCTGGCGGCGGCCGTCACCGCCGCACAAAACGGCCGTCTGACACCCGCCGAATCGTTTCGGGTTCAGGCCGATGTTTCCGATCGTTGCCGGATCGGCCTTGTCAGTGAAATAGCGGGCAATCCTGCTGTTTTGGAAAAACTCATCAAACACATGCGTGACAGCGGCATGGAAGCGTGCTATTGCCTCGGCAATCTGACCGGAGATTCTGCTCAAAACAAAGATTTGATTCAGACTATCCGGAAGCACAAGATCCTGGCGATTCAGGGGGCAAACGACTGGCGCTATGCCCAGGGTCATGAAAAAATGAGCCTGCCGCCCCTCGAACAAAAGGAAAGAGATTGGCTGTTGCGGTTGCCCCAGGTGCTGAGCTTTCAAATCAGGCGAAAAAAAGGTATGGTCTTTTACGGCGATTACATACAAGGACTTCCCGATTATTCTGACTTCGAACCGTTTGCGCTGGAAATGAACATGGTGTGTGGATTGACCAGTTTCATGCAGGATGAAACCGTTTTGCCGGCGCTGGAGGCGATGATACCCCAATTTCACGTCGATATTATTATTTTTGGCCAGCAAAATACATGGGGGCACTGGCATATCGCCGGCAAGGACTTCATTAGTCTCGGGCCTGCCCGGGACACAAATGGGCTTTCCTGGGGCCGGCTGGAAGTTGCTGACGAAAAGATCAGATTTAAGATCATGCGGGCTGAGTAACAAGGAGGATGGCATGACACAACCCGTGCTGGTGGATGTGCTTTTGACCGATTTCAGGCAATGAGTTGCCTGCGTCTATATGGCGGAATCGGTAAAGGTTTTACCGCAGGACATCCAGGAGATTATTGAAGTGCATGAATGGGACATGCGCACCCGTGAAGGGGTGCAGCGCTTTCGGGAACTGAAGGCCAAGTCGCTGCCCAGTGTGGCTTTGGATGGTGACCTTGTCTATGAATCCCTTATTCCGATGCAGGAAGAACTGATTGCTGAAATCCACAGGCGTTACAAGGAAAAGAATCAAAATGAATAATATCTATCTGGAAGATGTTAACATCGAAGGCTTTAAATCCTTTTCAGAAAAGACCAACATGAGCTTTCAGCCCGGCATCGGCGTTATCATCGGCAATAACGGTGTTGGAAAATCAAATATTCTGGATGCGAT
The DNA here is from genome assembly GCA_019312835.1 of Deltaproteobacteria bacterium. Classification (GTDB taxonomy): domain Bacteria; phylum Desulfobacterota; class Desulfobacteria; order Desulfobacterales; family JAFDCJ01; genus JAFDCJ01. The sequence goes on from JAFDCJ010000462.1 coordinate 16,193, forward strand.
TGTCTGGGCGCTGGGCGAAAATGATCTGGGCCGCATCCGCTGCTATGAAAAGGACGAGTTGTTTTTTGCCGGCAGCAAAGACTATCCGCCCGCATCCAAAATTCGGGTGGAGTTGTTTCTAAAGCGGGGGGGAAATAAAGACGCCCCCGGCATCCAATTGGCCCGTGAAAGAACCGAAGGTGGGGAAGATCAATACTGGATCGACAAAACCAGCTATGCACGCGCAGCGTTTCGCCAAAAAATAGATGCCTATAATCTCAGACATTGTCTCAAAACCATTATCCGGCAGGAACAAATAAATGACGTGATTCAGTTAAATCCCTGGCGGCGATTTAACGATATACGGCAAATCCTGGGCATGGAATCCGAAGAGGAAACCGTTGAATGCCTCAAAGATATTATCGGTCCCCGATTTCAGCGTTATATGTCCTATCTCATACCCCTTGGTGAGGTTCGATTAGATGTAATTTCGAAAAACGGACAAACAGGTTTGGAGATCGAGGTCAACCTGCCGGGCAATCGCTTACGCCGGGCCCATCAATTGTCAGGCGGCGAAAAGTCCATTACCAGTCTGGCCTTGAAGCTGGCTGTATTTCATCAGCTTGAAAGCCCCTTTTTTCTGCTGGATGAAGTGGAGCCCTCCCTGGACTATACCAACCACAAGTCCATGCAGGCGTTTCTCAAAGATGTGGCCGATAGCAAACAGCTTATTATGATTACGCACCTGCGAAGCACGATCGCTCTGGCAAATACCGTGCACGGCGTCCGAACCCGCTGGGATGGATCTTCCTTCATGAAATTTTATTTTGTGATGGACGAGCGCCTGCTGAGGCTATATAAATGCTGCTAACTTATGATTACGATCAAAGAAATTAAAACGGCCCTATACGACGTCAAGCCGCTGTTTGCAGTGCTGCAGAATTTATACGGCTGTTTGCCGGAAACCGGCTGCCAATGCGAACAACCCGGTGTGTGTTGTGCTTTTTTGCCGGAAATGACGTGGATGGAAGCCTTGCAATGGACCGGGCTCATACGGAAAATGACGGCCGGGGCCCGCACCAGGATTCTGCAAAAGTTTGTGGAATTTTATCTGACCAATCCCATTCGTCCTGCCGGATGCCCTTTCCTGGGAAATGGTGCCTGCGGTATTTATGAATTACGCTCTTTTGCCTGCCGTGCCTATGGTCTGTGGGGTCCGGAATTCGGAAACGTGAGAACCCGGAAAAGTCGCCAGGATCGGAAAGCCTTACTGCAAATGTGGCAAAAATTTGGGTTGGAACTTCCCCCGCAGATGGTGGAATTTGAGATCGATTACTGTGATAAGGTTCATTGTGCCACTGAGATCGCGATGTCTGACAGCCAACTCATGGATATTTTGCAGCAGATATATGGACTCGATCACGCCTTACCCGATCTGCAAACAAAGTTTGAAGCCGAATATCATTCCGACTTTAGTTTTTTAATTGCATCCCTGGTCCTGGGCTATCGAAAAGCGGTACTCGGGAAATTTGCCGTCGTTAAGGAAATACTCCAACAGGGAACCGACGAACGCCTTCAACAAATGCTGGACAGGGTTTCGCCGGAAGTGCTGGAATCACCCTAGGCACCGGTTGGTATTCTTAGGAAGAGCGCAAGCGCAAAGCACATTCAACCCCAAAAGACGACCATCTAACCGCGAACGTCTACCGAAGATATTAGTTGAGGTTAAAATTTAAATAAATATTTTTACTATCTGTTATTATTGAATTTATTATTTCTCTATACACAGTGATAATTGTTTGAGTATCGCCTTGGGGTTGATATCCCAACCGATAAATGCCAGTTGAGTTTGCGACGCCTCCTCCCAGGGCGTCCATGCGCTTTGACCGCCGACGAAGTTGAGCATCACCATGCGATCGGCAAATCTCACCGGACCTTTGATGCGAAATACCTCCCATGGCAGATTGCGAATAAATGATTTAAAGCGCGTCTCGTCAATGACGTTTGCATGACGAAAAGAAAACGTCACATAGCCGGACGAATCTACCCTATGGTTGTGATGGTCCTGGTGAGATTGAAGATGGCCGCTTGATGCCGCATAGCGGGCTGCCGAAATCGGCTGAAAAAATCGGATGGGCTTTAATTGGGACGTTTTGGGCGTGTTTGCTGACCACAGGGATTCCGGATCAATACCACAATGAATGGTTGGAATCACCTGGCAACCGGGTATAGCGGTATGAATTTCTTTAAGAAAATCGGGAATTTTTTCTTTTTTTGCCAAATCAATTTTGTTGAGTAAAATTAAATCAGCCATCTCCAACTGGTGGTAAAACAGGGGCCCGAATGCCTCGCGGGCCTCCCAGAAATCCGCATCCAACACGGCAACGGTTTTCTTGTGATCCATAGACTGCCTTAAAACAGGCTCCTGCAAGACCGGGATGATCGATGTGGGGTCGGCAACTCCGGAACATTCTATCAGGATGCGACGGGGTTTGAATCGCGTCCATATCCGCGCCAGCGATTGGCGCAAGTCGGCGTTGAGGGTGCAGCAGATGCATCCGCTTGTCAGCTCGACCACGTCAGAACCGGAATCCTTAAGCAGGGCGCCATCAATGCCGATGTCGCCAAACTCGTTGACCAGAACGACGGTTTCGGAAAGATCGGTTTCCCAGGAGAGGATTCTTTTGAGCAAGGTGGTTTTTCCCGCCCCTAGAAAGCCCGTTAACAGTAAAAGGTCGGCTTTATATTCTGGCTGGTTGCCGCTGGATGCGCTCATTGAACTATTCCGCCGGAAGGGTCCGTATCACCCGATTCCGGCCCCGTGTATCTACACCGCAAGGGTTGCAACCTGATAACACCGCAAGCAGCGTTCGGCTTCCGCTACGGCCTCCTGGGCGGATAGGCCCTGCTCGACCTCATCAAACGTAGATTTGCGGGTATCCGCCGGGAGCATGCTCGGCCCATAGCGCGGTTTGCTCTCGACCTTGAGGATTTCCTCATCCGGATCATAAACTTTGACGGTTTCGAACAGCTTGTCGTAGTAGTAATTATCCTCATGCTCGAGGGGTTGGGAATTAATCAAACGGTCGATGCTGTAAGCAGCTCTGCGGCCGCCGGCACAGGCCGTTATCAGGGCATCCGGTCCGGTTTCGCAATCCCCGGCAAAAAAGATTTTGGGGCGGCTGCTTTGCTTGGAATATTCGTCAACCACAATGGTACTCCATTTGGTCGTTTGAACATCATCCGTGCCGGCCAGCAAGGCAAGATCGACCTGCTGTCCAATGGCTGAAACGATGGTATCGCAGTCAAAAATAAATTCCGAACCTTCAACCGGCACCGGTCGGGGCCTTCCGCTGGTGTCTGGTTCGCCCAGCTCCATTTTGATGCATTCAAGGCCGACCACTTTACCGCCTTCCGCCACGATACGCACCGGTGCGGTCAGGAAGTGAAACTGGACCTGTTCTTCTTCGGCGTCGTGAACTTCAGTCTCATCGGCCGGCATTTCGCTGCGAGTCCTGCGGTAAACCAGGTGGATATCTTCTTTGCCGGTCCGCAGGGCACAGCGAATACAGTCAATGGCCACATTCCCGCCGCCGATAACCGCCACTTTCTGGCCTTGAGGAAACGGATCACGGCCCGCATTGATCTCCCGCAGATAGGCAAGTCCCGGGATAAACTCCTGATATCCCTGGTCTTCACCTTCGATGCCCAAGGGGAAGCTGTCCTGCGCCCCGATACCGACAAATACCGCGTCGAATTCATCTTCAAGCTGTGAGAGGGTCCGATCTTTCCCGATGGTTTGACCGTAATTGATGGCAACGCCCATTTTCTGAATTTGTTGGACCTCACCATGCAGGATATCCCGGGGCAGCCGGTAGTCGGGGATGCCCACGGCAGACATGCCGCCCGGTTCATCCAAGGCCTCATAGATCGTTACCTTGTGCCCCTTGCGGGCCAGGTGAAATGCACAGGTGATGCCGGCAGGACCGGCACCCACAACAGCCACGTTGCCGCTTATTTCCGAAGGGACGATTTCGTATTCCGGCTCTTTTTGCTCGGACAGTTCCTGATCGGACACAAAGCGTTTGAGCGCTTTTATCGAAATGGGCGCATCTAGATTGCCGCGGCGGCAATGTTTTTCGCAGGGTCTGAAACAAACCCGTCCAACCGTGCCCGGCAGGGGCAGACGTTCGCGAATGACGGCAAGGGATTCTGCAAATTTGGCGTCTTTGATCAACTCAATGTATTTGGGTATGTCGAGATGAATGGGGCAGGCATCCAGGCAGGGAGCGGTGAGTTTTGAATGATAGGTCCCCCGGGTCACCGGTTTTTCACCGCTGATGGCCTGAGCAAAATCATCGGCAAAATATTTGAGCGCATGAAACAGCGGCGTCGGTCCGAATTTGCCGATACTGCATTTGGCATTGCTGACGATCGCCTCAGCAGCCGATTGCATAAATTCCAGGTCTTCGTCGGTCGCCTCGCCGGCGGCGATATCTTCAAACACCTCGAGCATCTCCTCCCAGCCCGTCTTACAATAGTTGCACTTGTCACAGGTTTTTGAATGCGCTAGGACGGCCTCAAAGTATTCCCGGCAAAGATCAATGATATCCACTTCCGGCGAACGCAGAACGATCCCCTTCCAACCCATCAAGGCCTTTATCTTTTCGTCCTGCTTGAAATATTCCGGCAATTCCACGTGGCTGGATAGCGCCGCCTGATTATCAGATTTGTTGTTGCGGTTTTCAAAAATTTCTCCGCCCCATGAGCTGAAAACAATGTCCGTCATGCGATGGCCTCCGTCTTTTGATCGTTGCTGGCGTTTGAATGTGACTGGATCGAATTTTTCTCATACCGATGGGCCGATGTCAATGGATTCGCTTTTATTGTTGATAAAATCATCTCCATTCAATTCAAAAATCATCTTTTAGACGATATAAAAAAAAACAAGTTTTTGTCATAGATAGCGGAGATTTATTACCTTTCTTTACTCAGGCGATTTCCCCTGGAGACATCATTTTCAACGACCAAAGGAGGTTGGCTATGCAGCGTTTTAGTAACGAGCCAAAAGTGTATGAGGTTGGTGGCGTAAAACTGGGCGGTCAGCCGGGAGACTATCCCACCGTCTGCTGCTTTTCGATCTTTCAAGAAAGCGACAAGTTGTTTGATAAGGGCAGCCGCAGGAAGGGATTTAATGAAGCCCGGGCCGAAGAATTACTGCAAACCGCCGAAAAACTGTGGAAGGAATCCGGCGTGCCGGTTATGGCGGACATCGTCGCCAGTCCGGGTGAAAAATTCAAAAAATATGTTGATTTTGTCTCTGCGGTAAGCGACATGCCATTTTGTGTTGACGCGATTATGATGCCGTCTAAACTGGAGGGCGCGGCTTATTGTGCCGAAAAGGGGCTGCTGGACCGGATGTTCTATAACAGTATTACCGTCTGGGAGGAGGATTTAGAGACGGAAGTTAAAGAATTGGCCCAAATTGGCGTCAAGCATGTTCTACTGGTGGCCTTTGATCAAGACGATCAGACCCCCAAAGGTCGGATTACCGGGGCCCAAAAACTGCTCGACGCCATCGAAAAGGCAGGCGCCGAGTTTGAGACCATTATTGTCGATACCACCACCCTCAACGCGCCCGCCAATGCCCTGTGCGGTCTGTCGAACCAGTTGATCAAGGAGAAATGGGGCTTTGCAACCGCCAGTGCCCCGAGTAACGGGTCTTACATGGAGTTGCAGCGGTTTAAGGATAAGTTTGACTTCAGGGGGTGGGCCGGTTTCGATGCCGCGGTGGAAGCGCTTTCGGCTTTTTACTACAACGATTTAATTTTTACCGGACCCATGGCCGGTGCCCCCCGGGTCGTGACGGCCGTTGCGCTGGCCGACGCGTTTTTGGCTACCTCGGTTTTTAATGAAACCAAAGAGCTGCCGAAAGATCCCAACCACCCGTTGCTCAAGCTATTTCCTGAGTTTGCGGAGCAGCTTAAGGTGGCCTGGGATAAACCCAGTGAATTGGAAAAAATGTAGTCGTCTGCCATGATGCACGTGTGATCCTCAGTTGCATACCTTCTTGAACCGGGCGAGGATGAGCACCAGATTGGTTGATATCCTCGCCCTTATCAACTGCCATCCAACCAATGGTGCCGGACCCTCCGGATCCTGAGATCATTTATACCAACTAAACCGGGCACGCCTGCTGTTTCAAACAACCCATTGAGATATAAAGCATATTCGTTTATATCATACCGAGGCGGCTGATTTCATATAGGCGAAATTCGGCTTGCTGATTAGCATTATCAGTGTTAATAAGGAGTTGCGCAATACGGTCCATCAGGTAAAAGCGTGGCCGAATATCGGTCGGACCTAAAATTTAAAACTATACGAAATGGGGTTGTCTGTCATTCATTCAGGTGGGAAATGACAATTTTTGACTGGCAAAATGAACTTAACCGGGACGGCCATCGGGTTGTGATCTCCGGACAACCCATTGCCATGCACTGCCATCACTATAATATCAATTTGCAAAAAACGCTGGAAGAAACATTGGGCACCGAAGGTGTGGACCTTCTGTACCGTTCGGCTGAGGAAACCAATTTTAATAGTTTACAGCATCTTTTCAACCGATATAAAAAAATCACCACCCTTAAATCGAAGCTGGAAATGGCCTCCTTACTGTATCAGAATTGCGGTCTGGGGATCATACATTTCAGGAAGGTCAGACCCAATTCGGCTGAAATTGTAAGCACCTCCAGCCATCATGTCACCGGGTGGCTTGCAAAACACGGGCGCCGCGCAACACCGGGCTGCCACTTTACCCGGGGCTGGATAGCCGGTGCGCTGGAAGTGATTTACAATCGTCCCCCTGGTTTTTTTAGCGTGGAGGAGCGTCAGTGCAAAATGAAACGGGATGAGGCGTGTGTCTTTCGCGTAAAGGAGCGGTAAGTGGCAATCGATGTAAGCAAGATTATTCATGCCGTCATGGAAGGCAGCAAGATAAGGGAATCAAAAGGAATTATTCCCCTTTTTGGTGTCTATCTTTCGTTATTTTCAGTCTATTATTACAATCGCCTGAGCTTTGATTTTGAAATCAAAATGGGCCCACAGCGGGAGGCTGAAGCGAAGGCGCTTTTGATTGAAGCGGCCCAGGAGTGCGGCTATGCCACCTTTCACGGCATCCGCGATTCCTGGGAATGGGAACAGGTTGTCACCCCCATGGTTGAAAGCAAAGAAGATCAGATTTTGGGATTTGTGGCTGTGGCCGTGGCTTTTGGCTGGGGGGACCTGGCGATCGTCGGACTTGATCCCGGAGAGAAACTCGTCATGCACGCGAGCGATTCCTATGAGGCCAGAGGCTACCTGGAGCAATACGGTCTGGCAACATCAGAAAAATGCTACATGTTGCGCGGCGTAGCCGCTGCCTTCATGGACCTGGTTTATGGCGCTGACTACCCGGATGGCTGTTTTACCTTCGCAGCGCAGGAGCCGCGTTGCCGGGCGAAAGGAGATTCATATTGTGAGTTTGTTGCTCGAAGATCATCTGGTTGAGATTACCTTTACGGATACAAGCCTTATAAAAAAGCAGGCTTGCTGGCAATGCTTTTCCTGTTCCAAGGTATTGTGCCCGGCCCATGGGAAACCATCGATAGAATGCTGGTTGATTCCCAAAACCCATTGTGCCGATGATGCAAAAGACGATTTTTTCCAAAAAATATCCGCGTGCATCACTTGCAGCTACTTTAAGAAACAGGGCGAGGTGCACCCCCGGGGCTGGAATTTTTTTTTTTCGGAACAGATTCATCACTACAATGTCAAAGCGTTGGAGCATATCTATCAAAAAGAAGAAAGCTTTGTGGAGATTCTGAACCGGATACCGGACGGTCTTTTCACCACCGACTTTGACTGGCGCATCACTTATTTCAATCCAGCCGCCGAGAAAATTACCGGTTTTTCAGCCCATGATGCGGTGGGGATGTATTGTAAAGATGTGTTCAAGAACTCCATCTGCGAGTCTGACTGTGCCCTTAAGCACGCTATTGCGCAAGGCCGGGATATCCACAATCGGGAGTATGAGATTACCACTATTGAGGGCAAAAAGATACCCATTATCTGTTCGACATCGCCGTTTCGCGACGCGGCCGGGCGTGTTACCGGAGGTCTTGAAATCTTCAAGGATATCTCCGAGCTGAAACAACTTCAGCAGGAGGTTGTCAAACGCGAGAAAAAATATCGCCGCATCTTTGAGGGCAGCCACGATATGATTTATACGACCAACCAACAGGGCCGGATATTGGACATCAACCAGGCCGGCGTTGAAATGCTCGGCTACCCCTCCAAAGAAAAAATGCTGAAAACGGTCTCGGCCCTGAGCCTTTATCGCAACGGGTTAGATCGGGACAGATTCCTGGCGGCCATAAACCGGCAGGGCCAGGTGAAAGATTATGAAGTTGAATTCAAAAAGCGTGACGGCGCTCCAATGCATGCCCTGATTTCCAGCCGACGATACCAGAATCCTGAAACCGGCGATGTCGAGTATGAGGGCATCATCAAAGATATTACCCATCGCAAGCGCACCGAAGAAGCGCTGAAGCAGCGCAACCGGGAACTTTCGATTCTAAATAGCATTGCAGTGGCCTTGAATCATAATATGGCCTTGAACCTGATTTTAGAGGAAACCCTTAAAATCGTGCTGAAGGTTTTAGAGCTCCAGCGGGGCGCGGTTTTTCTAATTGATCGCGCAAAGGAACGAACCGAGGTTATTGCCAAATTTGGTTTCACAGCCGAAAGCGCTGAAGACACCCGGGCGGTATTTTTCAAAGACCCGCTGCTGAGCAAGGCTTTGCTCGAAGATGAAATGGTGTTAAAGCCCGAACCCATCTTCCCGACGTTTAAAGCACGTTTCGGGTCGCAGGCCCACAGCTTATCGCCCTGGCTGACCTGCTTTCTGATTACTTTCAAGGGCAAAGGGGTTGGATTTTTAGGACTTGACATCCCTTTATCCCGGAAGCTGAGTCAATATGAATTCCATTTGATGGGATCTCTGGGTAACTTTTTGGGAGGTGCCATTGTCAATGCCCAGATGCGGGAGACAATTCGTCGCGATCAGCAGGAGTTGAGACGGCTGACCGGAAAATTATTTCAGAGCCAGGAAGACGAGCGGCGTCGGATCGCTCGGGAACTGCATGATGAATCCGGTCAATCTCTAACGGCTGTGAAACTTGCCCTGGAAAGGTTGGAACAAAATATGCCATCGCACGAAAAAGGTTTACGAGCGGAAATCGGCGAAATTATTATGATGGTACGACGAACTTCCTCTGAAATCAGGCATCTTTCCTACCACCTGCACCCTACCCTGTTAAGTGACCTGGGTCTTGAGCCGGCGCTGGATCTTTATTTCAAAGAAATCAAAAATCATACCGGCCATAATATCGAGTTTAGCATGGTGGGATTTGATCACCACCTGGAAGTTGACATGGAAACGGTTTTCTATCGTTTCAGCCAGGAAGCCCTCACCAATGCGTTGAAACATTCCGGTTCGGATAACTTCCGTCTTTCCATTATCAAAAGCTATCCCAAAATCATCTTCCGGGCTGAGGATGACGGTATCGGTTTTGACACTCAGATCATTGGAGCCGATAAGCGTAATTTGGGCCTGCTGGGTATGCGGGAACGAACCTCCCTTCTGGGAGGAACTTTTCAACTGCGCAGCAAACCGGGAGAAGGAACCCGAATCCGGATTGAGATACCTTTTGCGGAGTCATTGAGCCATGTCTAAACCTGTTCGCATATTAATCGCTGATGATCATACAATTGTTCGCCAGGGGTTAGCCAGCTTACTGAACGACCAGCATGATTTGAAGGTTGTCGGCCAGGCGGACAATGGAAGAGCGGCAATAGACCAGACCCTCGAGATAAAGCCGGATATCATCATTATGGATATCGCCATGCCTCAGATGAACGGCATTGAAGCTGTTAAACGGATAAAGAAAAAAGCCCCCAAAACCAAAGTGTTGATTCTGTCCATGTATTCCCATGAACATTATATCCATGAACTTTTAGAAAGTGGGGTGTCCGGCTATCTTCTTAAAGATTCCAGTGGCCGGGACATTATCAATGCGATTCATGCTGCCATGAACAATGAAACCTTTTTGAGCCCTTCGATTTCCAAGGTGGTCGTGGACACCTACCGATCCCCGCGCAAAGGAACCGCCAGTGCTGAGCGTTATAAACGCTTGTCCAATAGAGAAAGGGAGGTTTTTCAGCTGATTGCCGAAGGACATTCCACCCGGCAAATCGCCGATATGCTCTGTGTCAGTATCAGTACGATCAAATCCCATCGGGCCAAGATTATGGAAAAACTCGAAATCTATTCGCCGGTCAAACTGGTCCATTTTGCCATTCAGCTCGGCCTGGTTGATCCGGAATTATAATTCAATGAAAAAGATCGGCATCATCACCCTTACCCGTCAGACGAGTTTGGCCTATGCATCCCTGAAACGGATTGTTGCCGAATTGGGCTACGAACCCATTTGCGGTGAAGCCATCGGTGCCGATTGTATTTTTTTCACCTTAGAAGAAATCAGTCTGGTTGGTTATGATTTTTTAGCCGATTTTTTTAATACGGCAAAGCTGTCAGAAGCAGATGTTATATTGATTTCAGCACCTTATACGGTTAACCTGTTTATGTTGCCGAAGGTCGTGCATTGCTTGAGAAGGATTTGTTCGGCTCCCATCATTCTCGGCGGCAACGAAGCTTCCAACAACTATAAAAATCTGATGGCCTTTCGATTCGCCGCTTTTGCAAATGAAATGGTCGACATCGCTCCTGATTTCATCGTCAGGGGAGCGGCTGAGAACGTGCTGCCCGACCTATTACCCCTGCTTGACAGAGCCACCCTAACCACCAACTGGGATCGCGACTTCCTGAAGCAATTGCTGACAATCCCGAATATCGTTTTTTGGCTGCCGCCAAGAAAGGCCGTGATTGCCACGGATTTCAGCGCTGAAGATTTATCTGACCGAGATATCTTTGCATGGGTGAAATATGGTGCGAAGTCTGTTGCGGTAACGTTTCAAAGGGCCTGCATCTGGGCCAAAAAATCCCGGGGCGGCTGTTTATTCTGTGCAATTGCCAGTCAGTTCGGGGACCATTTTCATTGCGCGGTTCAAGGCGATTTTTTTGTGGAAGATCTGGTCGGCGCCTTAAACAAATATCCCGGGATTAAATATGTCGATATCTGGGATGATACGTTTAATATCAATCAAGAATGGGCAATAAAAATCTGCGGCTATTTGAAGGCATTAAGTCAAAAAGCCGGTCGCAAAATTAGATATTCCTGCTTTCTGCGGCCCCAGGGTCTAACCGAAAAACTCGTGGATGAAATGGCCGCAGCCAATATCCGGACGGCCTTTATTGGTGCAGACGCAATGACAGATGATCTGTCACGGCGCCTGCGCAGGGGCTGCACCATTGCAGAAATGAACAACTCGATAGCCATGCTGGCAAAAGGAAAGATACAGCCCCGCTTAAGTGTTCAGCTGTTTTCGCCCGAGTCAACGATTGATGATGTCGGCATTACGTCCACCCTGGCGTCGGGGTGTATCAAAAATGGGGAATCAACGGTTCACGTCCACCTCTACACCTATCCCTTGTTCGGATCCGACATCCACAAACTCCTTGCGGCCAGGGGGAACTTAAAAAAAATTCCATCTCCTCTTTTAAAATTAGATAAACATAACGGCTTTCAATCTTTTTCAATTGCCTATGACTACATAAATTATGACCCTGACGTTGAAGCCATCAAACAGAAAACATTTAACCTTTTGAATATTGAGACTTCATTTTTTGTTCGAACCTATCCTGGTGATACCGTTGATGCCGGGGCGCTCAAGGAAATTCTAAGTCAGGTACGCAGCTGGTGTTTAGATGTTAAAAAGTCTCAGGCCATCAAATCTCTCTGGTATATGATGATTCTTTTTTGGGAAAATAAAAACACCGGCCTGAGCAAAACGGAGTTGATCGATTGCCTGTCTGAAAATGAGCCGGATGGGCAAATACCACCATACTTAAGAAAAACCTATGGGAATTTCGGTTATCGCTATACCTTGTCCAGAACCTTTGACGAGGTCATGGCAATCCTCATAGAAAAAAAATGGGTTCAAAAAATTAAGAATACGAAATTTCGACTGACCCCGGCCGGAACAAATGCCTTAAAAAAGAGGATTATGACCGATAATACAGGTTACCATCATATTGCGGCATATGGTATCCTTACCGCCAACGACCTGTTGGCGCGCCTTGTGAAATGATGCTTCCATTGTCCCCCCGATTCCTCAGACCGGTTGAAGGAGTTTGCCCACCAACTGTGATGCAGGTTCTAAATTTCAAATCAAAATCATCTCGTATCACCAAAAAAATCATCTTTTAGACGATTTTCAAGAAGTGCTCAAATCATATAAGAAGATGGGATAATTTCGGATTATGTGAAAAAGAGAAATTTACGGCTAAATTTAACATTTAACCAAGAAAGGAGCGTTAATTATGGCTGAGCTTACTCCCATAGAACGAGTACAGCGATTTTTTAATCGTGAACCCGTGGACAAGATGCCATTTTTTTCGGGGATGGGTATGGTTCTCCTGCCTGCTATCAAAAAACTGGGTTACAACTTTCCATCGGTCCACCGGAATGCCGAGCGGATGGCTCGTTCTGCTATTGAATCCGCCCGAATGTTCAATTTGGATTCGGTCGTGGTTCCATTTGATATGTGCTGGGAATCCGAAGCCCTGGGGAATGAAATCAGTCTATATGAAGATTCCGAGGATATCCTTTATCCGACCATTCCCTATAAAAATTGGACCGAAGTGGATCAGGTCGATATTTCCCAGGATGACATCGACCATATCATGGATAAATACCCCATGAACTTGATTCCCGAGGCCATCGCGATTGTCAAAAAGGAAGCGCCGGAATTGGCACTGGGAGCCTGGCAATTGGGCCCCTTCACCCAGTGCGGCCAGACCATCGAACTGGACAAGGTGCTGAAAGCGGTTTTCAAAGACACCGCCCGGGTAGAGGATATTCTGGACAAATTTTCTGAAATGATCATCAATATCGGCAAGGCCCTCAAGGCCGCCGGAGCAGATTTTATTACCTTGAGGGAACCCGGGGTGGCCGCCGACCTTCTGAGTCCCAAGACCTTCAGGGATCTGATCCAACCCCGACTCACGCGAATTCTGTCGGCCTGGGAGTCCCCCAAAGTGTTGCATATTTGCGGCTCTACGGATCCGCTGGTTGAGATGATGTGGCAGATTGTGACCGACTCGGGGGCCCAGGCGGTTAGTTTCGACATAAAAAACAATCTCCTGGAAACACGGCAAAAATTAGGTGATGATGCCCTGATTGTCGGTAATTTTGATGTCTTCGGGCTACCCTGTGCGGAAGAAACAACTGTCGCGCAAGCCGTGGAGGGTATCCAGACCAATATTGACGGAAAGGTTGATGCCGTCTGGCCGGGTTGTGATCTTTGGCCGGATATTAAAGAGGAAAATTTCAGGGCCATGGAAAAAACGGCCCGCGAGTATTCTACCGGACCGACGCCAGCTGTTGGAAGGATTTAAACTAAAAATAGGTGGACAAGGAGAATAAAAATGCCGAGCAAAGAAGAATTATTGGAAGCTCTGAAAGACGGTGTAATCAATTACAAAGAGGAACAGGTAAAGGAAGCCGCACAGCAGGCTGTTGATGACGGACATCCAGCGCTGGGAATGATCATGGATGGATTGGCCGCCGGGATGGAGGTCGTCGGTGATCTATACGAGCGGCATGAATATTTTGTCCCCGAGGTGCTCATGTGCGCCGATGCCTTGTATATGGGTCTGGATATTCTGCGACCCCATGTCCCCAAATCGGAATCCGGCGCGGTGGCGCAGGTGGTGATTGGCAGCATTCAGGGCGATGTGCACGACATCGGTAAAAACCTGGTCAAGATGATGTTTGATGTCGCCGGTTGGGAGGTTTACGATCTTGGCCGGGACGTGCCGCTTGAAAATTTCGTGGAGGAACAGTTGCGCACGGATGCCGAGGTCGTGGCCATGTCAGCCATGATGACC
>JAFDCJ010000463.1 GCA_019312835.1 Deltaproteobacteria bacterium
ACCATGGACAAAAAAGAGCTCAAGCATCTTGAGTCCGAAGCCTGGGAAGACTTCCTGGATATGACCTGCGGCCAGGCCAATCTGTGGTGCGCCACCGATACCGAGCCCGAGAAAAAGAATTCCGAAGTTATGCCGACCGAACCGTATCTGCTCGGATCACACTCCGGCTGCTGCGGCCTGTGGACCTCCGGTCCGGATGAAGACTGGGTGCCGGATGCTTACAAGATCAAGGCTGCCAACGGCAAGGTCTACAACCGCATGACGACGGTTGACGGTCTGTTCACCGCCGGCGACGGCGTGGGCTGTTCCGGTCACAAGTTCTCCTCCGGCTCGCACGCTGAGGGAAGAATGGCCATCAAACAGGCGGTACGTTACGCCAAAGATAACGCCGACTTCTCCCCGGCCCTGGCGCAGAGCAGCCAGGAATTGGTCGACCTGGTTTACAAACCGGTCCGCACCTACCTGGATCATTGCGCTTACACCACGGCCGATGACGTCAATCCCAATTACATCAAGCCCAACGGCATGATGTACCGCATGATGAAGGCCACCCATGAGTACGGTGCCGGCACCGCCACCTTCTACCAGACCACCAGCAAGAACCTGGAAATCGTGATGGAGCTGCTCGCCACCATGCGCGAAGACAACGAGAAGCTGGCCGCCGGTGATCTGCACGAACTGATGCGCTGCTGGGAAATCCAGCACCGTATCTGGACGGTGGAGTCCCATCTGCGTCACATCCAGTTCCGCAAAGAGACCCGCTACCCCGGCTTCTACTATCAGGCCGATTATCCGGGTCAGGATGATGAGAACTGGTTCTGCTTTGTCAATTCCAAGTACGATCCGAAAGAGCAGAAATGGGATGTCTTCAAGAAAGACTACGTGAAGATCATTAAGGACTAACCGAGTGTCGACAGTGAAATATCGTCGATAACATAACGACCTCCAGGTGTCTTTGGACACCTGGAGGTTTTTATTAACCAAGTTAGGTTATGGGTATAGGTAAGGGGCCATGGGAAGCCCTTGGTGTCGACATCAGATCAGCCGATGTCCACTGAGAAGGTTAGCCCGGTCGTTAAAACGACTCTGGCTTTAGAAGACAATAAAGCGAATATCGAATATTGAATAATGAATATTGAATTTCGAATGCCGAAGGAAGGAATGCTATCCATTTTAAAATGATAGAGCGAAGCGATTCAACACTTCGAAATTCGTTATTCGATATTCTGCGGTACTACGGTTCGCGTTTTCCTGATTCTGCGGTTCGATTTTTGATCTTGTTAAGTCCTAAATGATGAAACCTATTGCCCATTACCTATCACCCATAACCTACCATTGAACCTGCACGGAGGGAAAGCATGACAGAAGAAAAAACAGCCCCTGCTAGTGGAAGCATTTTAGTCGTTGGCGGTGGGATCAGTGGCTTGACCACGGCTCTGGAGGCCGCCGAAGTGGGGTATGAGGTTTTCTTGGTTGAAAAAAATCCTTATCTGGGCGGACGGGTAGCTCAACTCAATCAATATTTCCCCAAGCTATGCCCTCCGACCTGCGGCCTTGAAATCAACTTCAGGCGCATCAAGGACAACCCAAGAGTAAAAGTCTTAACCCTGTCGGAAGTTGAGAAGGTTGACGGAAGCCCCGGCAACTACGATGTGACCATCAAAGTCAATCCCCGCTATGTCAACGAGAACTGCACCTGTTGCGGCGACTGCGCCGCAGCCAGCCAGTCCGAAATCGGCAGCGAATACGACTTCGGCATGAAGAAAAACAAAGGCGCCTATCTGCCCTTTGAGATGGCGTTCCCGTCGCGGTTCGTCGTGTCGCCGGAAGTTATCGGCACCGATGATGCCACGCGTATCCAAGCGGCCTGTAAATACGACGCCGTCGACCTGAACATGGAAGCCAAAACCCTGAATTTAAACGTCGGGTCCATTGTCTGGGCCACCGGCTGGCAACCTTACGATGCCGCTAAAATCGACAACCTCGGTTTCGGCCAATACCCCAATATCATCACCAACATGATGATGGAACGGCTGGCGGCGCCCAACGGGCCGACCAAGGGCAAAATTATCCGTCCGTCGGATGACAAAGCGCCTGAAAGCATTGCATTCGTCCAGTGCGCCGGGTCCAGGGACGAAAATCATCTGCCCTACTGCTCCTACATTTGCTGTATGGCCTCTTTGAAGCAGGCCACTTATGTGCGTGAGCGCTACCCGGAAGCCAAAATCTATGTGTTTTACATTGACCTGCGAACCCCGGGAAACCGCTATGAAAAATTCTATGAAAAAATCAAAGAGGATGAAAACATCTTTTTGATCAAAGGCAAGGTGGCTGAAGTCAGTGAAGACCCGGCCAGCAAGAATGTTACCGTGGTTGCCGAAAATGCCGTAACCGGCGAAAAAATCCACCAGACCGTGGAGATGGTTGTTCTGGCTACCGGTATGCAGCCCACAACCGCAACCGCCAAACTTCCGGCCGATTTAACTTACAACGATGACGGTTTTATCGTCAACAATTTCGAAAACGGCGGAATGTTTGCAACCGGATGTGCCAATAAGCCGGCTGACGTGGTTTCATCCAATCAGAATGCAACCGGTATGGCTTTAAAGGCCATCCAAACTCTGGTGAATAGGTAGGAGGTTATCCATGGATAAGAAATATGGCGTGTATATTTGCGAAGGTTGCGGGCTCGGAGACTCCCTTGATATCGAAAAGCTTTGCGAGGTATCCAAGGAAGAGGGCCTGGCCGCCAAGACCTGCCCGGTTCTGTGCAGCCCGGAAGGCGTTGCGCTTCTCAAAAAAGACATCTCCGATGAAGGCGTCAACACCCTGGTGATTGCGGCCTGTTCGCGCCGGGTGCTTTATGATGTGTTTCGATTCGACGGCTGCATCGTGGATCGGGTCAACCTGAGAGAGCAGGTGGTGTGGTCGCATCCCAGGGACAAATTCCCGGCCCCCACCGAAGAGCAAAAAGATGACGAGAATTTTGTCGATCATGTTCAATTGCTGGCTGAGGATTACCTGAAGATGGGCATGGCCCGGGTTAAGAAAATCGATATGCCCGAAGCCTATCAGCTGGATAATTTCAGCCGCAAGATCCTGGTCATTGGCGGTGGCATCACGGGGATTTCGGCGGCCATCGATGCCGCCAAAACCGGCTACGAGGTGACCATCGCAGAAAAGGAGGCCACCCTGGGGGGCCATGCCCTAAACTGGCGCAAGCAATTGCCCGGGGCTTATCCTTATGACGGCCTGATTGAACCCGTGATAGGTGCCAAAATCAAAGAACTGGAAGACCATGCCAACATCACGGTTAAAACCGAAACCGAAGTTGCACGAATCGCCGGGGCACCGGGAGACTTTACGATCACCTTTAAAAAACCCGGAGAGAAGACCGAGTTTGATGTTCCCTTTCCCCTGCCCGAAGAGATGAAGCTCGATGAAAAGGGCAACGAGCTGACGGCCGAGCAAATCCATGAAAAATTCATGGAATACAACAAGGGCAAACAGGATATTCTGACCGTTGATCCCGACGGTGAAAAGTTCGGCGCGGTTATTCTGGCAGCCGGCTGGCGGCCGTATGAGCCCAAAGAGGGTGAATTTGCCCATCTGGGCTTCGGGGTGCTGCCCGATGTGGTCACCAATCATCAGTTCGAACAAATGGCGGCCGACGGCGCCATTATCTGTCCTTCCGACGGACGCGAGGCCAAGTCGGTGGTGTTTGTCCAGAGCCCCGGTCAGGGCAATGACAAAGACTTTGATTATTGCGGTGCGGTTACCAGCCTGGTGACCCTCAAGCAGGCCAAGTACGTGCGTGAGGATCATACTGACGGCAAGGCCTATGTGTTTTACCAGCACATGCGCACCGTGGGCCTGACGGAGAATTTTTACAAAAGCATCCAACAGGATCCGGGTATCTTTTTGTCCAAGGGCGAGGTTACCTCCGTCTCCAAGAACGGCAGCGGCCTGATTGTCCAGGCGGACAACACCCTTCTGGGTGAAAAAGTTCAGGTCAAGGCCGACCTGGTGGTGCTGGCAACGGGCATGGTCCCGGTCACCCACGATGATCCGGTGGTCAACCTGGCCTATCGTCAGGGACCGGCATTTCGCGATAACGACCTTTTTGACGATTATGCGGATTCCAATTTCATCTGTTTTCCCTATGAAACCCAGCGAACCGGTATTTATGCCGCCGGCGGTATCCGGCGCAGCATGACGGTGGAAGAATCTATCGAGGATGCCTCCGGTGCGGCACTAAAAGCCATCCAGTGCCTGGAGTCGACCAATCGCGGGATTTCGGTCCATCCGCGGTCCGGGGACATGAGCTTCCCGGATTTCTTTTTCCAGCGCTGCACCCAGTGCAAACGCTGCACCCAGGAATGCCCGTTCGGGGCCATCGATGACGATGCCAAAGGAACCCCCAAACCCAATCCGACGCGCTGCCGGCGTTGTGGCACCTGCATGGGATGCTGCCCGGAGCGGATCATCAACTTTGTCGATTACAGCATTGACAGCGTCGGCTCCATGGTAAAAGCCATCGGCGTGCCTTCAGAAGACGATTACGATGATCCGCCGTTGAGAATCCTGGCGCTGGTGTGTGAAAACGATGCCTATCCGGCCTTGGATATTGTCGGGCTCAACCGGCTGTCCTATTCAGCCGACGTCCGCGTAATTCCGGTCCGGTGTCTGGGCTCGGTCAATGTGATCTGGATCAAAGACGCCCTGGCCCAGGGCATGGACGGGGTTTTTCTGCTGGGCTGCAAGCACGGTGACGACTACCAGTGTCACTTTGTCAAAGGCAGCGAGCTGGCGGAAATCCGAATGAAGAAGATCGGCGACGCCCTCCAGAGCCTGGCCCTTGAAGAAGAGCGGGTTGCCCAGTTCCAGGTGGCCATTGACGAATACGATAAACTGCCCCGGATGATCAACGAGTTTGTGGCAATGGTTGAAGAACTCGGCCCGAATCCGTTTAAAGGCTTTTAACGAATGTCGAATTTCGAATGTCGAATGTCGAATTAAAGCCAATCGCATTCATTCCTTCGACATTCGTCAATCGTCATTCTTCATTTGTACAGGAGGTAGTAATATGGCGGAAACATATGTTATTGAGCCTGATTTAGATTTTATCAAGGAAGTGGGTGCCCTGGGCGGCGAAGATTTGAAAAAATGCTACCAGTGCGCCACCTGTTCGGTGGCCTGTCCGATTTCCCCGGATACCCGGCCGTTTCCCCGCAAGGAAATGATAGCCGCGTCATGGGGCCTGAAGGACAAGCTGGTGGGCAACGCCGACATCTGGCTGTGCCATAATTGCGGCGATTGCTCCACCCGTTGCCCACGGGAGGCCAAACCGGCGGATGTCATTGCCGCCGTGCGCTCTTACACCATCGAGGAGTATGCCCAACCCAAGGTGCTGGCCCGGGCCATGAAAGATCCCAAGAAATTGCCGATTCTACTGGCTGTTCCCGCTGTTTTGTTTCTGGTGGTGGGACTGATCACCGGGCTGCTGGATTTCACGCCGGATATGAGCGAAGGCATCAAGCACTGGAAATTTTTCTCCACCTGGCTGGTGGACATGTGCATGCTCCCGGCGGCCATATTTGCCGCAGCGGTTTTTGCCCTGAGCCTGAAACGCTTTTTGGCCGATATTCATCAGAATGCGCTGGCGGAAGGCAAGACCACCAAGGACACGATCGAGCCGGTCGGTTTTGTCATGGCGTTTATTCGTATTATCCCGACCATCCTGCTGCACCGCAAGTTTTCCGAGTGTACTGAAAACAAAGATCGCGAAACCGCCCACCTGTTAACGCTGTATGGCTTTATCGGGCTGTTTATCGTCACCACCATCTTTTTTTTCGTGATGTACGGATCTTATTTGCTGCCCAGCGGCCCGCTGCACGGACCGTGGTCCCAGCTCAATCCGGTTAAATGGCTGGCCAACATCAGCGGAGTGGCCCTGATCGTCGGCACTGCCCTGATGATCAAAAATCGCAGTTCCAAGAAAGATCAAAAGTCCACTTATTTTGACTGGTACCTGATTTATATGGCCTTCGGGATAGGGGTTACCGGCATGGGCGCCCAGCTGACCCGGCTGGTGGGGCTGGCAGGGGTATCCTTTGCGGTATATTACATTCACCTGGTTTTGGTGTGGGCCTTGTTTGCATACCTGCCGTTTTCCAAGCTGGCCCATCTGGTATACCGGACGGTGGCCATGACCTACAATGAGTATGCCGGGCGCAATTTTTAAGAAGGAGATTGGAAAATGACGACAAACGACGCAAGCCGAAGAAAACCGCTATGGTTATCAATCGAAGAAAATATCCTCGGGCTCGATTCGCAGGATCTCTCAGCGGCCAACCTGGAAGCATCGATTCAGCGGGTTGCAGGCGAACTCGACAATGCGGGGTACAATGTTTCGAATCATGGGGGCAATTTGCTTCAGCTAAGATGGGTAATGAGTGAAACCAGCAAAGTCGGAAGACCCCTGATGAAGGATGTCAACACCGCGATTGCAGCCCTCAAACTCGAGGACGTCGCCGACGCCTACGGCGCGACCGACAGACTCATCAACGACATCGGCAAGACCTGGCCAAAACTCAAAAGATCGGAGCGCCGTGCGGATGTGATCAAGATGGTGGAGCAGACCAGGCTCGATCTGCTCGTTGCCAAGGCCAAAGAGCTGCCCGGCGATGAAGGCATCCGGCTGCTCATCGGGGAGAAGGTGGCCTCCAGCGTGATCACCAGTAGGTTGGAGATTACCGAAGATAAGCTGAAGCAGGTCAACGCCGAGATCGAAAAAGAACGCGCCGAGAGGGCCAGGGTAGCGAAGCTGCTCGAGGCGGTCGAGGGCAAGCCCGACGAGGAAAAGGTGAAGCACCTTTTTGATAACAGCGTCTCCGAAGATTTAATCATCGAAATGGCGCAGGTCGACCAGGGCGCGATCGCTGGTGCCAAAAAGGCCATGGAGGCGGAGCTGAAGGAAAAACAACGCCTGGCTGAAGAGGAAGCCGCCCGCAAAGCGGCCGAGGCTGCCGGGCCTGCCCTGGATGATATCCCGCCGGAGGAGCTGCTCGATCACATCGAGGCCATTCGCGAAATTATGGAATTCAGCGATCAGGAGAAAGAAATCCGGGTTATGTGCGAGCAGAGTGCCATTCCCAAGGCCCTGGTGGACATCGCGGTGTCGGAGCCTGACAAACTGGATGAGCTTGAAAAGCAGGCAGAGGGATAAGGGCTCTAGTCTTGAGTTGAGTCAAGGCTTCAGAGATTAGGGGATTTCCGGTCGCAACTGAAACCGGCCCTATTTTCAAAATATCCAACCTGGTTGATTAAATTGCCGCATAAAAAAAGGGAGCGCCTGGCGGCGGCTCCCTTTTTTAGTGTTGTAAAATGATCTGATCATATGGTAAGAGGCTGAAGGTTACAAAACCGGATTAATTGGGAAAGGCCTTTATCTTGCAGCGGTCTGGAGAAAAACATTAAATTTTGAACCAAAAGGAGGAACAATGAAACCAGTTATTGTTATGCTTGCGTTGATGCTGGGAGTATTCACAGCCTGTTCATCTTCCCAGGATCGCGCCTACAAGGCCCAGGAAAATGTCCACAAAGAAAGACTCGAGCTGGTGGAAAAATACAATAAATGCATGGAAAAAGCCGGAGACGACGCACAAAAAAAAGAGGCTTGCGAGCCTTATCTGAAGTCCGCCGAAGCACTTAAATGAGATGAAAGTTATTCGTTATTGGGTATTGGTTATTAGAAAATAAGGCAAGAGATCTATCTTTCAGATCCCTCCTCACTTCCCTTTTACAAAGGTGGAAATCGGGGAAGAGATCCTTAAAAAAAAAGGGAGCGCCTGGCGGCAGCTCCCTTTTGATTTGGAAACAACGAGGTCGTTACTCGAGTCTATTCCTTTCCGGTAGCAGCTCCGTGCAATTTAATTTCGACTTTCTCCGTCAGTCCCTCGTAGTATTCGCGCAGAATCGCAACGACTTCATCGCGTCCGAAGTGGTCAGGCAGCTCACCGCCTTCCGAGAGCATCTTGCGCAGCATGGTACCACTGAGCAGAACGCGGTCTTCTTTTTCGTGCGGGCAGGTTCTCAAGGAAGCCATGCCGTCGCATTTGTAGCAGTAAAAAGTCCAGTCGATCTTCAGCGGCGTGCAAAGCAGCGCCTTACCTTCTCCCTCGGGAGCCGGAATCTTGTCGAAAATGGTCTGGGCTTCGAACATACCGTAGAAATCACCCACACCGGCATGGTCGCGGCCGATGATCATCCGCGAGCAGCCGTAGTTTTGACGGAAGGTGGCGTGCAGCAGGCCTTCCCTGGGGCCGGCGTAGCGCATATCCAGCGGGTAGCCGCCCTGGATCACATTTTTTTCAACGAAATAGTTCTTCACGAGGGCGTCGATACATTTAACCCGGACGCCGGCCGGGATATCGCCAGGCTTCAAATTGCCGACCAGGGAATGAATGTAAACACCGTCACATACTTCCACGGCTATTTTGCACAGGTATTCGTGGGAGCGGTGCATGGGGTTTCTCAGCTGCAGCGCGGCGACTTCGCTCCAGCCGCGTTCCTCGAAACGTTTGCGCGATTCTGCCGGTCGCATGTAAACGCCGGCATATCTCGTGGGGTACTCGCCCTCGCTCAGTACCTTGACCGGTCCGGCCAGGTTGACATCTTTTTGCTCCATGACCATCTGGACACCCGGGTGATCGTCTTTGGCGATTTTCCAGAATTCCTCGGCCGTGGGAGTGCCCTCGCCCATGTAGACTTTTTCGCACTCGTACTTTTTGTCAGCCTCGGTCATTTCGTATTTTTCGGTGACTTTCATGGTGGCCATGATTTCATCGTCTTCAGGATCGTAAAGGGCAATTTCATCGCCTTCGTTGATACCGGCTGCCTCTTCCTTGGAGGCCGAGAGGGTCACCGGGATGGGCCAGAAAGTTCCATCGGCCATTAAAAATTTGTCACAAACGCCCTTCCAGTCCGCTTTGGTCATAAAACCGGTAAGGGGGCTGAACCCGCCGATGCCCATCATGATCAGATCACCTTTTTCGCGCGGTGAAATGGGGATTTTGGTAAGGCCTTCGGCTTTTTTCTTTTCAGCATCCAACTCTGCGCCTTCCAGCAGACAGCAGGTCAGACCTTTTCCGCCATGAGGTGGAATCAATTTTGACATTTGCTTTTTTCTCCTTTCCCTGTAAGTTTTATCCTCTAATGCGCATGGTGCGATAAGTTCATAATTTGGATCAAAGGAGTATGATTAATAAGGAATAAACTTTTTGTCAAGCAGAATCCGGGACCATCAACCAGATTCATGCCATTGAAAAAGCACGCGGCTTTTTGCCTTGATTTCAGGTTCGACTCGGGATAAGAAAAATCAGATACCTGCAGGGTGGCTGGTATTCAGGCGATATCATTTTTCGAGCTGACATCCGGAGCTATTACCTATGACCCATCTTACAGCGCACATCGAACGTCGCCAATCCAAGCGGTTTAAAGTCGCGGAAGGGGCCTTTGCCGCATTGATCAACCACAACAATAAACTGGGCCAAATCAGAGACATCAGTGCCAAAGGGCTGTCCTTTCGCTATATCGACAGCCAGGAGGGCCCTTCGGAAGCCCGCGAGCTGAAAATCATACTGGGCAGCGGCGGACTTTGCGTGGAGGGGATTCCGTTCAAGGAAGTCACCGATTTTGAGATCAAGAGCGAATTTAGCTTCAGCTCGATCAAAATGCGCCGCATCGGTCTGGAGTTTGGTGAGCTTACACCGCAACAACGATCTCGCCTCAACACCTTCATCGAAAACCACACC
>JAFDCJ010000464.1 GCA_019312835.1 Deltaproteobacteria bacterium
CAGCTATGATAAAAAGGTGCGGGTCACCACCAACGATGAGATTGGGTATACCGGTGATACGATCAACGAAATGACCGAAGGGCTCAGAGAGCGAGAGCGCCTGCAGCATTCTTTGGATATCGCCAAAGAAGTCCAGCAAAATCTGCTGCCCGCAAAAGATCCTCAAATAGAAGGCCTCGATATTGCGGGCACGAGTATCTATTGTGAAGAAACCGGTGGAGATTATTATGACTATATCATGACCGCAGAAGAGGATCAGAAAAAAATCAGTATTGTAGTGGGTGACGTCGCCGATCACGGTATTCCTTCGGCATTG
The DNA here is from genome assembly GCA_019312835.1 of Deltaproteobacteria bacterium. Taxonomy (GTDB): domain Bacteria; phylum Desulfobacterota; class Desulfobacteria; order Desulfobacterales; family JAFDCJ01; genus JAFDCJ01. The sequence goes on from JAFDCJ010000464.1 coordinate 317, forward strand.
CTGATGACCACCGCCCGGGCCTTTCTGCGTCAAAGGGTATCGGGATCAGGTGAGCTGGATCAGGTGGTTTCCGATGTAAACCGCCAACTGACCCGAGATGTTGAAGATTCCGGACGTTTCATAACCCTGTTCATCTGCGAAATCGACCGCGCCGATCAGGTCCTTCAATGGGTCAATGCCGGTCATGATCCGGCCATGATCTACACGCATAATGGCGGCATGTTTGAGGAATTGAGCGGCAATGCCCTGCCGTTGGGCGTTTCGGAGATGGCGGCTTATCAAAAATTTGATCAGAAAATTGCGCCGGGCCAGATCATCGCAATAGGAACCGATGGTATCTGGGAGGCCCTCAACCCGAATGGTAAAATGTTCGGCAAAGAGCGTTTTAAGGACATCATCCATCAAAATGCCCATCGACCGGCTAAAGAAATCATTCAGGAGCTGATCAAAGCACTTGACCGTTTCTGTCACCCACTGGCAAAGACAGATGATGTTACATTGGTTATTACTAAAATAGTATAAATTTTTCCAAAAAAGCTTTGCCCGTTACCCGCTTGTCCGACTCTGGCGGGTTCACCCGTTGACCCGTTAAGCAATACCTATCCGGTTTCAACGGTCTCAATCCGCCGGAGGCGGACTCAACCGACCAACCTGAATAATGGAGGGATGGATGGACAAACCGATTGACAAATTCTGGCAGCTTCGGCTGGCAGAGGTAAAAGCAGCTCTGGAGGCCAACAACTTTGAGGTCTTTTTGGCGGAAAATGAAGCGGATGCGAATAAAATTGTGCTGGAGGATCTAATCTCTCAATTAAAACCCAAGACCGTATCCTGGGGCGGTTCGATGACCTTTACCGAATCAGGCCTTTACAAACAGCTGAAAGGAAAGACTGATCTTGAAGTCTGGGACACCTTCGACAAAAAGATTTCCGATGATGAAAAAAAACAACGACGACGACAGGCACTGCATGCCGATCTGTTTATCACCGGGACCAATGCCGTCACCGAAGCCGGTCAGCTGGTGAATCTGGATATGATCGGCAACCGCGTCGCGGCGCTGACTTTCGGCCCACACTGGGTCATTGTTATGGTCGGGCGCAATAAGATTGTGCCCGACCTGGAAGAAGCCATGTTCCGGGTGAAAAATTACGTTGCGCCTACTAACTCCATGCGACTGGACAAAAAAACGCCTTGTGTGAAGACATCTTATTGTGAAGAGTGTCAAAGCCCAGACCGTATCTGCAATACCTGGACTATAACCGAGAAATCCTTTCCCAAGGGCAGGACAAAAATCATACTCATTAATGAAAATTTAGGCTTATAGAAAGGAGCGTAAAGTGAAAATACTGGTGGGTTTCGACGGATCTAAAGTATCCGAAGCGGCATTGGAGCTGGCGGCAGAGCATGCACAGGCATTCGGCGCACAAATTTTTCTGGTACGATCGATGGTCGGCGGACCGGATGTGCCGAAAAGAGATTTTGAAAACAATCAACGTGAGCTGGAATACCACAAAAGCGAATTTAAGAAAAAAAATATTGACTGCGAAACGCTGTTGTCTGTCAGAGGTCTGGAGCCTGGTGAGGATTTAACCCACTTGGCAGAAGAGCACCAGGTGGACGCTATCATCATGGGGGTTCGACGCCGGTCAAAAGTCGGCAAGCTCGTATTTGGCTCAACCGCTCAGTACGTCATTTTAAACGCGCCCTGCCCGGTTGTGACGGTGAAGTAGGTTCTTTGCTAAGCAGCAAAATAACCATGCGCCTGATAATGCCAAGCACCATTTTGGGTCAACAATGATTCCAATGGCCGGTTGACCCAAAAAGAATTTGGGCTTGACATGAATTTGTTGGAGATTTAAGGTTTTTGATACATTAGGAAGCTTTCTCAGAAATTGCAGGTTACGCTCAAGGGTCCGCCTGCGGCGGATTAGATATATTTTTGAGATAGCTTCAAGTTGGGGTGGCTTTTATAGCCTGAGATTATACCCTTGGAACCTGATCTGGGTAATACCAGCGAAGGGAACGACACGCAGATCTGCCATAGATATATGACCAAGCCGTTTCCTGCTGGAATCGGCTTTTTCATTTGCAGGTGACGCTATTTGGAAGTCGATTGAAGCCGGCCGAGGAAAGAGCTCTTTAGAAATTGACGAACAAATGAGGTAAAAGATGAAAAATTTAAACCACCAGGCCGCACATAACCTGACAGCCGTCAGGGAGCAAAAACCGCTTATTCATAACATCACTAATTTTGTGGTCATGAATTATACGGCTAATGCGTTACTGTCAATGGGGGCTTCACCGGTGATGGCACATGCCCAAAATGAGGTTGAGGACATGGTTTCCTTTGCCGGTGCGCTGGTGCTCAATATCGGCACACTGACCGATGGTTGGATTGCTTCGATGATAAAAGCCGGCAAGAAGGCGGCCGAGCAGCAAACACCCATCATTCTCGATCCGGTCGGTTCCGGCGCTACGCAATTGCGCACAAATTCTGCTAAGAAAATTATCGCTGCTGCCAAGATCAGTGTTATCCGGGGCAACGCATCTGAAATACTGTCGCTGCGCGATGATAATTCAAAAACCAAAGGGGTGGATTCGATTCATTCGGTCGAAGAAGCCGCCGAAGCTGCCACAGTTTTAGCTGGGGAACTGAATACTACTCTGGCCATTACGGGACCGGTAGACCGGGTCACCGACGGCAGTCGCATGCTGCGGGTGGCAAACGGACACCCCCTAATGGGCTATGTCACCGGCACCGGCTGTACGGCCACCGTGATCATCGGAGCATTCTTAGCCGTCGACGATGATCCGGTTAGTGCCACGGCAACGGCGCTGGCCTATTTTGGTTTGGCCGGCGAGATTGCCGGTCGCAAAGCTGACGCTCCGGGAAGCTTTATGATCCAGCTGCTCGATGCCCTGTATACGATTACGCCGCAGGATCTTCAAAAGGGCGCTAAGATCGAAGTCGCCGACTGATGCCGCTGGCCGCTCGTTTGCTGGCTGCTGGCTACTCGCTACTGGCTACTCGCAACCCGAAACGCGGAACGCGCAACCCGCGACTCTGAAACCTTTGAACTCTGAACCCTGGACTTGAAAAAGCCAGAAGCAAGACGCCAGAAGCAAGACGCCATAGATCTGAGGCAGGGCTTATGAAAATTAAAAACATCGACTATTCATTATATTTGGTAACCGACCGGGGCTTGGCGTGCGGTCGCTCAAACCTTGAAGTTGTCACCGCTGCTGTTGACGGTGGCACCACCGTGGTGCAATTGCGTGAAAAAGATTGCCCGACCCTGGAGTTTATTCAACAGGCCCAGAGCATTAAAGCGTTCCTTAGAAAACGCAATATCCCGTTGATCATCAACGACCGGGTTGATATCGCCCAGGCGGTCAAAGCCGACGGCGTGCATCTTGGGCAAAGCGATATGCCGCTGGAGATGGCCAAAGGCATTTTGGGCAACACGATGATTATCGGCATATCGGCTGAATCCATTGAAGACGCCATCACGGCGGAAAAAGGCGGCGCCGACTACCTGGGTATCAGCCCCATTTATGCCACCCCCACCAAAACCAATACGGCACCGGCTTTGGGCTTGGAAGGGCTGCGGGAAATTCGCAAAGCCGTAAGTCTGCCGCTGGTGGGCATCGGTGGTTTAAACAAGGACAACGCAGCTGACGTCATCCGTAACGGTGCCGATGGGGTGGCAGTGGTTTCGGCGATTGTGGCTGCCGATGATCCCGCAGCCGCAGCCCGAGAATTAAAGCAGGTGATAAACGAGGCCAGAAAAGCATGAGCCTGAAGGAAATCGGTGAATTTGGTTTCATCAAAAAAATTAGCCGCGGCTGCCTGATTCGGCCGGAAAATATTGTCAAGGCCATCGGTGATGATGCCGCCGCCTTTCGAAGCGACCCCGACCAGCTGGCGTTGATCACAACGGATTTACTGGTCGAGCGCATCCATTTCCTGCGCGATGCCATCTCCGGATTTGATCTGGGCTATAAATCACTGGCTGTCAACCTGAGCGATATCGCCGCCATGGGCGGCACTGCCCGGGAAGCCTTCGTCAGCATCGCCATCCCCGACGATTGTCAGCTAAACTACCTCGATGATATCTATGATGGCATCAAGGATCTGGCCGCCGAATTTGATGTCAATGTGCTGGGGGGCGACACCACCCGCTCAAAAATCGATCTGATTATCAATATTGTGGTGCAGGGCATTGTACCATCAACAGAACTTTTGTGTCGGGATGCCGCCCGGCCGTCGGATGTTATTTATTCCACAGGTTTCTTAGGCGACAGCAAAGCCGGACTGCATCTGATACTCAATCAAATTACCGCCGACGCGGAAGGACTCACATCGTTACTGAAGGCCCACAACCGGCCCTACCCCCATCTGAATGAAGGCCGCTTTCTTGCGCGGCAGCCGGGCGTTCGAGCGGCTATTGATACCAGCGACGGTTTGAGCTCCGATCTGGGCCACATTGCTGAAGAAAGTAAGGTGGGCGCCCGTCTGTATGCCGATAAAATACCCATTTCGCCCAACCTGAGAGATTTTTGCGACCGTTTTGGTTTTGACCCGGTCGATTACGCCCTTTCCGGTGGTGAGGATTATACCCTGCTGTGCACCATATCACCGGAGCGTGCTGAAGAGATTGCAAATGCATTTGAGAAAGAATTTAAGCGCCCGCTGTTCGCCATTGGTGAAATCACCGTGGCCAAACAGTTCACCCTTATTTATCCGGACGGTAGAACCAAACCCATAGCCCCGACCGGCTGGGATCATTTCAAGGCCAAAGAAAATGAATGAAGCCATCCAAAAACAGAAAACCCATAAACAATATCGTAAAGTGCTGACCATCGCCGGCTCCGACAGCGGCGGCGGCGCCGGCATTCAGGCTGATCTGAAAACCTTTTCAGCCATTGGCTGTTACGGCATGTCGGTTATTACGGCCCTGACCGCCCAGAATACCCGCGGGGTGAACGGCATCCACGCCGTCCCACCAGCCTTTGCCGTCGAGCAAATCGACGCCGTACTTCACGATATCGGTGCCG
>JAFDCJ010000465.1 GCA_019312835.1 Deltaproteobacteria bacterium
AGCCCAGCCCGGGGGGGAAATACCGATTCACAATCATTTTTATCACCAGACCATGTACATTCTGAGCGGTCAGTTCGAATGCTATCAATATGATCCGCAAAACGATGAAGTGGTCAAAAAAGTCGTGTGCGGGCCCGGGGATTTTATTTATGTTCCCAGCATGGAGCCCCACGGCATGAAAAACATCAGCAACACGGAAACAGCGACCTTTTTGTGTTGTATTGCCAACGTCTATGATCAGGAAGACATGTAGCAGGAGGACATTATGAGGACAGCGAAACGATTGGAGGCCTTCGATGCCTATCTGGGCACCGCAATGAATGTGATCCTGACCCGCATGAAAGACGATGGCAAGGATGTGATCAACCTGGGGCTGGGCGATCCCGATGTCCAGCCGCCGGAGAATCAGCGCCGGGCCCTGGCGGATGCCTGCATGGATGTGGATCATCATCATTATCCCAGCTTTTATTCGCCGATACCGCTTAAGGAAGCCATCGCCGACTGGTACCGGCGGCACTTTGATATCCGCTGTGACCCGGAAACCGAAGTGCTGCCGCTGCTGGGTTCAGCCGACGGCCTGTTTCACATTCACACCTGTCTGCTGGATCATGGCGACATCGCCCTGGTGCCGGATCCGTGTTATCCGGCCTATGTTGCCGGGGTAACGATTGCCGGAGGTGTCATTGAAAATGTGCCGCTGAAAAAGGAAAATGGATTCCTGCCGGATCTCGCTGCAGTAGAGCCGAAAGTGGCCCAAAAAGCGAAGATGATATGGGTGAATTACCCCAATAATCCCACCGCGGCAGTGGCGACCGAGGAATTTTATCAAGATCTGATCGATTGGGCCCGGCGATACGATGTCGCCGTAATTTCCGATAATCCTTATTCGGAGGTCTGTTTCGAGGACTATCGGGCCCCTAGCTTTTTGCAGTTCGACGGCGCCAAGGAGGTTGGCGTCGAATTCAATTCGCTGTCCAAGGCCTATAACGCATGCGGCTGGCGCATCGGCATGATGCTGGGAAACAAAGACATTATCGCCGGCATGGCCAAAATCAAATCCCATTCCGACAGGGGAATGTTTTATCCGCTGCAGGTGGCTGCCACCGAAGCACTGAACGGCCCCACCGATTTTATGGTCGAGCGCAACCGCATGTACCAGAAACGCCGGGATGTTGTTGTCAAAGGCCTGCAGGACATCGGCCTGGACCTGCAGATTCCACGGGCCACGTTTTATGTCTGGGCGGACATTCCCAAAGGTTTCAAAGACTCAAAGGAATTTTGTTTTAGGGTGCTGGATGAGATTGCCGTGTGGATGATTCCCGGCTCCATGTACGGTGGGTGCGGCGAAGGTTTTTTTCGTATTGCCCTGACCCATCCGGCCGAGCGGCTGGCCGAAGCCATGGATCGGCTAAGGAATTTTCTATCCTAATAAGGAATACGATCCATTTTAATGTATTACTCACGCAAAGGCGCAAATACGCCAAGGGTTTTTTTATTTAGATTAAAATTCTTTACGCCTTAGCGACTTCGCGTGAGGCTCAAAGCTTTCATACCGTTCTTGGACTTCCAGCCAGCGATTCATCCCAATGCTGCAAGACGATTGCGGTCCGGCTGGGAAGATAGAGACTCAAGTGATGCCGGCCGTTTGATCCGCTTGTTTCGGGCAGGGCCAGATGCTTCTGGTCGTCTGCCAGGCGGTCATGGCCACCGTACTGAGCTGCGTCGCTGGTCAGCACCATGCGATAGGCTCCCGGCGGGGCTTCAAAGCGATAATCTTTGTAGGATTGTTCCGGGTGGAAATTAAAGGCGAACATCAGTTGAGCGCGTCCGAAAACGATCAATTTATTATCAGAATGCTCATATATAAGGCGCAGGTCATCCATATCCAGAAGCCGGTGTTTGCGGGCCAGGGCAATCATATCCCGGTCAAAGCGGGCCAGAAACTGATATTTTAAGCTGTCATCGTCGACCAGGTGCCACTGCCGGCGGGCATAGTGATAGGACCAGTTGTTGCCTTCACGCGGAAAATCGATCCATTCCGGGTGTCCGAATTCATTTCCCATAAAATTCAGATAGCCGTTGCCGGCGGTACCCAGAGTGATCAGGCGGATCATCTTCTGCAGGGCCAGGCCGCGATCCACTTTGATATTTTTCGAATTCTTGTGCATGTGGTCATACATATCGGACCCGATCAGGCGGAAAATAATGGATTGGTCCCCCACCAGGGCCTGATCATGGGATTCGGCGTAACTGATGGTCTTTTCATTTTTGCGCCGATTGGTGAGTTCATGCCAGAGATGACTGATGGGCCAGTGCTCATCGGGCCTTTCCTTGATCAGCTTTATCCAGAAATCCGGAACCCCCATGGCAAAACGAAAATCAAATCCGAAACCGCCGTTTTCAGGCGCCTCGGCCAGCCCCGGCATGCCGCTGACGTCCTCGGCAATGGTCAACGCATCCGGGCGCACCTCATGAATGACCCGGTTGGCCAGCGCCAGATAGGTTAAGGCCTCCTCGTCCGTGCTGTCGTCAAAATAATCATCGTAGGTTGTGAAGGCCT
>JAFDCJ010000466.1 GCA_019312835.1 Deltaproteobacteria bacterium
AGCCCAGCCCGGGGGGGAAATACCGATTCACAATCATTTTTATCACCAGACCATGTACATTCTGAGCGGTCAGTTCGAATGCTATCAATATGATCCGCAAAACGATGAAGTGGTCAAAAAAATAATTTGCGGGCCCGGGGATTTTATTTATGTTCCCAGCCTGGAGCCCCATGGCATGAAAAACATCAGCGACACGGAAACAGCGACCTTTTTGTGCTGTATTGCCAACGTCTATGATCAGGATGACGTATAAGCGGAGGATATCATGAAAATTGCGAAACGATTGCAGGCCTTCGATGCCTATCTGGGCACCGCAATGAATGTGATCCTGACCCGCATGAAAGACGAGGGCAAAGATGTGATCAACCTGGGGCTGGGCGATCCCGACGTCCAGCCGCCGGAGAATCAGCGCCGGGCCCTGGCGGATGCCTGCATGGATGTGGATCATCACCATTATCCCAGCTTTTATTCGCCGATGCCGTTTAAGGAAGCCATCGCCGGCTGGTACCGGCGGCGCTTTGATGTTCGCTGCGACCCGGAAACCGAGGTGCTGGCGCTTCTGGGTTCAGCCGACGGGCTTTTTCACATTCACACCTGCCTGCTTGACCCTGGCGATATCGCCCTGGTGCCGGACCCGTGCTATCCGGCCTATGTCGCCGGGGTATCGATTGCCGGGGGTGTAATTGAAACCGTGCCGCTTGAAAAAGAAAACGGGTTCATGCCGGATCTGGCCGCCATCAAGCCCGAAGTGGCCCAAAAGGCCAAAATGATCTGGGTCAATTATCCCAACAACCCCACCGCTGCCGTGGCAACAGAGGAATTTTATCAGAATCTGATCGAATGGGCCCAGGAGTTCAATGTGGCCGTAATTTCCGATAATCCTTATTCGGAGGTGTGTTTCGGGGATTACCGGGCGCCCAGCTTCCTGCAATTCGACGGTGCCAAGGAAGTTGGAATTGAATTCAATTCCCTGTCCAAGGCGTATAACGCCTGCGGTTGGCGCACCGGCATGATGCTGGGGAACAAGGAAATTATTGCGGGCATGGCCAAAATCAAATCCCATTCCGACCGGGGCATGTTTTATCCCCTCCAGGTGGCTGCCACCGAAGCGCTTAACGGCCCCATCGATTTTATGGCTGAGCGCAATCGCATGTACCAGGAACGTCGGGACGTGGTTGTTAAAGGTCTGCTCGACATGGGTCTGGATCTGCAGATTCCTCAGGCCACTTTCTATGTCTGGGCCGAAATTCCCGATGGTTTCCAAGATTCAAAGGCATTTTGTTTTAAGGTGCTGGATGAAATTGCCGTGTGGATGATTCCCGGCTCCATGTACGGTGCGTATGGCGAAGGTTTTTTCCGTATTGCCCTGACCCACCCGGCCGAGCGGCTGGCCGAAGCCATGGATCGGCTAATGGATTTTCTATCTTAATAAGGAATACGATCCATTTTAATTAATTACTCCCGCAAAGGCGCAAAGACGGCAAAGGCCTTTTTTCTTGTTTAAATTAAAAGGCTTTGCGCCTTAGCGACTTTGCGTGAGGCTTAAAGCTTTCAAACCTTTCTTGTACTTCCAACCAGCTATTCATCCAGATGCTGCAAAACAATTGCAGTTCGGCTGGGAAGATAGAGGCTTAAGTGATATCGGCCGCTCTGACCGTTTTTATCAGGCAGGGCCAGATGGTTCTGATCATCTGCCAGGCGGCCGTGGCCGCCGTATCGATTTGCATCACTGGTCAGCAGCATGCGATAGGCTCCCGGGGGGGCTTCAAAGCGATAGTCTTGGTAGGATTGTTCGGGGTGGAAATTAAAGGCGAACAACAGCCGGGCGCGCGTGAAGACGATCAATTTGTTATCGGAGTGCTCATATATAAGGCGCAGGTCATCCATATCCAGAAGCCGGTGTTTGCGGGCCAGGGCAATCATATCCCGGTCAAAGCGGGCCAGAAGCTGATATTTTAAGCTGTCATCGTCGACCAGGTGCCACTGCCGGCGGGCATAATGATAGGACCAGTTGTTGCCTTCCCGCGGAAAATCGATCCATTCCGGGTGCCCGAATTCATTTCCCATAAAATTCAGATAACCGTTGCCGGCGGTACCCAGAGTAATCAGACGGATCATCTTCTGCAGGGCCAGGCCGCGATCCACTTTGATGTTTTGCGAATCCATGTGCATATGGTCGTACATATCGGACCCGATCAGGCGGAAAATAATGGATTGATCCCCCACCAGCGCCTGGTCATGGGATTCGGCGTAGCTGATGGTTTTTTCATCTCTGCGCCGATTGGTAAGCTCGTGCCAGAGATGGCTGATGGGCCAGTGCTCATCGGGCGTTTCCTTGATCAGCTTTATCCAGAAATCCGGCACCCCCATGGCAAAACGGAAATCAAATCCGTATCCGCCGTTTTCAGCCGTCCCGGCCAACCCCGGCATGCCGCTGACGTCTTCGGCAATGGTCAACGCATCCGGGCGCACCTCATGAATGACCCGGTTGGCCAGCGCCAGATAGGTTAAGGCCTCCTCGTCCGTGCTGTCGTCAAAATAATCATCGTAGGTTGTGAAGGCCT
>JAFDCJ010000467.1 GCA_019312835.1 Deltaproteobacteria bacterium
CGTTCCTTGACCGCTTGCTTAAACCCCACCTCCTCGGCGCGGGCCTTAAATGCCACTCCTTCGGGGCTGTGGCGGGTAATTCCGTCAAACAGGGTTGCCATCATCTGGGTGGTTTCAAGACCCATATTGGCAAAGGCCTGATTGACCATCAGTTTTTGCATCATCAACTGGTTTTTCGGAACACCGGCAATCCGTTCGGCCAGGTCTTCAACTTCATTTTCCAGCCGGTCTTCAGGAACCGCTTTGTGGACCAGTCCGATCTTTTCGGCTTCCAGACCGTCAATCAGATCTCCGGTTAGCAGCAATCGTTTTGCTCGCTCAGCGCCGACCCGATAAACCCACATGGCCGTGGTCGGGCATCCCCAAACCCGCGCCGGCGGATAACCGATCCGGGCAATTCTGCCATCGGTTTGATACAAAATGGGTGAAGATGTCATGGCGCTGAGCCTCCTATTCGGGAAAATCCAGCTGTCCACGCGCTTTGCGCTCGAGAGGCAGCAGGCTGTTGTAAGTAAATTCATTGATGGGTACGGGCACGCCGGCATCCCGGCCGAATCGCACCACGGCCCCGGTCCAGGACTCAATTTCCGAGGGGCGATTTTCGATGATATCGCGTTGCATGGAAGTCGTGCCGTTCGGCGGCAGGGTGTCGATGAACCCCATCGCAGCTGACACCGCGTCCGGCGCCAGGTTGACGTTAAGGGCGTCGGCCACTTCGTAAATTTCCTGCATGGATCCCTCAAGCATCCGGCGGGTTTGGGAAACGCTTCGGATCACGCCGATGGGCGCACGGGTAATGGCACCCACACCGCCCCAGGAGGCCACAAATAGAAACTTGGCCCATAGGGCGGCGGTGATGTCGGGAGGAATTTCGGCGCTGACGCCGGACCGTTGCAATGCACGCCGTAAACGTTCAAGCCGGTCGCTGGGCTGGTTATCCAGTTCACCCAGAGCAATATAAGGTTCCGCGCCTGTGTGGCGGATATGCCCGGGACCGGCTATATAGCTTATTATTTTAGCCAGGCCGCCGCAAACATGCTCACGGCCCAGAATTTTTGCCAGCTGGGCCGGGGCTTCAACACCGTTTTGCAACGGCAGCACCAGCGTATCTTCACCTAAAAGGGGCCGCATCGATTCGGCCGCCGCGGGTACCTGCCATGTTTTTACGCCAACCAGGACAACATCCACGGCACCGATCCGGCTTGGGTCATCGGTGGCCGTTACGGCTGGCAGGACAAAATCACCGTTAATGCTGTCTACCCGCAGACCTTTGGCACGCAACGCCTCCAGGTGCTCACCGCGTGCGATAAAGGTCACCTCCTCGCCCGCTTGCGCCAACCGCCCACCAAAGTAACCACCAATTGCTCCGACACCAAAAATGGCAAATCGCATAAACCCTCCTCCAGCTATTAGAAGTCATCGTCAGGTTTCGTTGCATTCTTTTTTTCGTAGGGGCGGGGATAAGGTCCGCCTTTAATAATTGAGATCGATGGGTCATCCAGCTATGCTGGAAACCCCGCCCCTACTTTGAGTCTCAAATTTTCATTGAATTTATGTATTGAATGATGTCATTCGCCCCCCGCAAGTCGGAAAAAACTTTGGCGGCACCGGCGGATGTCAGTTGCTGAGCGGTAAACACGCCGGTGGCAACCCCGATCGGCACCACCCCGGCTTCACGGCCGGCTTGCATATCCTGAGGTGCATCGCCAAAATGAAAAACCCGGCGTTGGCTGTCGCCATCAAAGAGTGCCTCGGCTCTTTCAAGGGCGATGGTGATCAGGCTGGACCGCCTGATATGATCGGAGCCGAATCCGCCGATTTTGAAAAAATGGTCGATACCGATTTTTTTCAATTTGGCCCGCGCGATCGGTTCCAGGTTACCGGTGACCAGCCCGAGAAGGATGCCGTGTTTTTCCAGTTTGGAAAGCAAATTCAATACACCCGGCATGATGACGATTTTTTCGGATTTTACAATCGCGGCATATTTTCGCACCATGCATGCCATGCAGTCTGCCAGACGCGCCTTGATAGCCGCCTGATCGATCTCATATTTTTCCAGTATCCGGGTGATGATTTCCTGGTCGGTCATGCCGTGATGGTTGATGACATCGATGAGCGCATCTATGCCGTAAACTTCCGCGATGCAAACCAGCAAGGCCTCCACATGGCCGCGGGAGCTACGGATCAGGGTGTTGTCGATATCAAAAAAAGCGATGATGTCCATGGGGGCACGGATAAAATATTCGGACTTATTGCGCCGGGTTCACAATACGATGGTTTTGCCGGACACCTCCACCCGCAGGGCATAAGACGGGGCGCCGCTGCCGTGAACGGCGCTATAAGCAGTTACGTTGACGGCACCCAGCCGGGTTGGAACCGTCGGGGGCAGTTCTTCAAAAATGATCTCAAACTTCTGTTTCACCCTGGAAGAGCCTGGAAAATGAACCTCCATGGCTTCAAGGACGCGCTTTTTCATACCCGGCGGGCCGGCGATCAACAACGGATCGGTTCGGCGTGATATCAGCTGGGAGTCCAGGATGAAAAAGGGAATTCCGCCGAAATGATCACCGTGCAGATGGGTGATGAAAATGCTGTCAATGTCAGGCAATCGAACACCGAATTGTTTCATGGAAATCAAGGCGGAAGCACCGCAATCCAGAAGCAGGCCGGTATCATCCGATTCGATATAAATACAGGTTTGCAAACGGCCGCCACTGCCAAAGGCATCCCCGCTGCCGAGAAATTTTACCTTAATCTTATTCAACCTGGCACTCCTTGGTTACGGATCCAGTTTTTTATTACAGCAAGCAGGTTACGGATTCAACGGGAATGTGTCAACCGGATTTAATTTTATGAAATCCAAGGAAAATGCAGGAGCGGCATCTTTCTGAATAGGGGAAGGGGGGAAGAACTTGATTCCTCCCCCCTTTTGGAAGGAGCACGAGGCGGTGAGGGGGAACACGTGCTAATTTAAATCTGGGAGCTGAGTTAAGTTACTCATGGACCGCCGTAGCATGAGTCATGTGATGATAGTTAATAGCAAGAAATATTCCACATCTGCCAAAAAAAAATTAAACGATATCATATCAGGTGGTTAGATAAGTATTGAGCCGGCCGATTTTGCGGATGTTTCACCGCTGAAATTATGCTTTTGTGTATCTAAATGTATTCTTTTGTGTACTTTGTGGGCCATGGGTATCTCGAGTGGTGGCGGAGCTTGCAGGGTCACACACGGCTGTTTTTCGCGAACGAAAAACAATGAATCTCGCAGATGCGAGCGTTAACGACCACCCGCAAAGCGGGTGGCTTGGATTGCGGTTGCAATCCGCCTCAGGCGGATTTGAAAACAACCAATTAAAAATTCCAAAATGGTCAACGAGATATCTTTCGAATCTCTTCGGGGGCCAATAACTCCCCGCCGCATAAATGGTCGGGTGATCTTCCGGGTCTCCCCCCGCAAAAAACCGGGAAAATCCTTTGCCGTGTGGCCCCTGCAAGCTCATGCCAAAAAGATGGATTGCAGAAAAAATGAAGGGGGGGCAGTGGGTTTATTGTCTCGATCCATCCGGCAAAGCTTTGACCATTCGCCTTAGCCTCAGGGCATTGGCCAGCAGCATACGCCGGCTTCGGTTAACGTCTTTCAGCCAGGATTCAGAAAAGTCGGCCTGCTGCTGGCCATTTACCTTTATGTCCGGCTTTGCCTTGTCATGTGCCGCCAGCTGGCGGGTATGCTCGCAGATAATGCTGTTGGTTGTTTTATGATCGGCTGCCATTGTTAATCCGTCTTTTTCGTGCGGTTGTCCTCAAAACAGCCCGCTTGGCGACCGTTTGATACTAAAACCGCTTTTCTCCTTGCGTATCTCCTCTGTAACGTGGTGAAGACTGAACGTCTCCGTCTTCCAAGACAGCAAAAAGCATTCCACCGCTGCCGGTCAATTTTTATTCCGACAATATTTCAGTATCTTATGGAAACGGCCGGTAAACTCAGAACCTGAAATGGCCGCCGGGCGTATCGTTTCGTTCACAAAAAAACAAATAGGGTGTCCACAAAAATGAACGGCATTCTTGAGCGATGCCCGGCAGCGCCCATCAATCTTATCTAACCTTCTATTATCTAAGAGATTATGTGTAATGGCGCTTTTTGGAATGCTTTTTGCGATACGTATAAGGTTTTCAGATGCAGCCAACCAAAATCCGCCAGATTTAAAATAGATCATTCATAAAATTTCGATCCGGCGCTGCAGAAAAGAGCGCCGGGTGCATCCCGGAATTTCCGGGTGGGGAGTCGATTATGAAAAAGGCCTTGATAATTGCGGCGCTTGTAGGCGTCTTCGGTATGAATGTGACGGTCGGTTTTGCCTCCCAGGGGTTCAAAATCTGGGTGAAACAACCGGACAGCCAGTTAACCTATCAGACCATCGAGGAGGGCAAGGTCCTGGTCTCTGTCATGGATGCCCGGGGTGAGCCCGTCCGGGGTCTGAAGCCCGAAGACTTTACCGTGGGACATGGCATCCAGAAGGCGACGATCCTTTCCGCCGACCCCCTTGAAAGCGTCAAGGACATTCCGCTGAACATTGTCCTGGTCATCGACAACTCCTATTCAATGCAGGAACGTCGGGCAGTTGATCCGCTGCTGATGGCTCTGGATGAGTTCTTTAAAACGATCCGCCCCATCGACAATGTTCACCTGGTCGTTTATGATGATCAACCCCTGGTGATGGTTCGGGAAACCCCGCTTCATGCCAGGGTATTCAGCTCCAGCGATATTGCCCAGCTGCAGAACTTTCTCAAGGAATCCCATGGCCGGGGCCTGACGGGCGAAACGTTTCTGTACGAGGCCATGCTGGCCGGGGTGGATATTATTCGCAAAATGCCGGTGCAAGACAATAAGTTCATGGTGGTGTTTTCAGACGGAGAGGACCTCAACAGTGCCGTCGAGCCGGAGGTGATTAAAAAAGAAGCCGACGGAATCGAAAATTTTGAAGTGTTTTGCATCGATTACATGCCCGGCCCCAAATTCGACCGCTTTCTGACATCGTTTGCCAAAGCCCATAAGGGACGAATTTGGAAGGCCACCTCCGCTTCGGAGCTGACCCCTATTTTCAAGGCGTTTTCTTCCACTCTACTTTACCGCTACCTGATTGCGTACCGCCTGCCCGATCCGGTGATGGTGGAGCCGACCGGCATCAGCTTTGACCTGCTGACCATGGTCGACGGTACGCCGGTAAAAAATTATGTGTTTTTCGAGACCGGCAGCAGCGATATTCCGGCCGACTACGTCCTTTTGAAAGACAAATCCGAATCGGCAGCCTTTGATGCCGCTGCCCTGAAAAATGCCCGGGACAAATATCTCAACATATTGAACCTGGTTGGCCGGGACCTGACCCGACAACCATCGGTGCGCGTCAATATTACCGGATGCAACAACAATACCGGTATCGAAAAAGAGAATCTTGATCTATCCCGGCAGCGGGCAGAGGCTGTCAGTGCTTACCTCAACGAGTACTGGGGCATAGACATGTCCCGCATGACCGTTGATGCGCGCAATTTACCTCAAGAATCCGCTGACAGCGAACTCGTCGGCGCCCGGGCCGAAAATCAACGGGTGGAAATTGAGTACGACTCGGCCGTGATGCAGGCCGATGCCGCCGATAAGTTTATCGCCGAAACCAACGGCCGCCATGACATCTCCATTCATACCCAAATCCTGCTGGAAGACGGTTTCCGCGAATGGCAGCTGATCATTTTGGGCAACGACCAGCCCCTGAAGACGTTCAACAGCACCGAGGGCATCGAGCCCGTCTATACGGTTGCGCTAAATGAACTTGATATGGAGAAGCTGGTGGGGCTGAAGACCCTCGGGGTCACTGCCCGGGTGGTGGACAGCCGGGGCGTTGCCACTGAAACCGAACCGGTTCTGGTGCCCATATCGGTCAGCAGCCAGGGCTGGTTTGAAGATCTGGTAGGCCCCCCGGCAGGCTCGGTGCTCATAGAGCCGGCCACCTTGACTATCGAGGAGCTGACCACCATCGACAGCTCGCCCTTTCTCAACTATATCTACTTCAGCGAGGATGCCAGCGATGTTCCGGCAACCTATCAGCTGTTCAGCAACCAGGCCGACGCCCGCAGCTTTGACGAGCGCCGTCTAAAAGACACCCTGGAAAAGCATCATCACATTCTCAACATCCTCGGCCGGCGCCTGGCAGAGCATCCGGAAGCACGCATTCGCATTGTGGGCTGCAATTCGAATCGCGGGGCTGAACGCGGCAAAATCGATCTGTCCCGCAGCCGGGCGGAGGCGGTCAAGGCCTATTTAAGATATATCTGGGGCATCGACCCTGCCCGCATGGACGTGTAGGCCCGCAACCTGCCCGAGGTTGCCAGCGCGGCTAATCTCAGCGAAGGCCGGGCGGAAAACCAGCGGGTTGAAATTTACTCTGACTCTCCGGCACTGCTCGATGTGGTCAAAAGCACCTATGTTCAGGAAATCTGCAATGTGGAAGAAATTCGGATATCACCACAGATCCGCTCCGGATACGGGATCGATCAATGGTCCCTCAATTTGACCGGCGACGGCAGGCCCATCGGATCCCTGGAAGGCAGCGGAGATCTCCAGGCCGCCTATTCGCTAATGATAAAAGATATCGATCTGGGCACCATTAGCGCCTCCAAGGCGATCACAGCCAACATTGCGGTTACGGACCGCAAGGGCCAATCCGCTGAAGTGACGGGGGACGCCAGCGTGCAGTTCATCAAAAGAGAGGAGCGCATGGCCCAGAAAAAAGGCTACCGGGTTCTGGAAAAATATGCCCTGATCCTTTTCGATTTTAACCGCTCCGACATCAAAGCCCACAACAAGGAAATTGTTGACCGCATCATCGCAAGAATCAGAGAAGTTCCAACGGCCACGGTGAGCATTACCGGCCATACGGATTCTATCGGCAACCCGGATTACAATGTGGCCCTTTCCATCAAACGGGCCCGGGCAGCCTATGATCAGATTCTGGCGGGGGGCATTCCCAAAGGTGACAACATCCGGTATGCCGGCACCGGTCCGCACGACCCCCTCTTCGACAACGCGCTGCCTGAGGGCCGTGCGCTCAACCGTACCGTTACGGTTACGCTGGAATATGAGCAGGAGTAGTTAATTAGAGAAATAGTATATTAGAAAAATAGTTAGATAGGATTGAAGAATTTTATCTATCTGACTATCGAACTACTCAACTATTTTTCTAATCAACTAATAGTCTATTTAACTAATTTTCTATTTTTCCAATAAACCTGACTATCCGTTGAACTGATTATCTGTCGTTGGATAGAGATGATCTTGCTTGTATTGAAAACAGGATTCAGTTTACTTGAAAATTACCAGCAATGATATCTGCACTTTCAGCAAAGTTAGGGTTCTCTCAATGTATCTGCAATGCGAAGGCACACATTTCTTGACCCAATTCCAACAATTCTGTATATTGCTGTAATCGTAATTAAATCTTATCTCAACCGTGTCATCTTCTAAACCCACATCCCACAGGAAGGTGATCCAATATGTCCAACGACAATAAGGTTATACGTAAGCTCAGAGCCATTCTTAGTGCCGACGTAAAGGGGTATTCCCTTCTAATGGCAGATGATGAGTTCCATACCATTGAAACCCTGAAAAAGTACCGGAGGATGATGTCTGACCTTATTCAACAACATTCTGGGCGTGTCGTGGACAATCCCGGTGATAACCTCCTTGCTGAGTTCTCCAGTGCTGTGGATGCCGTAAATGCTTCTGTACAGATCCAGAACAGGCTAAAGAAAGAGAATGCCAAGTTTATTGAGGACAAACGTCTGGAGTTCCGTATCGGTGTGAACATTGGGGATGTGGTGCATGATGGTGACAGAGTCTATGGTGAGGGCGTCAATATTGCTGCACGGATCGAAGGCATTGCCTATGCAGGTGGGATTTGTATCTCCCGGAACACATACGATCAGGTCAAGGATAAAATGGACCTTGGGTTCGAGTGTCTGGGCGAACATGATGTTAAAAACATCAAAGAGCCTGTACGAGTGTATAGGGTTCTGATGGATACGGAGTCGCCGAAGCCTCTGATTGAGGAGCAGCTCGAGTTGCCGGACAAACCTTCCATAGCCGTCCTTCCATTCACGAATATGAGCGTTGACCCTGCCCAGGAATACTTCAGCGATGGCTTAACAGAACAAATCATAAATGGGTTATGTAAGGTATCCAATCTGTTGGTTATCGCCCGAAATTCCAGTTTTGCCTACAAGGGCAAAGCTATCAGTGTCAAACAAATCGCCCGGGAACTTGGTGTCCGGTACATACTCGAAGGCAGTGTGCAGAGGGCCGGTGACCGTATTCGGGTCACGGCACAGTTGATCGATGCTACGACAGATTACCACATGTGGTCGGAGAACTATGATCGTAATCTTGAGGACATATTTGCCTTGCAAGATGAAATTACGATGAAACTTATAATTGAAATGCAGGTGAATTTAACATCTGGAGAGCAGGCTCGTCTATGGGCAGGAGGGACAACCAATATTCATGCATATGATAAATGGGCAAGGACAATGGAATGCATTTTTCAGCGTTCTGAACAAAGTATTGCCAAAGCACGGAAATTCGCTGAAGAAGCCATTGAGTTAGATCCGATGTATGCATTTGCTTATGTAGCATTAGCTTATACTCATTTTATTGATTTAATTTGGGGCTTCAGCAAGTCGCCATTGTTATCGTTTGAGCAGATTGAGAAACTATCCGAAAAGGCTCTTGAACTTAACGACTCTCTTGATTATGCCCATTCCTTGCTGGGATTGATCTTTCTTTTTAAGAGACAGTATGATGAGGCTATAAAAGAAGGCGAGAAAGCTGTTAGCCTTAATCCCAACGGCGCTGATGTCTTGGCAATGTTAGGGTTGACTCTTAATTTCGCAGGAGAACCCAAACGGGCAATCCCTATATTAGAAAAAGCAATTCGCCTTAATCCAATTCCGCCTTCACATTACTTCAATCACTTAAGCATTTCTTATCGTTTAATCGGTAACTTTAAACGGTCAATAAAAATGTGTAATAAGGCTATATCCATTGAACCTAATGATGTTACGCACTACGTTGCTCTAGTTGCTACCTATGTTTACTCGGGTCAGAAAAAAAAGGCCCGTGAGGTTGCAGCAAAGATCATTAAGATTAATCCAAATTTCTCTCCAGTCGAATTTGCTAACAGGATGCCCTATAAGGATAAGGCGGAATATAATCGTTTTGTTGATTCACTTAATAAGGCAGGTCTCAATTGAGGTCACATGTTTTTCAGACACCATGGAAGTTAGATATCTCCAACATATAATAATTTCAAAGACTCCTGAAATATTGCGATATCCTGATGTCAAACCAAGTTATAACTTACATTCCAACTCTGTCAAATCAAGCAAAGGTAAGGACAGATTATTTGCCTATTCGACTATTTAACTATTTCTCTATTTTTCTAATCAACTAGAAGTCTACCGTAAACCGAACTTTACGCAGCAGGGCCGGATCCAGATTCTTTTTGCTGTTGGAGGTTAGGATTACCAGGCCCGGGTACTGCTCAATGCGTTGCAGCAGGTAGTTCGTATCGGTATTCGTATAGCGGTCGTGGGCGTCTCTGACGCCGGTGCGTTGGCCGAAAAGGGCATCGGCTTCGTCGAAAAAAAGGAAGACGTCGTTGGCCGCGGCCTTCTCAAACACCCGGTCCAGATTTTTTTCGGTCTCGCCGATATATTTGCTGATGACGCCCGCCAGGTCGATCCGGTAAAGATTCCGGCCGGTTTCCGCTGCCAGTGCTTCGGCGGCCATGGTTTTACCGGTTCCCGCAGGACCGGCGAACAGGGCCATCGTGCCGGCTTTCGGTTTCGATGACTTCAAATACCCGGCGATCTCGGCAACATTCTCGGGCATTTTCCCCCGGATGGGTTTTTTTATTTTTACCATTCTCTACCTCCTGTGGAAATCATGGTAGATGTCAAAGATATGCTCCGTTTGATCCATGCTTAAATCCCCCCTAACCCCCCTTTTTCAAAGGGGGGAATCTTTACTTCCCCCTTTATTAAAGTGGGATTGAGGGGGATTTCTAATATTGTAGACTTAGACTCCCCTGCCAATCGGACTTGCCAACTATTTTTCTAATCAACTATTCAACTATTTAACCAATAACGGGTCTTCGACCCGCCCACGGCCAGGCCTCCTCGAGCTGGGCGGCCAGCCGGAACAGGGTGGCCTCATCACCGAAACGGCCGATGAAATGCGAGCCCACCGGCAGGTTGTCGGCATTCCAGAATAGCGGAACCGACATGCCCGGCTGCCCGGTCATATTGCAAAGCGGTGTAAAGCAGGCAAAGGTTGCCGAACGTGTAAAGCCATGCAGGGGGTAGTCCGGCAGGGCGTCGAAGGTGCCCAGGGACAAGGGAGGTTCAGCAAGAGTCGGGGTTAGCAGGACGTCATAATTCTGAAAAAACCGGGCAACTTCACGACCGGTACCTTGCAGGGTTTGCACTGCCAGAATATAGTCCGCGGCGCTGAACTGGTCGCCCATCTCCTTGAGCGCCCAGCTGAGTGGCTCCACCTGGTCCCGGGTGGCCCCCAGAAGCTTTAGGGTGGAGGCCACACCCGCCGACCACATAACGACAAAGGCATGGGTCAGTATCTCGGAATTAAGCTGCAAGGTTGCCTCTTCAACGTCATGCCCCAGCTCGGCGCACAATCGGGCCGCTTCCTCCACGGCCTGCACGCAATCGGCATGCACCGCCACATCGCCGGCCGCCTGCGTGGAGAAGGCAATTTTCAGCCGGCCCGGATCCGCACCCACTTCCTGGAGATAAGGACGGGTCGGCGGCGGCGCCCAGTAGGGATCACCCGCATCAGGCCCCGCGGTAGCATCGAGCAGCGTTGCGCTGTCTCTAACCGAGCGCGTAAGGGCGTGCTCGGCGACCAGCCCGCTCATGAGATCGCCGAAATCGGGTCCCAGGGGATTGCGACCCCGGGTGGGCTTAAGCCCGAACAAACCGCAGCAGGAGGCCGGAATGCGTATCGATCCGCCGCCGTCGTTGCCATGGGCCATGGGTACCATGCCGGCGGCTACGGCGGCAGCCGAA
The DNA here is from genome assembly GCA_019312835.1 of Deltaproteobacteria bacterium. Lineage (GTDB taxonomy): Bacteria > Desulfobacterota > Desulfobacteria > Desulfobacterales > JAFDCJ01 > JAFDCJ01. The sequence continues at coordinate 11,134 of JAFDCJ010000467.1, forward strand.
CCGCCGCTGGAGCCGCCCGGCGTGTGTTCCGTATTCCATGGATTACGGCAGGGGCCGAAGAGCTGGGGGCGCGATCAGCGTGCTGCGGACGGTCTCCACCTCGGCGGTCTTCCGCAGCAGCTTGATGCGTCGGAGCGCCTTCTCGAGCGCCTCCGTGGTGAAGGAGATCTCGGGCCGCCGTGTCCGGAAGATGCGGAAGTGCGGCGGGCCGGGTGGCGCTCCGACCTCGGTGCGCCCTTCGTGAGAGGCCCAGATCTCGACGATCAGGAAGGCGCCGAAGCTCGGCAGCAGCACATCGACGGCCCGCTCCACGAGCGCGACGAGACCCGCGTGGA
>JAFDCJ010000468.1 GCA_019312835.1 Deltaproteobacteria bacterium
ATCTTTGTATCGGTTGCGGTGGGAGTGAAATAGCCTGTTCCATGTTTCATTTCGGAACCATCAACCGCCACCTCTCCCGCATTCGCATTTTGCGTTACATGCTGCCGCTTCCCAAATCGGTCCAGGCGGTATGCTGCCAGTGTCCGGAAAAAGAGCGAGAATGTGAAAAGGCCTGCCCCAATGATCCGCCCGTGATTTATTACGATGAAGAGCTTCAGCACATGGTCGTTGATGAGGAACGCTGCCTGGGCGAGTCATGCGCCCTGTGCCGGGATGCCTGTCCCGCTGCAATCCCCGGTTTTTATCCCGAAGAACAGGACGGTGCCATGGTTTGCGACCTGTGCGAAAGCAACGGGCAGCGCCGGCCCCAGTGCGTGGAGATCTGCCCGACCCAGGCGCTCGAATTTATCGCGCCCAAGTTTCCGCGGCACCTGGAACGAATCCACCCGGATGAAAAAGCCGAAGGGATGGCCAAACGACTCTACCCGCTGCCGCCGGACCGGGTGATGCCTTTGCCCGAAGAGGTATGGGGCCCCAGAGGAGATGACCGCGATGCCTGAAAAACGCTTCCAGCTGCTCGAAGTCGATCTGACCCGCCAGTGCACACGGACTGTCGACGTAACCGGGGAAGTCAAACAGTTTCTGGGCGGCAGATCGCTGGGCGCCAAAATTTTGTGGGATTCCGTCCCGCCGGGCGCGGATCCCCTGGGGGAAGAAAATGTGCTCTATGTCGGCATCGGACCGATCACCGGCCTGATGGGCTCGGTGACCAACGTCAGTGCCAAATCACCGCTGACCCAGTTGCGCGGCGAGTCCAACATGAACGGTCATTTCGGCGTGGAGCTGGTCTACGCCGGATACAATGCCGGGATTCTCGTCAGGGGCAAATCCGACAAACCGGTCTATTTGTACATCAACGACGATCAGGTCGAAATTCGGGACGCCGCATCCGTGTGGGGCCAATCGGGTCTGGCGTGTCAGCAAAGCCTGCACCGCGAGATCAGGGCGGACACCGGCGAGCAGAATTTTCGCTTTTTGGCCATCGGGCCGGCAGGCGAGAATCAGGTTCGCAATGCGGACATCTGCCACGATCTTTACCACCATGCGGCCAGGTTGGGTATGGGCGCGGTGATGGGATCTAAAAAACTGAAGGCCATTGCCGTCAAGGGAAGCCAGCCGCCCGGTTATCCCCATCCGCACATAATTTATGAGCTGATCAAAAAAATGCACTCGGAAACGCGGCTGTATCGCTCGAAACAACGTCGGTGGGGACACTCGACATCCATGTCGAGCCGGTATTACAAAACCACGGAAGGGGTGAAAAACAAGCAGGCCGGCTGGGACGCTATCTGCGATTTGTTCAACCCGATTCGTCTGGAGCAGCAATACAAAGTTTGGGGCGATTCGTGTCACGGCTGTTTCGTGGGCTGCAAAGTGCCCTACTTGCGGCGCGAGCCGCCGCTGGGACCGGTTGCCGGAGAGCTTCGTCATGACAATGCCGGCGGCTGGTCGGCCAACGCCATGATCGCCGGATATGAGCTGCAGACCTATCTTTGCTCCTATGTGGACTATCTGGGACTGGACAGTGAAGACGTTTCGGCGGTGGTCACCTGGATGATGGAGTGCTATGAAAAAGGGTTGGTAACCCGGGAGGATCTGGGCGGCATCGATTTGACCTGGGGAAATCTGGAGGCCATTTGCGCGCTTTTGAAAAAAATTGCTTACCGCGAAGGAATCGGCGACGTGCTGGCCGACGGGCTGAAAATGGCGGCAGAAAAAATGGGCGCGAAAACCCGCCCCTTCGCCATGACGCACAAGGGCACGGCGCTGTCTTCCTATGAACCCAGGGGCAGTATGAAAGACGCGCTGAACCTGGCCGTCACCGCCGTCGGAGAGCTTCACGGTGGCCGCGGCACCCCGCTGCGTGTCGTCTACGATTCGCTGACGGCGTGCTCCTTCCTCAGACGCGAGATCAACCGGATATTCCAGGGTGTCGCCGGCTGGACGATTCCCATGCTCCAGGGCGCCTGCGGCTGGCAGTTGTCCACCGATGAGTGGGAGCGAATGATGATGCGGGCCGCCACCATGGAACGCTGCTATTCCTTGAGGGAAGGCCACGACCCGCAGCGTGATGATCTTCTGCCCGAGCGGTTTTTCAGCGAAGTCATCCACGACAAATACGGCGAAGCCAAGGTGCTCGATCGGGACGAATTTTTAGCCGAGCGCAAGCGTCGCTACCGGTCTTACGGTCTGGCCGACGACGGCCGGCCCACCAGAGAATTTTTGGAAGAACTCGGCCTGGGATTTACGCTGCCGGACCTCAAGCAGCAGCTGGCCTGAGGGCTTCAGGTATAGCGACCCGGTCCGACAACATACATCTTATAAAATGAAACCCGCAACCAAAAGGAGGCATTATGGGAGAAGAGGAAAAAGAAGTCAAATGGGAACGGTGGCAGAAAAAGCGTATTTTCGTGCGTGAAGTTGCCGGCAAGTACAACGAAATCTACAAGCAGTTGACCGAGCAGCCGCGGGTTTACAGCAGCACCGCTATTCCCTTCAAGGGGGGGCCGGCTAAATTCGGCAAGCATGTCGTCAACCCCCAGCAAAACATGATCACCCAGCTGCTCGAGGCCCACATCGATGTGGTGCCGCCCAACAGCTACGGCCAAAAGCACGGCCACATGAACAGTGCCGTGATGTTTATCCTGGAGGGCAAGGGGCACGACGTGCACGACGGCGTGAGGATCGACTGGGAAGCCGGGGATGCCGCCATCGTGGATAACGCCTGTGTCCACCAGCATTTTTGTGACGGCGATATACCGGCCCGGTACATCATCATCAAGGCCAAACCGGTATTCCTGTTTGCCCATCTGCTGTTTCAAAAAACGGTGGAGTACCCGCCGGACCATGCACCGCCCGGCTACGAAGATTTTCATCCCGAAGGCTAACCCATTCGACAGACAAGGAGAAGTACCATGCCATATCAAGAAAAAGAGCTCGCATTTGTGGGAGATCAAAAAGCCGATTTTTACCGCCAGGCCCTGGAGGAATCCGAGGCGTTCAGGGCGGATTACGCGGCCAGAAAAGGGATCGTCAAATCCAGTGAGATGTACTGGGAAGATTCCCCGGACGGCAAGATCAAACACATCATCAATGAAAAAATGAACACCAAGGAATGTGCCCTGGATATGTATATGCAGTTCCTCGATCCGGAAGGACGCTCCGGCAAGCACCGCCACATGTCCGAAGAATTGTTTTTTGTTCTGGAGGGCACCGGCTACGACCTGCATTGGGATGTGGATTTCGAGCTGGAGGATGATTACACCTGGATCTGGAGCAAAGAACCAAAGAAATTCGAGTGGAAAGAGGGCGATATTGTCTATGTCCCCCCGTATTCCATTCACCAGCACTTTAACAGCGATTCTGAAAACCAGGCCCGCCTGCTCATCACCACCAGCCGCATTCCCAAGGCATTGGGTTTTGATTGGTTTGAGCAGGTTGAAAATGCGCCGGGATTTTAGGCCTGTCGCCCTGCCGGCGGTGAATTTTTGAAAACGACAAGTATTTTACGATAACTGACGTGGGAGCAAGATACCATGCAAATCGATCCCAGAGACGGCGATAAAACCACCAACTACCGGATCATGCGGAATTTGGTCATTCCGCGGCCCATTGCCCTGGTCAGCACCCTTAATGAAGCCGGCCGGGTCAATGTGGCGCCGTTCAGTTTTTTTGGTGTGGTTTCCGCGCATCCGCCTGTCATCGGGATTTCCATCGGCAGCCGCAAGGGTCTGGATAAAGACACCATGGCCAACGCTCGCCGGACCCGGGAGCTGGTCATCAACCTGACCACCGAGGATATGAAAAACGGGATGATCATATCCGCCATGGATTTTCCGCCTGATGAAAGCGAGGTTGAGCCGAGCGGTTTCACAACCACCGCCAGTACGGTTGTCCGTCCGCCGCGCATAGCCGAATCTCCGGCCCAGATGGAGTGCCGCGTCACCGAGATTATGGAATTCGGCGAAAGTCATCAGCGGCGCAATTTCGTCATCGCTGAAGTGGTCATGTTTCACGTCGACGATGCCTGCCTGAGGAACGATGGGCTGCCGGATCATCTGCAATTCGGCATTCTCGGACGTTTGGGGGACGATTACTACTGGGGTCGCAAGGGGTCCTTTGAACTCAAACGGACCAAATATGAGAACTGGTTAAAAACCCGTAAATGAACGTATCGACCAGATGACCTGAGCGGCCAGGCACCCATCTCCGGCATTGTCCAAAGGTGAGACCGGGGACCAGGGGTTGCTGGACATCAGGAGGCAAAACAGCAAAAGGGGCATCCTTTCCAGAATGCCCCTTTTGCTTTGTGGTGACGATTCGTCCGGCTACATACCCGTCTCCGCCAGCAATTCCACCCAGCCCTTCATTTTTGATCGGATGCGCTCGACATCGTCGGCGCTGAACCAGTCGGTGGGGTTCACTTTCTCCACGGCATACACCGGCCGGTGGAAATCCTGCTCATAACCGAACGGTACGGTGGCATCAATCCCCATGCCGCCTTCGAATCTCGTGTTGGCACCCGTCCATTCTTTCTCGCCGGCGGTCATGCGCTCAGCCGGCATAAAGGTCTGGCCCCGCCCACCCGGCAACGGATTGAGAATGTCCGTATGCGGATTAACACGGGTCGTCAGGGTCCACATGATGTCGTCCATGCTGTAGATGTTTACGTCCGTGTCCACGGCGATGGCAAGCCGCATGCCCTGGCTGCAGGACAGGATGGCTGACAGGAAGTTCTTTTGCCAGCCCTCCTCAATTTTGTTGCGTTTTTTCACCTGAATGATGCAGCCGCCCCACTCGGTCATGCAATAGGGCAGATGGACATCCTGAATTATTCCCGGTTGCAGCCGATTGCACAGTTCATAAATGGCCGCCTCCCGGATCATTTGGTCATTGTTCTGGCAGTCGGCGGTGTGCACGCCCATGGGCCAGAAGGTGAGCTTGCCCCTGGCGGGATCTCGCATGGTGATGGCCGTGACGTGCAGGGTAGGGGCTTTGTAGGCTTTGCCCATGTAGCCGGCCCACTCGGGATGAAAAAAGTACTTGCCCTGCACCCCGGCATCTTCAGACTCCTTGGTTTCATAGCGTTTGTCGCGCGGATGCAGAAAGCCTTCCAACACCAGTTCGGCATCAGCCAGGGCATGGGCGTCGATGGTTTTAGCCTTCACAATGTTCAAGGGAAACCCCTGGATAGCACCGGCAACACCGAGCTCGTCGCAACCCTTGGGCAGCACAACGTAGTCAAAGCCGCTGCCGGCCGCCAATTGTGCTGCCGGGGGAATGCCGAAATTCATCGTCAGGGGAATCGGCGTGTCATCCTTGTAGTGTTCTGTCATGATCTGCCACATATGGGAGCCGGGAGAGATCTGGAAAGTACCGACATTGCCCCAGCGAAAGTTCATGCGGTTGTAGCTGATGTGTGTGCCGCCGTCGAAATAGGGCCCGACCACCACGGTCTGGGCGCTGCCGATGGTCATCTCCGATTCGAGCGCGGTGTGCCGGATTGCCAGGGCCCATTTGTTCACATCCAAGTCGTCTGTGATGACCACTTCCTGAACCGGTGCTTCGGAGACCTCCACTGAAGCTATCGGATTCACCAGCGCCCGGCTGAGCTTGACGGTGCGATCTTTTTCATCTTTCCATCCGAAGATTTTATTGATGAGACCACGATTGGCGAACATGTTCGTGACCGCCCGGATATGATCATAGCCTTTGACATTGTTGAAGAGCAGGCCCAGACCGCCGTCGAGCTTTTTTTGCAGGGCTGTGATTTCTAGATCGGGATCGACTTCTTTATCGCTGACCGCAATATCCTTTTCGGAAACCAACCATTCGATCGTGCTTCTTAAACTCGTTATATCACGATCAACCTTGTCAGAACTTGCCATGTGCGACCTCCTTATATTACATTGATTAATAATAGTTATGTTTGGTGGACCTTAATTTCAGATGGCTGTCAATGGCCTGGTTGACAGATAATTTCAAATAAAGCCTTTTGTTTCAATCCTTTTCTTTAATGAAGATAAAGCTGAAAGTCAATAAAATAAATTATTTTATAAAATATTGTCCCGGGCCATGAGCATCAACAGTCTAACATAATAATTTTGTTTACTATTAGCCCTTCTGCTGCTAATTATCAGCAGCCGTTATGGTTGGTCTTTTCTTATCAGAAAACCGGGTGAGCATTGCAGGCTTTACTGCCAAGATACGCGGCCATCTTTATTGTTTGCCAAGGCGAACCATCTTGTCTCCGGTTCACACCCCGAAACAGTGAGAATTGTCACAGGAAAGCTTTATGGGCCCGGTTCCTCCCACATCATGGAAACGCACGCTGTATGTCATCGTATTCGCTCAGGTCGTAACCTCCATTGGCTTTTCAAGCTTCTTTCCTTTTTTGCCTCTTTACGTTGCCGATCTGGGAGCGGACAGCCGGCTGAGCGTGGAATTTTTGTCAGGCCTGGCTTTCTCGGGCCAGGCCTTCATGATGATGATCGCCTCGCCGATTTGGGGGATGATCGCCGACCGCTACGGCCGCAAGCTGATGGTAGAGCGGGCGATGTTCGGAGGGGCGGTTGTGATCTGCCTGATGGCGTTTGCGCGATCGGCCGAGGAGCTGGTCCTGCTGCGTGCCATCCAGGGATTGATTACCGGCGTTATCGGCGCCCACAATGCCCTGGTGGCTTCTGTGGTTCCCCGCGAACGCACCGGATATGCAATGGGGCTGCTTCAGGTCGGCTTGGGTATTGGTGTTGCATTAGGGCCTCTGATCGGCGGGCTGGTGGCCGACATTTTTGGCTACCGGGCGACCTTTTACGTAACCAGCCTGATGCTCTTTATTTCCGGAATCGTCGTCTGGTTGGGTGTCGAGGAAGATTTTAAACCCACGACGGTCGTAAAGACCAAACCGCGCCTCATTACCCAAAAATGGTACCGCATCCTCACGGCCCCGGGCGTTTTGGTCACCTATGGCCTGCGATTTATCAGCCAGTTCGGCCGCATGACGATTTATCCCATTTTGCCATTTTACATTCAGACCATAATGAATGATCCTTCCCGCGTGAACACCTTTACCGGCATGGTGGTCGGTGCCAATTCGGTTTTCATCACCCTGAGCGCAATTTATCTGGGCCGCTTGGGCGACCGCATCGGTCACAGGCTCATTTTGATCTGTTGCTTTATGGGAGGGGCCGTGGTCTTTCTGCCTCAAGGTTTCGTGACGGCTCCCTGGCAATTGCTGGTTCTGCAAGCCATGGCCGGAGCGGCGCTGGGCGGTATCGTGCCGTCTATAAGCGCGCTGCTGGCCAGATACACACCGGCGGGTGAGGAAGGCGTGGTCTTCGGACTGGATAACTCGGTAAATTCCGGTGCGAGGGCGCTCGCGCCTGTATTCGGTGCGTCCATCACCATCTGGATCGGTTTGCGTACAACTTTTACCGCTATTTGTTTGCTCTTTTTTATGGCGGGAATTCTTTCGATCTGGCGGCTGCCTAGCCGAAGAGCGGCCGGCAGCCACCCCGAATCAATTTAGGCCCCTACCGTCATCATTTCCCAAGCGCTTTTGGTTCAATTTGCTCATCTCGGGTGGCTCTGGCTTTTAGGTCGTTGCGCCCTTGACATTATAATATATTTTATAATATAAAAATTTTTATAAAAAATAGCAGCCAGATTTGCCTGCGATGCTGGGAGGTTTAAACTATTGACGGTGGCGGCTGCGAGAGAATGGTAATCGGTTTTCTACCATATCGAGGAGGTGCTATGTTTAAATTTAAGGCGATTTCAAAAGAAACAATTCCGGCCGCATTTGAAAGGGCCGAACGCTATCGGCTGATGAACGAACCCATTGACGCGGAAAGCATCTGTCAGGATATTCTCAACGTTGACCCGGACAACCAGCAGGCCCTGAAAACGTTGCTGCTTTCCCTTTCCGAACAATTCGAAACCGGTCTGTATCCGCCATATGAAAAGGCGGTGGCCATTCTTCCCCGGTTGATGGACGATTACACGAAAGCTTTTTATGAGGGGATCATTTACGAACGTCGCGCAAAAGCGATTATGAAACGGCATGGCCTGGGGACCGGTCGCATGGCCTATGGCTGGTTCGAAAAGGCCATGCACTGCTATGAGAAAGCCGTCGAATTGAGTCCGTCCCAGAACGATGATGCAGCCTTAAGATGGAATACATGTGCCCGCATCATTCTTCAGAATTCGGATGTGGCACCGGAACCGCATAAATTTGACGAACATATGCTTGAATAGTCTTTTGGGACATTCGCGTGAAATAACATCCAAGCGTGAATAAGGTAATTGTTGCCTACCCCATCGCTCCGTTGCTATATAGACAGGTATACATGGACTGCAATCTGTAAAAGGAGGCCTCATTGGCAATCGACAGCACGGACAAATCGAAAACGTTGCATGACTGGTTTTATCATTCCCGGGTAAAAAGAACCATGAAAGCCCTGGAAAAAAACGGTTTTAAGGCTTCCTTTGAAGCCGATGCTGAATCAGCAACAAAACTGATGCTCTCCGAGATTGCCGACGGATCAACCGTCGGCATCGGCGGTTCTATCACCTTGCATCAAATTGGGTTTTTGCAGGAAATCAAAAAGCGCAATGTGCAGGTCGTTGACCCCAAGGCGCCCGGAAAGGCAAAACAACACTTCCAATTGAGCCGGCAGCTTTTCACATGCGACTATTTTATCAGCGGAACCAATGCGGTGACCGAAGAAGGCCACCTGTATAACGTCGACGCCACCGGCAACAGGGTTGGACCGATGATCTTCGGACCCGGCAAAACGATGATTGTTTGCGGTGTCAACAAGATTGTCAGGAACATGGCGGAAGCGCGCAGCAGGGTCTGGCATACAGCGGCCCCCATGAACGCAAGGCGCAAAGGGAAAAAAACCCCCTGCGCCGCCGCCGGGTTTTGTTCAGATTGCAATGCACCGGAAAGGATTTGCAATATAGCGGTGGAGCTGGTCAAAAAGCCCAGAAAATCAGATATTCACATCATCTTTGTTGGCGAAACATTAGGTCTGTGAACCCTGAACTGCCCGGCGCAATGCGTCAAGTGTTTGATTGCGTGTTATCAGAAGCTATCTCAAAAATGGGATTCCGGCTCAAGGTCGCGGCGGAGCCGTGTTTTGCAGCATCGCTGGATGACCCATCGGATCTTATGTTCAGCGCAGCGGTGAGCCGTTGGAGATGGCTTCTAATTTCTTTTGCCGGGTGTTACTTTTCTCTGGGTCGGAATGAAATCGGCAATGAAATGATTGGAATGGATGATGGCCGTTATTTTAACGTACAGATATAACACCGGCACGGCCACCAGGTAGACCATGTTGACCGGAACCTGGTTGAAAAAATCCCTGATGAGATACACACTGTAGATCAGCAAAAATATTTCCAGCACCGCAGCCATGGCGCCGATTAAATGCTGCCGGACGTAAAAATAGCCCCCGCCCGGAACGAGGATGGCCAGAAGCGCTCCGGTAAATCGACCCTTAAAATCAAGCCGGCAGTTGGCACACTCAAACTTTTTCTCTACAAGCCGGCGGCCGCAGCGCGGGCAAAGATGGATCCGCCCGGCCAGCTGGACCTTGGTGCCGGATGTCGGAATGCTTTTTTTGAGCAGGGCCCGTATCTTTTTGCGTTCCTGGACGGCAATAGCTTTAAATTTTTCAATTTGTCGTAATTTGGCAAACTGAACAATCAGCGTGCCCCTTTTCATCGTGATGGATTGACAACCGGCATACGCTATTTGGGCCAGGGAGTTTTTGTAATTATAAGAGGGAGTTGTCGGCACGTGGATGATTCGCAGGTTGGTAAACACGAACAGGGAGCGTTTGAGATAACTGAAGGCAAAACCGGTCAGATAGTTTCCCAGGGAAGACAGGGGTGCGTATCCGGTGGTGACCAGCAAGATGTGCTCATTTCTTCTTAAAAACGGTTTGAGGGGACCCAGTTTCACGAATAGTTTGCGCTGCCGCTTTTCAATCCTTTTTTTATGGATATCCTTGTGGTTGGAAAAAAGGGTTTTGCGGTCCACGGGCAGCCCGAAGACCTGAGGGCTCATAAAGCCTGCCGGTTGAAATTCGGCTTCTGCCATCTAGTGCGGCTCCTTCATAGAAAGGTTCAAAGGTTCAGGGTTCACGGTTCAAGGTTGCTTTGATTAACCCCCCCCATCAACTGATGTTCACGCATCCTGCGTGACAGTTCATGATTAGACCCAAAATCCTGGATGCAAGCCCTGGACCCGCTTGCGGGGCGCGGCCTGAAGGCGAAGCCCCAAACCGTTGAACGGTTAATTTTTTATTTGTTATGATATTATCGGCTAAAACAGAAAAAGATTTAGCCGGGAAGGGGCTATACAACCCCAACGATTATCCCAGAATCGTTGGGCGTGTTTATGGCGATGCGGCGGATATCTTTGGTGCCGGCGGCAGCCAGCATATCGATGATCTGCTTCTCGGAATAGGATCGGCCGGAATCCGTTCCCAGCAGCATATTCAATGAAAACAAGGCCGGGAAAAGGGGCCCGTCCATGCTGTTGTTCAAAATGAAGTCGTGAATGATGATCATGCCCCCCGGCGCCAACGCATCGACGGCTTTTTGAATAATCCTTCCGCAGTCCTCCGGTCCTTCGCCGTGCAGAATGTGCGACAGCCAGGCCACATCATAGCGGCCCTCAACCGGGTCTTCAAGGTAATTGCCGTCCATGAAATCGATGCGGTCCGCCAGCTTGAAACGCTGGATGGTTTTTTCGGCAAACGGCCGGGTGGTCGGCAAATCATATACCGTGGCCTTCAGGTCTTCATTGTTGAGGCAAAAATGGATGGCGTAGGTCCCGGGACCGCCGCCCAAATCGAGAAGATGCCGGCGGCCGGAAAGGTCAATGGTCGGAACGATCAGCGGCGCAACGCCCATGGCCATATTGAACATCCCCATTAAAAAACTTTCGCGCCAGTCCGCCTTGCTGAACGACGACCGACTTCTCTGGGGCTTTCCCGTTTTTACCGCCTGATCCAGCACCGCCCAGGATTCCAGCAAATGGTGGTGGTGCATGATGATGTGGCCGATATATTTGGGTGAGTCTTTGGCGAGCAGCATTTGGCCGGAGGGCGTATTGGCATACGTATCGTCTGTTTTTTCAAGCAGTTCCATGGCCGCCAGGGCATTCAGCAGCCGTTCCACACCATTGACCGCCCCGTCGAGCTTTTGGGCCACTTCACCAGCTGTCAGCCTCCCGTCGCCCAGGGCGGTGAACACATCCATTTTAACGGCGGCGTGCAGTGCGCAGGTCTTCCAGAAAAAACCAGATATTTCAAGTAGTTGACCGGGATTCCATTCGCGGGCCCCCATCTAATAGACCCCCTTGTTCAGGTATTCAGCGATGGTAGCGGATGGCGAACCTCTTTCCCAGTGACACGGTTCGCAGAAACCCCGCTAATCGCTTTTCAGTTCCATGGCAAGCTGTTCGGGCGGCATGGTCCAAAATGGCGTGCCGTCCTTCGTCAATCGAACTTTAATAATGGTTGTGTCGGGGTCCTGTTTGATTTTGGACGCCATGAAAACCTCTTTGCCGTTTATTTCCGCCCAGACGCCCCTCATTTTGATGCGGTCGCCTTTCTTTAACCGGATTTCACCGGGCTTGCGGTACCAGGTCGGGCAGATGTGAACCTCGAACACCTCGGGACCCTCGCGAACGTCCATGGCGGTGGCCGGCGCCATCCCGGGCATGGGTACGACTTCCTTTAACCGCACCACCCAGGCTCTGATTTTTTCATATTCACGAACATCATAAAGCTGGTTGTAGGGGCTGTCGATTTCCCAGCCTTGCATGTCGCGTTTGTCCTGGGCTTGAATGCTGCTGAAGCCGAGGGTCACGGATATTGCAACAATAACGGCTATAAATAAAACTTGCTTATATTTATTTTGCATGATGCCCTCCGTATATTCGCGTTAATATCTTCTATGTGTTTTTAGCCTGCTTATTGATAACCGTATTATATATACTGATGCGGCATTTGCAACCTTTTATGTCGAATGGCTGCGCTACCACGGAATCAATTTTCGTTCCCTAAAAAAACCGCCCGTTGGACCGTTATCCGGCAAGGTGGCCAGCCATATCGGGGTGTCGGCGCCCTGGGCAGGGGTCAAGGGGGCCCGGCGCCCGCCCATATCTGTTTTTACCCAGCCCGGGCAGGCCGAATTCACCAGGATGTTGTCGCCTCGGACCTGACCGGCAAACAGGGCGGTGATGCCGTTGAGGGCATTTTTCGACAGCCGGTAGGCCGGTGACTGCATGGCGGCATAATTTGATTCCGGGTCGGCGATTTCGGTCAACGATCCCAAGCTACTGGACATATTTACAATTCGACCGTAACCGTTTTTCCTCATCCAGGGGATGCAATGCTGGCAAAGCAGCAGCGGACCGTAAAAATTTGTCCGCATGGTTTCGCCAACCGTGGCGACATCCATCGCAATTGCCGTCACTTCTTGATCCACCATAATACCGGCATTGTTCACCAACACATCCAAACGGCCGAAGCGACCACCGATTTCATCAACGACGGCTTTGATGCTGTCGCCGTCGGTTACATCCAGGTGTTGAAAATGAACCGCCAGCCCCTCCGCCTGCAATTGTGAGCAAGCGGCCCGGCCGCGTCCGGAATCCCGTGCTCCCATAACGACCGTCATCTCGCGGTTTGCCAGGCCGCGGCTGATCTCAAAACCGATTCCCCGGTTGGCTCCGGTGACCAGCGCCACACGATTTATTTGATGTTCAGTGTTCATCATACTTCGAATGCTTCCGCTGACCGGATCGGCTTTTGCAGCTTGTCGCCGTTATTCAGCGTAAAGCAATTGCCCTTCCCCGTAAACCGCCGCAGGATAGCTCGCAAGGTCGAAGGGATCGCCGCTCCAGCAGATAAAGGAGGCCCATTTGCCGCGCTGCAGGGTGCCGAGACGGTCATCGATCCCCAGGACCCGGGCATTTTGTTGGGAAACCAGCTCCACCGCCGCCTGTTTGGACATCCCCGCCCGGATAAACCAGCGGGTCTGCAAAAACAGCTGCCGGGCCAGGGTAACCGGATGGTCGGTCATCAAGCCGAATTGTACACCGCTGGTCAGCAGATGGTCGATGTTGCGCCAGTCTTCGTGCTTTAGTTCGACTTTATACGAGAAGGAGTCGATGGGGCCATAGACGACGGGTATGTTACGCTTTTTCAATTCCCGAAATATTTCGGGCTGGTGGACGTCCATGGCGTGCTCGATGGTAATCCTGATCTTGTAATTATCCACCAGGCGCAGCAGCGCCGCGATGTCATCGATCTTGTGGACATGGGCGCGCAGGACGATTTTACGCGAAAGCAGATCCTGAAGGATCTTGTCTTCAGCGGAGAAGGTGATCTCCGCCTTTTTGCTTCCCCGGGCTTTGGCGTATTTTTGCGCCTTTTGTTGCACTTCGGCCAGCCTGCCGCGCAGGAGTCCGATGGCGCCCATCCGGGTATTGGGGCGCCGCCCCTTCCAGCGGGTTGTCGACATGGGATTATACCCGAAGGCCGCCTTTAAACCGGCCCGCTGGATGAGGGCCTCGGTGCTGTTGGCGGCGAAGTTCCGGATGACGGCCGACAGGCCGCCGATGATATTGCCGCTTCCCGGGACCACGCAGGAGTAAAGCACCCCGGACTCGACGGCATCCGTTAATGCCCTGTCATCCATCTGGACCGAATCGAGGGCATCGGAAATCGCCTGGATCGATTCATGGTGATCATTGGCTTCGCCTTCACCACTGGGTTCACCGGAGCGCTCCATGCCGATGTGGCTGTGGGGATCGATAAAGGCCGGTGTCACCACATCGAAGCGACCGTGCAGCTCACCCTTGGCGGTCTTTGACAGGCTGCTGATGTTCGTTCCATCGAAAACCAGGTAGCGGTCATGGACAATAGTTTTTCCAGTGTAAATGGTTTTGGCAAATACGCTCTTCATCACGACCTCCCTTCAGGCGGTTTGGATGGATTACAATCAAATTGTGCTGGAGTATTGGAGTACTGGAGTAATGTCTGCGTGTCCGATGTCTGTCAGCATCACTCCAATACTCCATTACGCCACTAATCCGAAATTTAGAGGTTTTTTTTATTATCCTATGGAAATTCTACTTCGTGAACGTCTTTGCCACCCGCTTGGAGAACATAAAATAGGGAATCCAGATGGCCCCGGCAAC
>JAFDCJ010000469.1 GCA_019312835.1 Deltaproteobacteria bacterium
ACTTAAAAAGTACAATATCACCAGACCCACCGTCCATTAAATCGCCAGCTCTGGATTCAAACACTAAAAAAAGTCTCCCCCCAACGTTACCCTGCAACTATCGAATTCTTTAAAATTTTTGATTAATAGCGTTTCTTCAACGGGGATATCACCGATCGATCGGTGCCGTGATGTTCGACAGCATGTCAAAAGTGTGTTTTTCGAGTGGATGACTGAATTTCGGACATTTATATCTATTTGAAATTATATAAAATTCTTTATCAATCCGTAAATGTCCGGATATCGGACACAAATTGTGATGCCCGCGAAGCGACGGTCTCTGATTAGATTCGAAGGCTTCAACGCAGAACACGATCATCTGATGGTTTAGAAAATCCCTTTTATTTCCTATTGTTAGGTCTTTTTTATCCTGAGTATCCAAAGTTTACGAACTGCATTTCATCTCCTTGTCCCCGCAATGTGGCATTAGACTTGCTAAGTAATGCACCGAAAAGCCGCTTATGATTCAGGGTTTTCTTGAAGCATTTCTCTTATTATCAAGAACTTCGGGGGAGCTGAATTAAGGATCTATGAAAAAGAAAATTATAATTTTGGATGCCAACCAGAAAAGTAGCGCCGAATTGTCCAAAATCCTGAGTACAAAAAGCTATCCATTTACCCAGGGCTGTGGGTTCTCGTTACTGGAAGACGAGCTGGCGTCGGGTCAATATGTTGCTGTCGTGTTGGATATCGATTCGGTTCCAATCGACAACCGTACGATACGGGAACTGGCGATTAAATACCCCGCCGTTCGCTTCCTGTGCACTTCCAAGGATCGCTTTCATCCCGAACTGAAAGACGCCATCTGCTATCACATATATGCTTGCCTGAACAAACCGGTGAATCCGGATGAGCTCTTATTCTGGATCAAAAGTATTTATGAGGAAGAATAGATGCCCGACACGTGACAGCGACGATCTATTGCCGAAGATGCAACAGCAGCGCAACATTCGAGTCCTTTTATAAATTACAACCACAGGGAGGAAATATGAAAAAGGAAAAAAACAAAAACCAATCGTTTATGGATGGTTTTCTTGGCAATTTTACAATGACAAGAAGATCCTTCATGAAAAAGGCCACTGCGGCAACCGGTACCGCCGTCGCCCTCGGCGGCCTGAAGCCTTCGCTCAGGGCACTGGCGGCCTCCGGCGAGGTTGCGGCCGGTGAGATGGGCGAATGGATTGCCTCGACCTGCCAGGGGTGCACATCCTGGTGCTCCAAGCAGATCTATGTAGTCGATGGTCGGGCAATAAAGGTCAGGGGCAATCCCAACTCCAAAGTGAACGTCGGTGAAGGCTGTCCGAGGTCGCATCTGGGTCTGCAGCAGGTCTATGACCCGGATCGCATTAAGACTCCCATGAAGCGAACCAATCCGAAAAAGGGTCGCAACGAAGACCCCAGGTTCGTGCCGATTTCATGGGATGAAGCCCTGAATACCATCGCGGATAAAATCATGGAGCTGCGCAAAAATGATGAAACCCACAAGTACATGCTCATGCGGGGCCGCTATTCCTATATGCGGGATGTACTCTATGACCGTATGACCAAGATCATCGGATCACCCAACAATATTTCCCACAGTGCCATCTGCGCCGAAGCTGAAAAATTCGGACCCTATTACACGGAAGGTTTATGGGACTACCGACAATACGATGTCGCCAACTCCCGTTATGTTCTGATCTGGGGCGCGGACCCCCTGGCAGCCAATCGCCAGGTGTCCTACTACTCCAGCGTCTGGGGCGATACCATCGGTCGGGCGACCGTCGCCGTTGTCGAACCGAGATTGTCGGCCACAGCGGCCAAGGCCGACGAATGGATGCCGATCAAGCCCGGCCATGACGGAGCTGTTGCGGCGGCCATCGCGCATGTCATCTTGACCGAAGGATTGTGGTACCGGGACTTTGTAGGCGACTTCATCGACGGGCAGAATCGCTTTGTGGTCGGCCAGGAAGTCAACGAGGAAGACTTCGAAGAAAAATACACCCACGGCCTGGTCAAGTGGTGGAACATCGAATTAAAAGACAAAACGGTTGAATGGGCGGCCGAACGCAGCGGTCTGCCGGCAGAACAGATTCAGCGTGTCGCTGTCGAGTATGCCAAGGCAGCTCCCCACTGCATCTCCTGGGTCGGCGGCGGCCCGGTAATGCAGGTGCGCGGGGGCTACGCCAGCATGATCTGCCATGCCCTCAATGGACTGACCGGTGGTGTTGATAATGTCGGTGGGACCCAAAAAGCGAACAAGGAATACACCGGCAAGTTCCCCAAACCCGATGATTGGCTGGATGACATTGCCAAAAAGGGCAAAAAGCACGGTAAAATAGACCACCGCGGCCGGCTGGAGTTCCCCGCCTTAAACAATGGTAAATCCGGCGGCGGCGTGGTCACCAATAATGCGGCCGACGGCATTCTGAACGAGGACCCCAACGAGATCAAGGTCGCGATCGGCTACATGAACAACTTCACCTTTTCCTGCGGGCAGCCGGAGCGCTGGGAAAGGGCCCTGGCAAAAATCCCATTTCTCGTTCACATCACCACCAATGCGTCCGAGTTCTCATGGTTTTCCGACATATTGCTGCCCGACGCCCATCATATGTTTGAAAAATGGGGGTATGTCAAATCCCACGGCAACGGCTACCGCCATGTGACCCTGATGCAGCCGGTGGTCAAGCCGGTCTGGGATTACAAAATCGATGAAACCGAAATCCCCTGGATGATTGCCGAAAAGCTGGCGGAAAGAGGTTTCAGCAATCTGCTCGATCACTTCAAAAGCTACAAGGACCCGGAGACCGGTAAGGAACCGACCAATGAGAAGGAGTTTGCGCTGTATGCCCTCAAGTATGTCACCCAGAACCTGTGGGATCCGGCCCATTACAAAGGCGGCGACAAATTCAACGGCTGGGAGGAATTTTTAAAAGTCGGCGTATGGAACTCAGATCCCTATCCGTTCCGCAAGAGATGGGGGAACATGGGAACCAAGACCAAAATGTTTGAATTCTATAGCGAGACGCTGAAAGAGGCCCTGGAGAAGCATGCTGAGAAGCACAATACCACCGTTGATAACGTCCTGGAAGTCTGCGAGTACCAGGCCCGGGGCGAACTGGCCTTTGTACCCCATTACGAAGAACCCCTCACGGCCGGGGACGAAAAAGAGTACCCGTTTGTTTTCGTGGACCACAAATCCCGGCTGAACCGCGAGGGCCGCACGCCGAACTGCACCTGGTACTATGAATTCAAGGATGTCGACCCCGGCGATGAAATCTGGGACGACGTGGCCAAGATCAATCCCCTGGATGCTGAAAAACTGGGAATTAAAACCGGTGATGCGATCAAGCTGACTTCGGGCACCGGCAGCCTGACCTGCACGGCCAAGCTGTGGGAGGGCGTCCGGCCCGGTACCGTGGCCAAATGCTACGGCCAGGGGCACTGGGCTTACGGCAGCATTGCGGCCAAGGAGTTCGGCAAAGTTCCCAGGGGCGGCAGCAACAACGATCTCATACCGGCAGTTTACGATCGTCTGAGCGGCAGCACGGTCAGGCACGCCGGCGTGCGCGTTAAAATCGAAAAAGCTTAGGAGGTGAACTCATGTCAAGATATGCAATGGTAATCGATCTGCAACGCTGCGTCGGGTGCGGTGCCTGCAGTATTTCCTGCAGGAATGAAAACAACGTGCCCGAGGGCATCTACTGGTCAAATAAAATTACCGAGACGGCCGGCAAGTTTCCCAATGTCCGGTACCACTACATCCCCACTTTGTGCAACCACTGCGAGTATGCGCCCTGCGTCAGGGGCTGTCCGACCAAGGCCATGCACAAGCTGGACAACGGCATCACCATGCACGATCCTAAAAAGTGTATCGGCTGCAAGTACTGCGAATTCAACTGTCCCTATGGGGTGATTTACTTTAACTGGCAAGAACCGCACCAGTTCTGGCGGAACAAAAAGGCCCTGTATGAAGGCGGCACATCTTCGCCCCAAGAGGAAGTTGAAAAAGCCGGCGGCGAAAAAACGCCCTACTTCAACCCGGAAAGAGGCGCGACCCTGGCGGCCAACCGGCCCAAGGGGGTGGTGGAAAAGTGCACTTTCTGCGACCACCGGGTGCGCAAAGATCTGCTGCCCCGCTGCGTGGAAGCCTGCCCGGCCAATGCCCGGGTATTCGGAGACGTCGAGGATCCCAACAGCGATGTGTCGAAACTGCTCGGTAAATTTCGCGCCTTCCGGCTGCGGGAGCAAATCGGAACCAGTCCTCACGTTTTTTACATCAGGGGCTATAACCCGGCCCAGTACCGGGCGACCAAAGGAGGTGTTTAAATGAGCGCAAAAAAAGGACTTTTCAGTACCTGGATGGCGGTCCTCGGCGTTGCCGTCCTGATCGGACTGTATACCACCTACAAACTGTTTGCCGACGGTCACGTGTTGTTCAACACCAATGATGTGATCATATGGTCGCTGCCGCTGGGCGTGTACATATATCTGGCGCTCGCAAGCTCCGGTTTGACGATCCTGTCGGCCTTTCCGCTGGTTTTCGGCGTCCGCAAATACGAACCATTTGCCAAACGGCTGGTGTTTCTGGCCATCGCCACCCTCTGCGGCGCCTTTGTATCCATCGGACTGGAGCTGGGCAATGTGTTTCACATGATTTATATCATGCTGTCGCCCAATTTTTCATCGCCGATCTGGTGGATGGGGGCCATCTACAGTGTCGAGCTGGTGGTTCTGGTCGTCAAGTTCGCCCTGATGCACAAGGGCGACTGGCACAGCGGTTTCAGCAAGCTGCTGGCCCAGGCCTCTTTCCTGTTGGCGATCATTGCGCCGTTGATGATCGGATCGATATTCGGCATTACGGAATCCAGGGTAACTTACTTTGGACCGGTGATGTCGATTTACTGCCTGCTGATGGCATTTATGAGCGGAATTGCGCTGTTTTTGTTCTACAGCCTGGTGGTGAACAAACTAACCGGCAACGGTGTTCCGGCAGATTTGTATGATGATGTTGCCCTCATGTTCACCTATGCAACCGCCGTTGTGGTTGGTTTTACGTTGCTGAAGTTTGCGATTGAATCGGCCACCGTGATACCCGAATTTCTGGTGTATCATCAATTCGAACATGCGTTTGGCGCTATTCGGGGCCTGCATACCGAGGTCCTGCTGGGCTTGTTTCTGCCCTTTGTTCTGCTGTTGATACCTTCGGTGCGAGCGAGCGTGGGAGGTAAACTAGCTACTTCGGCCTTAATCCTGGTTGGTACACTGCTTATGCACATGGAAATCCTGCTTGCAGGGCAGAGCCATCCGGTGGGTCCCAAAGCGGAGCAGTATCCTGAATTTATCACCTATTTCCCGAGCATCTGGGAGTTTCTGGTTTTTCTGTTTGCTCTGACCATCATGCTTATCCTGTATACCCTGGGTGAGCGCTACCTGAAACTGACCGAAGTGCCCGAATAAGCGCCATACGGCCGGCCCGGGTTTGGGCCGGCCGCAATTCATTATGTAAACCGGATAGGAATCATATGACTGCCCAAGACTTTTTTGAACTGGAATATCTGCGATTGAATGCCTACCGCCTGCTGGCCGACGGCTACCACCGGCCGGAGCAAAGTCTCCTCGATAGCCTGGAAAAGCTGGCCGTCTGCATGGAGCGGGTTTGCAGCGATGCAGGACAGTATATTGAAGGGATGCTGGCCGGCATCGCCGGCATGGAGGGGGTAAAAACCCTGGAAGTGGACCACGCCCGTCTTTTCGTGGGTCCCTTTAACCTGCTGGCACCGCCCTATGGATCGGTTTATCTGGAAGGCGAACGGCAGGTAATGGGTGCGTCCACCGCCGACGTCAAAATGCGATACCAGGCAGTCGGCCTGGATGTTGACACGGGTTTTAAAGACGCCCCGGATCATGTTGCGGCAGAACTCGAATTCATGCATGTTCTGATCTTCAAGGCCCTGGAGGCGGCCGGCAAAGGTGATGCCCGCCATATTGTTGCCAGTCTGACAAACCAGCAGGCATTTCTGGAAATTCACCTGGGAGCCTGGATCCATGAATTTGCAGGCAAGGTTATCGATAACGCCGCAACTTCCTTTTACCGGAACCTGGCCCGGGCAACCGAAACTTTTATCAAAGACGATTATCATATTCTAACATCGTCTCTGAATTCCTGGTCGTCCAATCCCGAAAAATCCGCTGAAATAGAATCGTCATGCGGGCAATGCTGAC
>JAFDCJ010000470.1 GCA_019312835.1 Deltaproteobacteria bacterium
CCAGCACCATGCCGGTGAAAAAGCCGACCAGCAGCACGATCTGAGTTGATTTGGCCCCGATAAAATAGATCTGGGCGATGATTTCCGGAATTTGCTTGAGCCGGAATATCATGAAAAAGGAGCGGAAGAAAAATATGGCCATGGCCCCCAGGTCGTTGTTGAGGCGCAGGGCTTTGCCGCCGAAGAATTCAAAAAAGGAATTCAAGAATCCTTTGCGTGGTTTTACTATTGCCGATTCAGTGGTATTTTCAACCGTAGAATTTTCTGCCATACTGTGAGTTCCCCCTCCTGCGGAGCGCTTTTGCGGAAAGTTGGTAAAATAGTCAGGCGCCGGTTTGGGGCAAGCTGGCCCGGTAACCTGGATGCAATCTGGAATAATATATTTATTGGCTCAAAATTGCAAGTGTCGCCAAACGTTCAGGAAAACCTTTCTTTGAATCCGTCTTTGGTATCGGGTTTATGACCGGCCGCAAATCGATTATCACATGGACGATGAAGGCACACGTTATCTGCTTGCCAGGCATTGCACAACCCCCGAAATGGGTTAAAAACGGGGGGGGTATCCGTATGATAAATGCCCCAAAAGAAATTTCTGAATTGGAGTAAATACTTATCACAAAACCGTTGAAGTGCAAGAAAAAATTGGCCCGGCTGATATTTTCTAATATATTTTCGACCGCTTGCAGTGGGTACTAAAATGCTGTAATTAAGTCTCAACGAGGAGGGTTGCTGAAATGTCAAATAAACTCTATATCGCCTCCATGGAAGCCCGCAGCGGCAAATCCGTAATTGCCCTGGGTATTATGGAAATGCTTTCAAGGCGTGTAACCGAAATCGGTTTCTTTCGACCGGTTATACCTGACCGCGAAACGGATAATAATATCAATTTGATCAGCAAGCGGTATCATCTGGAGCAGTCCTATGAGGCCATGTATGCCTTCAACCACGATCAGGCGCAGGGCATGATATCCGATGGCAGGACCGACGCCCTTTTGAAGGCCATTTTAGATAAATTTAAAGTCCTGGAACGGCAATGCAAGCACATTGTCTGTGAAGGCACGGACTATAGTGGCGTATCTTCGGCTTTTGAATTCGACTTCAATGCCGAAGTGGCCAATAATTTGGGTTGCCCGGTGGTGGTGGTCCTCAACGGCCGTCACAAAATTCCAGCTGATATAATCGATTCGGTCCGGTTGGCGCGGGAGTCATTTGAAAGTCATGGATGCACCATCATGGCAACCATTGTTAACCGGGTGGATTCAAGCTATGTTGAAACTATTACAGCTGAGATAGCCGCCCATTTGACCAAATCGTTTCCGGTTTACATCCTCCCCGAAGAACCGCTGCTAAGCAAACCGACCGTCGGTGAAATCGCTGCAGATCTCGAATGTTCGATCCTGCAGGGAGATACCGATGTACTGAATCGTGAGGTCCATGATATTAAAATTGCCGCCATGAATCTACCCCATTTTCTGGATTATGTCACCGACGGGACCCTGATCATGACTCCCGGCGACCGCTCCGATGTCATCCTGGGAAGTCTTGCGACAACCGTATCCGAAACCTATCCAAATATCTCCGGCCTGCTTTTGACCGGGGGCCTCACCCTTGATGTTCAAGTGCAGCGGCTGATCGAAGGTTTCAGAAAATTATCCCCGCTCCCCATTCTCAGCGTAGCGACTGATACCTATACCACCGCCATCAATGCCAGCGGGGTGAAATCCAGACTCACACCGGAAAACGATCGCAAAATAGCAGCGGCCCTGGGTCTTTTCGAATCCCATGTGGATATTGCCGAGTTGGAAGAGCGTATCGAGGTGGTTCGTTCCATCCGTATGACACCGATGATGTTCGAATACGAACTCATCCAGCGTGCCGGGGCTGGCAGACAGCATATCGTGCTGCCCGAAGGCGCCGAGGAACGCATCCTGCGGGCCAGCGAAATCCTGTTGCGAAGAAAAGTGGTCGACATAACCCTGCTGGGGAAATCGGAAAAAATCCAGCAAAAAGTCAGCAGCCTGGGTCTCAACCTCGACGGCGTTAATTGTATCGATCCGCTTCAGTCGGATTTGCTCGACCACTATGCGCGTCTCTTTTACGAGATGCGCAAAGAAAAGGGAATCTCCGAAGAAATGGCCCGGGATACCATGACAGATGTCAACTATTTCGGGACCATGATGGTCCACACGGGGGCGGCCGGTGGCATGGTCTCCGGTGCCATACACACCACCGGCGATACCATCCGGCCCGCACTTCAAATTATCAAAACCCAACCCGGATTCTCCATCGTTTCCAGTGTTTTTCTGATGTGCCTGGCCGACCGGGTTCTGGTGTATGGTGACTGCGCGGTGAATCCCGATCCCGATGCCGAGCAGCTGGCCGATATCGCCATCAGTTCGGCCGATACCGCCGCCATATATGGCATCGAGCCACGGGTCGCCATGTGCTCCTATTCCACCGGACAATCCGGCCGGGGAGCGGAAGTGGACAAAGTGCGCAATGCCACCCGCATCGCCAGAGAACGCCGTCCCGACCTGAAAATCGAAGGCCCGATCCAGTATGATGCCGCGGTGGACGCCGGGGTCGCCCGAACCAAGCTGCCGCAAAGCGAGGTGGCCGGCCGCGCCACGGTGTTTATTTTTCCGGATCTGAATACCGGCAACAACCTTTACAAGGCGGTGCAGCGATCCGCCAACGCGGTGGCCATCGGCCCGATTTTGCAAGGCCTTAGAAAGCCGGTGAACGATTTGAGCCGGGGCTGCACCATACCGGATATCGTCAATACCGTCGCCATTACGGCCATACAGGCGCAGGCGGTCCACTCAGAGGACAGATGACAGAAACCAGAAGACAGAGGACAGAGGATGGGGGGATGTCGGCGGGGGCTGGCTATGCTGAATTAGCCAATAATAATATGGTGGGGGCGGCTTCCAGCCGCGATAGCGGGTCGCACGGCAAGAGCAGAAATCGCGGCTGAAAGCCGCTCCCACAAGGAGAAATGAATGAAAGTGCTCGTGATCAATTCCGGGAGCTCCTCCATCAAATACCAGCTTTTCGACATGTCCGATAAAACGGTGCTGGCCAAAGGTCTGCTGGAACAAATCGGTGAGGCCGAAAGCCGCTTGACCCACCGATCCCTCACCAGGGTCGGTGATAGCGTCGAGGTCACCAGAAAACAGCCGGTCACAAACCACCAGGTCGGTTTCCAACTCATTGGTGACGTTTTGAATCAATCCGGCGCCGTGGGCGACAGCAGTGAATTGTTCGGCATCGGTCATCGGGTGGTGCATGGCGGTGAAGCATTTCAAACCCCTGCCCTTATCGATGAAAAAGTCGTCACCGCCATCCGCGCATTAATTCCGCTGGCGCCGCTGCACAATCCCGCCAACCTTGCGGGGATCGAAGTCGCCTTGAAGTTCGCCCCCCGCGTGCCGCAGGTCGCCGTATTTGACACGGCCTTTCATCAATCCGTTCCACCGCAGGCATTCCGCTACGCGCTGCCGAACGATCTATATCATGATCATAACGTGCGCCGCTATGGATTTCATGGAACATCACATTTTTATGTCGCCAAGCAGGCGGCCGGCTATTTGAAGCGTGCGCTGGCGTCGTTAAACCTGATCACCCTTCATCTCGGCAACGGTGCCAGTGTCACCGCCATCGCCAATGGGAAAAGCGTCGATACCTCCATGGGAATGACGCCCCTCGAAGGACTCATCATGGGAACACGCAGCGGCGACATCGATCCGGCCATTATTTTCTATCTTGGCAGACAGACGGGCCTTGCCCCTGATGAGATTGAGTCGCTTCTGAATAAAAACAGCGGCCTGAAGGGGATTTGCGGGCTCAATGATATGCGTGCAATTGCGCAGTCGGCCGCCGAGGGTGACGCATCGGCACGCCTGGCCATTGAGATGTATTGCTATCGAATCAAAAAGTACATTGGTGCATATCATGCCGTGCTGGGTGATGTGGATGCCCTGGTGTTTACCGGCGGCATTGGCGAGAATGCGGCCAACATCCGCTTGCGCTCCTGCGAAGGGCTTTCGTGTTTTGGAATAGAGGTGGACGCAAAGAGGAATCAGCTCAAATCCAAAACGTCAGGGGCAATTCAAAGCGATAGAAGCCGCGTCAAAATCCTCGTCGTTCCGACAGACGAAGAGCTGGAAATCGCCGTGCAGACGATCGCGAAAATTCGCTCTTTGTCTTGAGAACGTCAAAGCCGAAATTTCATATCGCCTCGGAACAGCTGACCAATTCCCAATCCTTTCAAATTTCACCCCCGGGTCCGCTGCCGGGCACAAGCGCTCATTTTCCCTTTATATGAATCAGCTATAAAAGGCTGATATACATTTCGTCTGTTGCTGCTATTCTGAAATGCTATTTGGAAGATTAATTTTAACTCAGAAAGATAGTTTTAGGCTTGACAGGTTGACATAAGGACGTAAATTATTTGTTAGATTTTATTTTCAAATGGTATGATTTAAATTTGGAGGCGGGCATTAATGCCCAGCGCGGGATTACAATTTCATTATGGCCGCCTTGAAAGAGTCCTCAAGGGAATCGCACTTCGCTTCAAGCTTCTCATTGCCCTTGAACACCTTCTGCGTCTGGCCTCAGTCTTTTTTGTCTTCCTCCTGGGAAGTCTGTTTTTTCAGGTTGGCGGAGAGGTATATGCTTATCTGCCCTTCTTTTATTACCTGATGGCTCTAAGTTGCCTTGGTGCAATCATTTTGCTGGCCGCCTGGAGATTGGCTTACAGGTTACCCCTGGAACATGTTGCCGGCGCACTGGAGCAAAAGCTACCGCATCTGAAGGATGATGTGACCAATTCGCTGTCGCTTTTTGGTCAACGCCACCAACCCGCGAGAGCCGATCCGACGTCAGCAGCCCTGATCGCCGCTCACCTGCACCAGACAGCTGATAAAATTTCAAAAATCGATCCCAAAGACATGGTCAATTACCGCAGGATGTTGCCCCAGTTCAGACTCCTGGTTCCTCTTCTGATTGCTTTCGTGGTGGTGTTCGCACTGGCCCCTCGGCTTTTGAATCGCTCGCTGGCTTCAATCTTCGATCCGTTTTCGGTTCTTCCCGACCGGAAAACGGTTATTTTAGTGGAACCACCGCCCTCGTTGGTGCTGCGTGGGTCCCCGGTGGTGATCAATGCCAGCACCGCCGGATATGTTCCGGATCGCCTAAACCTCAGATTTTGGCCTCAAAAAGGTGACCCGATTCACTTCGATATGATGCCTCAAGGAAACGGTCGTTTCAGCCATCTGATCGCATCCGCGCAGGCCTCCTTTCGCTATCAGGCTTTCAGCGGTCGGTTTCACTCGCCTGTTTACGACCTCAGGGTCGTCGACCCGCCGGATATCGGCAAGATTAAGCTTACACTGATTCCCCCGGAGTACACGGGTCTTCAGCAGGAAGTCAAAGAGAACGGACACATCGAGGCGCTGAAGGGAACCGTCGTCAATCTGGAAGCCTGGACGACCAAGGCCGTCAGCCAGGCAAAGCTGATTCTGGATCAGAGCACTCAGCTTCCACTCGCCGTCGATGGCAGCCTGCTAACCGGCGATCTTTTCGTATTTTATCCGGGGACTTACAAATTGGCGGTCCAGGATGATCTTGGATTCGAGAATCCCGATCCGGTCAATTATAGAATACAGCTAATTCCCGACAAATACCCCACGGGGGAGATTATCAGTCCTGAAGATGAGCGCGAGGTCTCGGCCAATGATGTTCTCAGGGTCGTTTACAGCGTCAGCGATGATTTCGGAGTGGCCGCGATCAAACTGACCTATCGACGGGGCTCCACCGAGCGGTTCATCGCACTGAAGCGCCCCGGCAACAGTCGCTCGGCCGAGCTGGCAGTCTTCCAATGGGATCTGACAACCCTGGCATTAACCCCCGGTGACCGGGTTTCTTACCGCCTCGAAGTATGGGACAACGATTCCGTCTCCGGGCCCAAAGCCGGGTATTCCCGGATGCTCACACTGCGGGTGAGGGATGAAAGGGACCGTGCCGTCCGGGAGGTCGAACAGGCGCAGACCATTGCTGACGCCCTGCTGGATCTTTTGGCTGACCAGCTTGAGGATATCAAAGACCGCAGGCGCCTGGCGGATGATATCACCCGCATTATGGAAATGGTCGACCAAAATCTTGAGCAGATGCGAACGGAAAAGATTGAGCGTTTCGATCTCGAAGCCCTCAAACGGAATCTAGCCACCCTCCATAGACGAATCGAAGAGCTGCCCCGTGAGACCATCACCCAGGAAATGGAGCGTCTGGCGCTTCTGGCCGAGGAATTGGTCAAAAAGGCCCGGATGCATGAAATGGAGATGGTGGCCCGCGAAATTCGCAATCGTCAAAAACGACTCCTGGAGACCCTGCGCGATCAAAAAGAGCCGCTCACCGCGGAGACCCTCCAGGATTTGCTGCAAGAGGTTGATAAGCTGAGGGATCTCATCACCCAGGTCATGGAGGCGATGAGCAAGATGGCCATGCAGCTTCCCGACGATTTCATCAACAATCCTGACATCAGTGGACTGGATTTTCAGGACCTGTTTAAAGATCTCGAGGAAATTCGGCAGCAGCTCATGGCCGGAGATCCGGCAGCCGCCCTCGAAGCCGCTCGCAGATTGCTGCAAAATCTCACCGAGATGATGGCTGCCATGGCCAGGGCCGGGGCCCAGGCCGGCATGGGCGCCTTCGATCGACTCCAATCGGAAATGGTGCATCAAGCCGGCGAACTGGAAAAGATTCTCGAGGAGCAGAAAAAAGTCCTTGCCGATACGGAAACAGTCGATGACGAACTCAAGCAGGCGATGAATGCGGAAACCGAAAAACGGCTCAACCAATCGATGCCCCGTCTCCAAGAACTCATGGCGCTTATTCAGGACCGGCTGCCCTCCGAGCAGCGCGATGCTGTCTCGGAAATCCAGAAATTGCTGCAAGAAGGGCAGATCGAAAAGCTTACCCGGTTTCTTGAAAGCCTGCAAAACCAACTCGCGGATCAGACAGAGATTCGGAAACTGGCTGAAGAATTAAAGACCATGGCACGGGCGTCGATCGCTAATCGGAGCGAGATCATGACGGACGATAAGAGCCAAGCATTTCCGGATCTCTTCTCCCGTCAGGAAAATATCAAGGAAAGGACACGCAAACTGGGGGAGAACCTGGAGTCCCTCGCTCAGCTGTTTCCAGGCATGGATACAGAAATTATCAACGACCTCAAACAGGGCGCAACATCGATGGGCACCGCATCCGGGAAATTAGAGGGAGAAGATGCCGCCGGCGCTATTCCGCCCGAAGAGAGTGCGATCCGCAGCTTAAGCCGGTCCCAGCAGGCCATGCAGCAAATGGCCCAGCAAATGGCCCGACAGATGGCCATGCGCATGCAAGCCAATCGCTGGGCCTATCCCTGGGGTTATGATCCCCGATCCGGCTGGTATTACGGTCCGCGGGTTCCGATGCCGACCTTGCCGCAGCCTGAAGTCAGAAGACCCCGCGAACGGGGTTATACCGGCATCGATCGGGAGGAATTTGATCCTCCATCCAAAGATGACTACAAGGCTCCCCCGATCTTTCGTGAAAAGATCTTGGAAGCCCTCAAAGATGATATCCCCTCGCGATACCGACGGGAGGTCGAAAGTTACTTCAAGGGGTTGACGGAATGAAAAAAATCATATTTCTCATCATCGCCATGGTGGCATTGCAGATTTGCTTTGTTGCCCCGCATGCCGCCGCGACGGCTTCGTCAGAAACGCTTGCGCTGTTCGAAGCCAGACTCGAGCGCTGGGATGTGGCGGAGATCTGGCCCGACTTGCAGGAGGCGCTTGCAAGCCAACCACAGGATGCCGATTTGCTGGAGATGGCCGCGCTCATCGCATTTCACCGGGGTGATTACCCAAAATCCCTGGAGCTGATCAAAGCATCCATGGCGGTCGCCGGGGAGGACCAGAATCGCAGGAGTTTCGCTCTTTTCATTGAGCAGACCATCAGTGTCCTGGCACCCTTTCAACGTCATGAAACGCCCCATTTTGTCATCCTGCTTGACGGCACCCAGGACGGCATCCTGCTCGATTACTTAACCGATGCCTTGGAAAAAACATACGTCGTCATGGCGCTTCAATACGGTTTCCGACCCGGGGAAAAGGTGAGAGTGGAGCTGTTTCCAGACGCAAAATCTTTTTACCAGGCCTCCACGCTTTCGGTCAGGGATATCGAGGTGACCGGAGCGGTCGGTTTGACCAAATTCAACAAGCTGCAGTTTCTGTCTCCCAGGGCGCTGATCCACGGTTACCGATGGCTGGATGCGATCAGCCACGAGTACATGCACTATCTCATCGTGAAGATGACAGCGAACAACGCCCCCATCTGGTTTCACGAGGGACTTTCCAAGTATGAGGAAACCCGCTGGCGAAAAGGGCCCGGCTATCTTTCTCCGCTTTACCGGACGCTTCTGTCCCAGGCGCTGACAGATGACAGCCTGATTGCATTTGCCAAAATGGAGCCTTCCCTGATTCATCTTAAAACACCCGAAGAGGTTCAGCTCGCGTACGCCCAAGCTGCTTCCGCCATCGAGTTCATCATCGACAGGGTCGGCTACGATGGCCTCAAAGACGTCATTACCGCCATGGCCCGCAACCGAACAAAGGGGGCCGGCGACGCTATCCGGAAAGTGCTGGGGATCGATGTTTCTGAGTTTGAACAGCAATGGACTAAATTTCTGGCGTCAAAGGAACTCGTACCTCTGACCAGTGCCAGGGTTCATCCCTACAAGGTAAGGGAGAAGAATGTCGACGCGCAGCGGATGGACCTGGTAGAGATAAAATCGCTGGTCGCCCGCAACCGGGCCCATCTGGGCGACAGACTCAAAGACAGAGGCCGCACGGGTGCGGCCGTCATAGAGTATCGAAGGGCTCTGTCGGAGACACAGGATTCAATACCGGTCATGAACAGGCTCTCCGCCGCATTGATCGACCTTGGCCGGGATCAAGACGCATTGAAAGTTCTGCAGCGAATTCTCGAGTTGGCTCCGGACCATCCGGCACCCTACACCCATCTCGGTCAGGTCTACTTGAGACGCAACGATTTCGAACAGGCCAAAACGGCCTTTGAGGAATCCCTTCAAATTAATCCATTCAATCCTGAAATTCATGTCGGATTGGCCCATGCCTATGCCCGACTCGGAGACAGTGTGCGGTCTTCAAAAGAAAGACAGATCGCCCGCACGCTGGGAAGGTGAGGAAATCAGTGGCTGTCGAAAACAAAAATGCATTATCGGATGAGGACCTCGCCCAGGTAGAGGAAATGGGCAGGAGAAAATCGGAGATTATAGCAGAGATCAAAAAAGTCATCGTGGGTCAGGACAAGGTGATCGAAGAGATATTGATCGCCCTGTTTTGTCGGGGTCACTGCCTGCTGGTGGGGGTTCCGGGCCTGGCCAAAACGCTGTTGATTTCGACGCTGGCCGGCATCATGGAGCTCGATTTCAACCGGGTGCAGTTTACGCCCGACCTGATGCCGTCGGACATTACCGGTACCGATGTTCTCGAGGAAGAAATTGGCAGCCAGCAACGCTCCTTTCGGTTTATCAGGGGCCCTATTTTTACGAACATTCTTCTGGCCGACGAGATCAATCGCACACCGCCAAAGACTCAGGCCGCCTTACTGCAAGCCATGCAGGAATACAAAGTGACCGCAGGCGGTGTGACCCATAAGCTCTCCCTGCCCTTTTTTGTACTGGCAACGCAGAATCCGATTGAACAGGAAGGCACCTATCCGTTGCCAGAGGCTCAGTTGGACAGATTTATGTTTAACATTGACATCGACTATCCGAGCTTCGATCAGGAAATGGAAATCGTAGCCGCGACGACATCCTCCCACCAGCCCCGGCTTAACAAGGTAATCAATGCTGAAAAGATTCTGCAGATGCAGGCCCTGGTTAGAAAGGTACCGGCCTCCGCGCATGTAATCCGCTATGCGGTGAAACTGGTACGCTGCTCACGACCCAATGAGGCCGACGCCCTGCCGTACGTCAAAGAGTGGACCGAGTGGGGTGCCGGCCCCCGGGCCTCACAGTATTTCATCCTGGCAGCCAAGGCCAGGGCCGTGATGGACGGGCGCTATGTCGCTTCCACCGAAGACGTGAAAGCCGTCATGCCATCGATTTTGAAACATCGTATCATCACCAATTTTAAAGCCCAGGCCGAAGGAATTTCCTCGCTTGATGTCATTGAGCGACTTCTACAGGAGGTCAAACCTTGAATTACTTCGACCCAAAAGTCCTGGCCGGGGTCAAGAACCTGCTGCTGCGGGCACGGTTCGTGGTCAATGGGGTGATGGTCGGCATCCACACTTCGCAGGCCAAAGGGTTGAGCTCCGAATTCGAAGAGCATCGGGGATACACTATTGGCGACGATACAAGGCATATCGACTGGAAGGCGTACGCCAAATTTGATCGTTTTTTTATCAAGGAGTATCGTGAAACCACGAATCTGCACGCCTACATTGTCATGGATTGCAGCGCTTCAATGGATTATGCCTCCGACAGGGTAAGCAAGTTCGATTATGCTTCAACGCTGGCGGCTTCGCTGACTTATTTAATGTTAAAGCAGCTGGACGCCGTCGGCGTGATTACATTTTCCGATAAAATCGATATGATGATACCGCCCAAGGCGGCTCATGATCATCTGTTTGCCATCTTAAATGCCCTGGAAGGAACCCATCCCCGGGGGGCGACTTCAGCCGCCACCGTATTGCAGGACCTTGCCGCTTCTTTGAAAAGACGGGGGCTAATCATATTGATTTCCGATCTGCTGGAGGAGCCGCAAGCGGTCACAAAAGGCCTGCGACAGCTTCGGTCCAGGGGCAGTGAGATCATCGTTTTTCATCTGCTGGATCGCGACGAGCTGCAATTTCCCTTTGATGAGCCGTCCGTGTTTCAGGATATGGAGGAGGACCTGAAACTGTTTGCACATCCGCAGGCCATCCGGCCGGCATATGTCGAGGCTCTGGGTCGACTCATCGATGAATACCGAAAAACCTGTGCATCGCATCGCATCGACTATTCGCTTTTCGACACCTCTATCGGCCTGGATCGGGCGTTAGTTCGGTATCTCAACTGGCGGCAGAAATTCAAAGGACGGTAAGTCAAGGCTATGAATCTAACATTTGTCAATCCTCTCCTGCTTTGGGGACTGGCGGCCGTGACGCTGCCGATCCTGATCCATCGGATCGCAAAAAAGAAGCCTGTGGTGCAAAAATTTTCTGCTGTTCGTCTCTTGCTGCAATCCCAGCAGATCATGGCCAAACCACGGCGCCTCAGACATCTGCTCCTGCTGGCATTGAGAATCCTGGCGCTTGCGGCCCTGGTATTTATGATGGCCAGGCCGGTTCTCATGCGCCCGGGGGTTGCCCCTTTTCACAGGGATGGAGCCCGGGTGTTGATTTTCGATAACTCTTTTAGCATGGGCTATAACGAAGATAGGGGACGGCGTTACGAGATTGCCAAAAAAGCACTTCGGGAAACCCTCGATGACTTCGGCGGCAGGATTTTTATGATTCCAACGGCGGGAACACAAACAGCAAAGGGGGCTGCCTGGGTGCAATCTCGAGAGGCTCAGCAATACGCCGATACAATACCCCTTGCCTTCGGGGGAGGTAATATCTCGTCAGCCCTGCAAACGGCTTATCAACAGTTGAAAAACTTAAGAATGCACAGGCAAATATTCATTATCAGTGATATGGCTCACAGCGATTGGCAAGATCTCGACCTGACCGGATTCGGCAACATCCCGGAGGCGGACATCATCCTTTTGCGCATTGGTGGCGCCGGCCGCGATCCGAATTTTCGCATCAACGATATCCGCCTGCCGGACAGAGAGGTGGTGGCCGGCGTGGCCACCCGATTGGCGGTGACGGTTTCGAATCTTTCTGATCAGGCCGACACCCGACAGGTGGAGATCTACCTCGGGGACCGCAAGGTCGACCAGAAAGCCATTGCGCTGCCGACCGGTCAGGATGCAACGGTATATTTCGAATTCTTGATCGAGAAACCCGGGTGGCAGGATGGAGAGATCAGGCTATCTCCCGATCGCCTTGCGCTCGATGATGTATTCTATTTCACCGTAAAGGTCTTCGATAAAGTGAACGTGCTCGTGATTGACGGAGATCCCAGAGCGTCTCTTAAGGCCAGCGAGAGTTATTTCCTGCTCAGCGCTCTGAACCCGGCGGCAGTGGAGCGATCGCCTTTTAAGACGAGGGTAATCACGACCGATGAAATGGCACGGGCGGATCTGCGGCACTACCACGCCATTTTCCTGCTTAACGTCGCCCGACCTGATTTTTCCAGGCTGTCATCTTTTCTGGAAACGGGAGGTCCCGTGTTCTTTTTCCTGGGAGATCGAATCGTGCCCGAAGTTTATAATGGATTTCCCCTCGCGCCCTGGCAGATTCGAAATCGAATTGATCTGGGTGAAAGCCCCGAAACGATACGCCCCAATGGTTCGAGAAAGGAATCGCTTAATTTATTGACCGGGTTGGCCGACAACCTGAAGCGAACCTCGATTCAGACGTATTTCAAAGTCGAGGGCACCGCCACATCATTGCTCCAATTGGGAAATGAGGATCCGCTGTTGTTGGAAGCAGCCGCGGGCGAGTCCAAAATTTATCTGTTTACCTCCAGCGCCGATCTGGCCTGGAATGATCTTCCATTGACGGCGGCCTATCTGCCGCTCCTGCAGGGATTGGTGAAACATGCCGTCGGAATGACGGAAACCTCGGTGGATGCCGGAATCCAGTTTGGCGAACCCTTGAACGAAAAAGGAACTCCAGCTCAGATGAAGGGGCCCCGGGGAGGGCCCGGAATTTATCAATTTCGCCTTCCCTCCGGCGAGGTGCGGCAGGCTGTAAACCCACCGGCGGAAGAGTCGGATCTGGCCAAAATTTCAGAGGACGAGCTTAAAAAAAAGTTCGGGACCATTGATTTGAAAGTGGTGGAATATACGCAAGACGGCCTCGATGCGCAACGCGCAGGAAGCAAAGAGCTGTGGCCTGCGCTGCTGGGTTTGCTTTTGACCGTTCTTGCGCTTGAAATGGCCCTGGCAAACGCTAGGCTGTGGTCTGGATGATAACCCATGATTTCCCGAAGAAAATTTTTGTTTATTACGGCGGCTTTAATGGGCGAATGGATCTTTTCACGGGCGAAGGTTCTCCCGGAATCGCTCTACCCGCATTTTTTCTTCACGCAACTCAAATACCGGGGCGGGGAATGGGATCCGAATTCCCGTTTTGTCGAAGCCATCGTCGAAGAGCTTGAACTGAGAACCAGCATCGATGCTCGTAAACAGCGGCGCATCATCGAGCTGTCAGATCCAGATCTGTTTTTTAGCCCCTTGCTTTACATGGCCGGCCGCTATGAGTTCGAACCCTTTACGCAACCGGAGCGGGAAATTTTGAGACGTTTTCTTACCGGCGGCGGATTCCTGTTGGCTGAGGATACGCTGGGAGCCGACGGATTCGGATTCGATCGATCCTTTCGGCGGGAGATGAAGGAAATACTGCCCGAATACGCCGTAAAAAGACTGCCGCCGGATCATTCCGTCTACCAGAGCTTTTATCTGTTGGGCAGCTTCGGCGGCCGCCAGTTGGTCAAACCCTATCTGGAGGGCATTACCGTTGATACGTGGACCCCGGTGATCTATTCACAAAATGATCTCTCCGGAGCCTGGTCCCGGGACAGATACGGCAACTGGATTCACAAATGCCTTCCAGGGGGGGAATTTCAGAGGGGGTCGGCACTCAAAATGGGTATTAATATTATCGTCTACTGTTTGACCTCGGATTACAAGAAAGATGTGACCCATCATCCCTTTATTAAGAGACGCCGGAATTTATGAACATGAACCCGATTACCATAGCCCCGGTTTTTCCGCTGGGGTTGATCATACTGCTCTTTGCTGCTGCTGTGGCTGCGGTTGGGGTGCAGTATCGATTGAGCCGGCCGAAACTAGGAACCAAGCGAGCCCTGAAGCTATCCTTTTTACGCCTGCTTGCTGCCGTCACCTTGCTGGCTTGTGCCCTCAACCCTTCACTGATGACCACAGCGGTGCATAAACTGTCACCGGCAATCGCGATCGTGGTGGACACCTCCGACAGCATGGGACAATCCGGCGCAGGCGATCCCGCAACCCGTCTGGATAATGTCAAGGCCCTGCTGACGGAAGGTCAATCCCCGCTCCTGGACTCACTGGGAAATGATTTTGGCATCAGCATCTACGGGCTCTCCGATTCGCTGAGGCCGCTGCAATCTGGCGATTTAGCAGGTTTGACGCCCCGGGGTCAAAAGGGTGATGTCGCCGAAGCGCTACAAACACTCAGCACAAAGAATTCCGTCGTAGTTCTTTTTAGCGACGGCAACGTGGGGTGGCGCAGCAGCCAAGGGCCGAAGCCGACCACCCTGACCGTTGCCATGGGCAATCCCGGTGCTTACCGTGATATTTTGATTACGGAGATCGACGCCCCGGCATTAGCCTTCAGAGGCCGTGAGGTTATCATTGACATCAAAATAAAAAGCTATGGTTATCAGGACCTGACGCTGCCGATTCTGCTTCAGGAATCGGGAAAACTGCTGGCGGTTAAAGATGTCAGGCTGCAAGGCAACCCAGCTGAGTTGGCCACATCACTGTCCTTTATCCCGCGTGAGTTGGGCCGGAAAGACCTGGCAATTTCGATTCCCCATCAGATTGGAGAGAACATTTTTGCCAACAATCAAAACAATCTGACGATCAATGTGGTGCGTGACAAAACCCGAATTTTGATGGTTTCGGGAAGCCCGAGCATGAATTACCGGTTTATGCGGGTGGCGCTGAAAAGCGATCCTTCCATCGATCTGCTCTCCTTTGTCATTTTAAGAACACCGTCAGATATCCTGAATGTCCCGCCGCAGCAGCAAAGCTTGATTCCGTTTCCGGTGGAAACCCTTTTTATTAAGGAACTTGACACGTTTGATCTTCTTATTTTCGATAATTTTAATTATGCCTTATATTTAAAACCCGAATACCTCGACAGCATTCGCAGCTTTGTTGAAGACGGCGCTGGCATCGCCATGATTGGCGGCCCCAATCTCCATAGTGAGGGGGGAGACAATCTGTCCCCGCTGGGGGATCTGCTGCCCTATCGATTCATCCAGGAAGAATTTTATCGGCGAGATTCACCCGTCGGCCTGCGGCTGACGCGGGCGGGAGCCGAGCATCCCTTGATGCAGATCGCCGACTATTCAAGCGAGGATGCCGGCAATCTTTTTCGATTCTGGCAGCAACTGCCATCGCTGGACGGCATCAACCTGATCGAGGTCAACGAATCTGCAGATGTTCTTCTACAGAGTGCGGACCGCATGGCCTGGCCGATTCTGACCGTTGCGGAGTACCGAGAAGGCCGGGTTCTGGCGATCACTTCGGATTACACCTGGAAATGGTACATGGGCATGGTTGCCAGCGGAAAAGGGAATCAGTTTTATCTCCGGCTGATGCATCGGATGGTCCGATGGCTGACAAAGGATCCGGGACTTGATCCGGTCCAGATTATCCTGCCGAAAATGTCGGTAGCCGCCGGCCAGGAGACCGACATCCGGATCCGGTATCGAAGCGAAAAACGGTCTCCCGGAGCCAATGCAGCCATTGCGTTTTCGGTCTTCAATCCTGAAGGCACCAAGATCCCGTCAGAGCTCAAACCCACCGCTCAGCCCGGTGAGCACCTCGTTTCATTCAATCCCGCCAGAGGCGGAATCTATCGTATCCGGGTCGAGACACCCGATGGAACCGTGGAGGAATCGATGGTTGTAGCAGACTTTCTGGCGAGCCTGGATGCCGCACCTGACCATGGTCAGCTTGAAAAAATCGCTGCCGCCACCGGCGGAAAATATTTAACGCCGGAAGATGACCTTGTGAGGGAAATTAAAGCATATGCCCGCCAGGGAGAAAAAAATTTTATCGAAGAAAAGCATTTACCGATATGGGCCACCCCTTTCGTGTTAGCAATCGTTGTGGCCCTGCTGTCGTCGGAATGGTATTTCAGGCGGCGTTGGGGACTCGCTTGAATCGACGCCGGCAGGTAATCGCGGGAGGTTTTTATGCTAAAGAAATCAAGTGCGTGTATTTTGCCGACGGTCGCTTTTGTCTGCCTGTTTGTCTTTGCGGGGCAACTGGAAGCGGCATGCCGTAATCCAAATATTGTGAGGGGCATCGATCCCCGTATTGTTCCGGCGGCCGTTTCAGGATTTGTAGAGATCAAGTGGTTCGGCCACTCCTTTTTCCAGATCACTTCCGGCAGCGGCACCAGGATCATTACCGATCCTTTCGGGCTAATGGGATATCCCATGCCCGAGGTTTGGCCGCATGTGGTGACTGTCGGCCGAGAACACAGAAACCACAACAACGTCGGGTTGGCCAAAGGAAGCCCCCTCGTTTTGCGCGGCCTGAAAGAGGGAACCTCTGAATGGAACGACATTCAGCTAAACTTTCGCGATGTGCTTATCTACAATGTGCCGATCCATCAGCGAGGGAATCTTGAATATGAGCGCAGCCTGAAGGGCGCCGCATTTGTCTTCGAGATGGATGGCATCTGCATTCTGCACTCCGGAGATGTCAGCGAACCTTTCAACGACGATCAGCTACAGTTTATCGGTCATATCGATGTGCTGATGGTACCCATCGGCGGCACCTACACGGCAGGACCGGAAGAAGCCAAAAAGATCATCGCGCAGCTGAAACCCAAAATTGTGCTTCCGATGCATTATTGGCAGCGCCCAATTGATTGGGAAAGCTTCACAGAGGGGCCCTATCCGGTGCGGTTTCTGAATACCAACTCCTTTCACGTGAGCAAGGATAGCTTGCCGACGCTGACCGAGGTTTATTTTCTCAATGTGGTTCGGGAAGGCGAGCCCTGAGCCCTCAGGAGAAAGCATTGTTTTTCCTATATCATAAGACAAAACAAGTAACTAAAGGAACCCGTGTTATGATGAAAACCGATCTGAGTTTAGGGGCCGTCCTGTCGCTCTGCATGTGGATCGTTCTGGGCATTACAGAAATCCATGCGGCCTGCCGCAATCCCAATGTGGCTGATATCAGCACACCTTTGATCAGGCGTGCTGCAGCGTCAGATTTCGTTGACATTAAATGGTATGGCCATGCTTTTTTCCAGATCACATCGAGCTCCGGCACCAAAATCATTACGGATCCTTTCCGGTATATGGGATACCCCATGCCGGAAGTGTGGCCCGATGTGGTGACAGTGGGCAAGGAAACGCGAAATCACAGCAATGTCGGGCTGGCCAAAGGCGATCCAATAATTCTGCGGGGGCTTAAGTCCTGGGGCAGCGAATGGAATGTGATCAACAGGTTGATTCGCGATGTCCTGATTTATAATGTGCCCATCCATATGCGCGCTACGTATGATTACATAAAAGGGTCCGCCTTTGTCTTTGAGGTGGACGGTCTTTGCATCTGCCACACCGGTGACCTGGGGGAACCATTCAATGAAGATCAACTCGATCTTATCGGGTATGTCGACATTTTATTGGTCCCCATTGGCGGATCTTACACGATGGGTGCTGAAAGTGCCAAAAAAGTGGTCGAACAGCTCAAACCAAAAATAGCAGTGCCCATGCACTATTACCAGGACACGATGGCTCTGAGGAGATTTCTCGATGGACCCCACCGGGCCCGTTTCCTAAAGACCGATACCTTCAGTGTGAGCAAAGATACACTGCCACCTGTCACCGAAATCTTTATTCCGCGCGTAATCTGGTATGGCCGTGAAGAAGATTGACTGCGGTTTGATATCATGACTCCGGTCAACCAGGCGTCAATATTTTTTTTAAACCGCCTAAGATACCGGGATGTTCGACCTTCTGGCGACTGCAGAAAAATCGATATCAAATTGTCATCGGTATTATAACGTGCGTGCCAATTACATAAATCCAGTCGGAAAGCAGGGCAGGTATTCTTCTAAAAAAGGTTGCAAAGAATCCTGCTTGAGATAATATGTTTCGTACCTTCTCCACAGAGGGGGCGTTGGGGCCGACATCCCGATTGCGTTGCACCTGGATCACGGCGACAGCTTTGAACTTGACCGGACATGCAATGACAGAGGGGTTTCGTCGGTCATCCGCAAGATCTTGACTGAAAATCCGTCCGAGTTTTATCCGCGTAAATACTGGATGGGCTGCAGTCTGACAACAAAAGAGGAGTTGACCTATGGTTGAGCTTAGACCCCATAAAGCCATTGAAAATGTCGGTTTCATTTCAGTCAGGTTTGCCGGCACAGACGGTGTGTCACTGGAAACGGAGAAATGGGCGCGCGTCTTCGAGTCGGAGGGGGTTAAAACGTTTTACTTCGCCGGCGAGCTGGATCGTCCGCCGGAGAGATCATACCTGGTACCGGAAGCCCATTTTACCCACCCGGATATCAAAGATGTTTACAACAATTCCTTTGGGGTTACGGCCCGCGACCGGTCGGTTTCCAAAAAGATCTACCAGCTGGCGATTAAATTAAAAGATCATCTGTATGATTTCGTGGAAAAATTCGACATTGACGTAATCATTCCCCAAAACGCGATCACCATCCCGCTGAACATTCCCCTGGGAATTGCAATCACCGAGTTTATTGCCGAAACCAACATCCAAACCATCGCCCATCATCACGATTTTTACTGGGAACGGGACCGGTTTATGATCAACGCCATTCAGGACTATCTGAACATGGCCTTTCCGCCGGTTTTGCCGTCCATTACCCACGTCGTCATCAACTCGGTGGCCGACGACCAGCTCAGCCGCCGAACGGGCATTTCGGCTTTCGTGGCGCCCAATGTGATGGATTTCGAGAACCCGCCGCCCCCGCCCGATGATTATGCCGCCGATGTTCGCCAGGCACTGGGCATCGCCGACGATGAGCTTTTGGTGTTGCAGCCGACCCGGGTGGTTCAGCGCAAGGGAATCGAGCATGCCATCGAGCTGCTGAGCCGGCTGGACCGCAAGGCCAAGCTGGTGATATCCCATGCGTCCGGTGACGAGGGTCACGACTACGAAATAAGGCTGCGGGAATATTCCAAGCTGATGAAGGTCGATACCCTCTTTGTCTGCGAAATTATCAACGAAAAAAGGGGCCTGACCGCCGACGGCCGCAAAATCTATACCTTAGAAGACATCTATCCCTTCGCGGATCTTGTCACCTACCCTTCCACGTTTGAGGGCTTCGGCAATGCATTTCTGGAAGCCGTTTATTTTAAAAAACCCGTGGTGGTCAATGCCTACTCAATTTTCACCAAGGACATCAAGCCCAAGGG
This sequence comes from Deltaproteobacteria bacterium, assembly GCA_019312835.1. Taxonomy (GTDB): domain Bacteria; phylum Desulfobacterota; class Desulfobacteria; order Desulfobacterales; family JAFDCJ01; genus JAFDCJ01. Next base: position 19,349 of record JAFDCJ010000470.1, read on the forward strand.
ATTCTCGGTTATCGAGATCGACGGCTACGTGACCCAGGCGGCGGTGGAAAAAACGAACCTGGTGCTGGACAATCATGAATTTTGCCGGCAGATGGTCGAGCATAACTATGAGCTGGGCCTGAAGTACTTCTCCTACAGAGTCCTTCACCGGGGGCTGCGGGCCCTGCTGATACAGCGTGGCTGGATCTAAAAGCATAACCGTTCAGAGGTTCAGGGTTCAAGGGTTCAAAGGTTTGGGTCTCCGTCGATTGGATTGCGATTCCATAAGACGGGCCCTCGTGCTGGGTGAAGCCCAATGTGAACCATTACTTGCTGAAAAAGTAGGGGCGGGGTTTATCCCCGCCCGCAAATCGGCGCGATTACTGCTTCGCGCGGGAATAAGGCCCGCCTTTGATAGATGGGTCCTTCAGCTATGCTGGGAGGCCCACCCTTGAAAATAAGGATTGACGGGTCATCCAGCTAGGCTGGAAATGCATTTTACCCACCTGAGGCGGGTAAACTCCTGTTTTTGAGATAGCTTCTATTCAAATTGTGAAAAATAAAAATAACGAAACCAGGAGGGGCTGGGGTATGGAAACCGTTAAACAGTTACTCAACAAGATTTACGGTGAACAGACCGGGAAACAGGCGCTGGAACGCCTGGCGCCGGTGATCGAAAAATTTGCGGCCATCCCCAAAGCGAAAAAGGAATTCTTCTC
>JAFDCJ010000471.1 GCA_019312835.1 Deltaproteobacteria bacterium
CCATGCAGGAGATTTTTAGGGTGTCGCCGATGGAGCGCATAAACCCCTTCCAGGTCAACTTGCGTGATACAATTGAGACAATCAGGGTAATCAGGACTCCGGCCGCACCGGCTTCGGTGGGTGTGAACACGCCGAAATACAAACCGCCGATAACCAGAATGAATATGGTTAACGCCTCGATGACCCCCAGCAGTGATTTGAATTTCACGGCCAGACTGGTTTTCGGGCCGGCCGGTCCGAAATCAGGATAAAGCCGGCACAAAACAATGATAGTGACGACAAATAGCAGGCCGAGAACAATGGCGGGCAATATCCCGGCCAAAAAAAGCTTGACGATGGATTGTTCCGTTTGCAGGCCGATAATGATGAGAACTACGCTGGGCGGCATGACGGTTCCCAGGGTGCCCCCGGTCACCACCGTTCCGGTGCTCAGCCGGGTATCATAGTTGTACTTATTCATCTGCGGCAGTGCCACCGCTCCCATGGTGGCTGCGGTGGCGGTGTTCGACCCGCAGATAGCGGCGAACATTTCATCCGCAGCAATGGTCGCGATTGCCAGTCCACCCCGCCAGTGTCCCACCCATTTGTAAGCCGCATCGTAAAGCCGTTCAGCGATTCCTGCGTTGAATGCAAGATAACCCATCAGGATAAAAAGCGGAATTACCGTCAAACCATATTTTGAAAAGGTACTCCACAGATCTGTGGCGATCATATTCAAAGCGGCCTGAGGAGTGACCACATAGGAAAACCCGCAAAAACCGACCACCGCCATGGCGAACCCGACCGGCATGCCCAAAATAAAAAGCACGATCAGAAGCGCAATAATTCCAAGAATCCCTACCATTGCGGCATCCATCATGTCGCTCCGCTTTCATAAAAAAACAATTCTACCAGCTCAACCAAGAGAACCAGTGCAAGCAAGAAACAACCAAGGGCGACGCCGTACGTAAACGGATAGTAGATGATTCTCAATGTTTCGGTGACCTCGCCGCTAGTCCGCAATGTGTTTGCCAACTTTGCAATTTGCCAGCCGGCCAGCGTAAAAAAGAGCATGCATATGACATTATTGATGCCATTGATAAATTTTTGCAGCCGCTTCGGAAATCGGTTCACCAGTATGTCAACCGATATATGGGCTTTTTGCGCCTGGGTATAGCCCAGTGCAAAGGCTGTCACCACCGCGCCGAAAAACCCCATCAACTCAAAGGTGCCCTTGATCGGGATCCAGATTATACGCGAAATGATATTGGCGCAGGTTATCAATATCATCGCCACCATAAAGGAGCCGGCAACAAAGATAAATGAGCGGCTCATAAGCCTGCTGATTTTTTCAAGGATTGGCATGCCCGGGTTCCCCGGAGATCGTAATCGTAGTTCTGCACTGAAAACGGACTGCGCAATGCTGGTCATCCCGCAGTCCGTCTCCGGTCTTCAACCACCAACGCCGTATAAGACGTCAGCTTTATTTGGCGTATTTATTAATAAGGGCCTTTATGTCGGCAACGATGGCTTCAGCCGGCAACCCTTTGGCTTTGGCCTTCTCGATCCATTCCGCCGTAACTGGGGCAAGTTTGGCATCCCATTTGGCCTTTTCAGCCGCAGAAAGCTCGATGACTTCAACTTTTTGACTCTCGACAGACCATTCCATCGCCTTCTTTACGTGGTCGTCCATGTAATTCCCGGTCCACTCCGACTGTTCCACCCTTAGATCATCAAATACGCTTTGAACATCCTTGGGCAAGGCATTCCATTTGTCCATGTTCATCACAACCGCAAACGGATAAATGACGGTATCTGTTTTGGTCACGTATTTGCAGCTTTCTGCAAATTTGAAATCCTTCATGACTTCCAGTGAAGAAAACAGCCCCTTGACAACGCCTTTCTGCAGGGCCTCAACGGTTGCCGGCATGGGCATTCCAACCGGATTCGCCCCCCAGGCACCCAATATCTGTGCGGCCCCGCCGGAAGCCCTCAGATCAAGGCCCTTCAAATCATCCAGCGTTCGTACCGGAACCTTGGACATGATATTGGTGGGTGCCGTTGTAAACATTGCCAGCACTTTGACTTTGGCGAAAGTATCCGGTTGATACTTCTCCCACAGATCCCACAAAACGAGACTGCCAACACGAGCATTTGGTATCCCCAACGGCAAACTGGTGGCATTGGTGACGATGAAGCGGCCGGGTTGGTAGGCCATGCTGAGATTGCCGATATCGGCCTGTCCGGCGATGACGCCGTCCATCATATTTTTAGCGCCCAACAGAGTGCCGCCGGGAAAAGTGTTGACGACCACCTTGCCTTTGGTTCTTTTTTCAACCTCTGTTTTCCATCGTTCCATCTGGACGCAGGGAAAAGTTGGCGCCGGCGGGAAGTTGGCATAACTGAGCTTGATGGGTTCGGCCAAAACCGGAGCCGGTGAAAACCCTGTACAAAGTAAGCTTAGTACGAAAACAACCAGAATCATAATCCCAAATTTATGTCTCATTTCTCAGCCCTCCTTTTTTAACGTTAATAACCGGTTAGAAGCATGAAGTCACAACTCCACACCACCTGCATTCGCCTGGAGCCATCCTGTCCCTGCCGCAGAGAAGCTCTGTCGGCAACGGTTCAATCTATTCCTCTACAACACATTCCCCGATATCCTTCTGGCCTACCTCCTGACCGCAAAGATCCAAACCCTTTTTCTCTCTGATGGCCGCCAGAACCCGCTCCGGGGTTATAGGCAAATCTTTGATGCGTACCCCCACCGCATCGTAAATGGCGTTGGCGATGGCCGGTGCGGTAGGCACGCACCCGGGTTCGCCGATCCCCTTGGCCCCAAAAGGCCCGTCCTCGTCATAGGTTTCGAGCACCGGCGCCTCGATGGGGCACACGTCTTTGGCGGTTAAGATCTTGTAATCCCTGAAATTGGGATTCATGTTTTCACCCTTTTCCAGGATCACCTGTTCGGACAGGGCATAACCGATGCCCATCATTACGCCACCGTAGACCTGTCCTTCCAGAAGCAAGGGATTAATGGCCTTGCCCACATCGTGGGCAGCCACATATTTCAAAATCTTGACCTTGCCGGTTTCTTCATCCACTTTTACCCTGACACCATGGGCGCCGAAGGTATACGTCATCGACATATTGCCTTTGAAATCCTTGCCCATGTTTTCGTTGGCCGGATCGTAGAAATATTCAGCCATCAGCATCTGTCCCCCATGGCTGAAATGGGCCTTTCTGAGAAGTTTGCCGATTTCAATACGTTTTTGGGGGTCCTCTTTATCAACCACACAGCGATCGGCCAGAACCAGTTTTTCCAGCGGTGTTTCAAGCTGCTTGGCTGCCATTTCAAGGATGCGGGCCTTGAGCTTTTTGGCGGCTCCCAGGGCGGCATTGCCGGCGATAAACGTGGTCCGGCTGGCGTGGGCGCCAACATCCCACGGGCACACATCCGTGTCGGAATGAATAACATGAATATCTTCTACCAACAACCCAAGTTCTTCGGCCACAATCTGAGCGATGACCGTATCCGAGCCCTGGCCCATGTCCGTGGCCCCGGTAAAAACATCAACCTTACCGAAATCATCCATCTTGATGATGTTGCCGCACCCGTCCGATTTGTATACCCGGGCACCGCCACCCACATGGATGAGCGAGGATAACCCAACGCCTTCGCATTCCGCCTTGGGGGCGTCCCATTCAAGAGTTTTCTTGATGGTGGCCATACACTCTTCCAGGCCGCAGGTCGTGATGCGCAGATCCTGGGGGGATACATCCCCGGACTGATTGGCGTTGATACGGCGGAATTCGATCAGGTCGATGCCCGCCTTTTCGGCCAGCATATCCATGGTGCTTTCAATGGCAAAGGTTGCCTGGGGATTGCCATAGCCCCGCATGGCCTGGGCATAGGTATTGTTGGTATACACACATTTTGCCTCGTAGCGCACGTTGGGTACGCGATATAGGCTGGTGATGGGCATCATCATTACCGAGGGTGTGGTGGCGCCCCACGACGTATAGGCCCCGTTATCCAAAATCATGGAAATATCCCGAAAGAGCAGCTTACCGTTTGCGTCGCATCCCTGAGCGATGCGGGTGATCGTCGGCTGACGGGTCGAGGTGGCGATAAATTCCTCGGTGCGGTCAAACTCGATTTTCACCGGTCGGCGCGTATAGTAAGCCAGCAGAATGGCGATGTATTCGTATGCATAAGTATCCAGCTTGCTGCCGAATCCCCCGCCGATGCATGGTTTAATCACCCGCACCCGCCGATCGCTGATTCCCATTGCTTTCAGTGCCCCCAGGAAATCTTTTTGAGCCAAAGACGGGATCTGGGTGTTGGTATGGATCGTCAAATTATTGGCCGGGTCAAATTCAGCGATCGCGCCGCTGGCACCCATACAGCAGTGCGTAACCCAGGTGGTGCTGAAACGATCTTCGACGACGAAAGCAGCTTCCTTCCGGGCCGCTTCCACATCACCATAATGCAATTTCCAGGGCATTTTGAGCACGTTGGTCTTGTGTTCTTCGTGGACGAGGACGGCCCCCTCCTGCATGGCTTCCTCGGGATCAAAAATACCCGCCAGGGGCTCATAGATGACTTCAATCAGGTTCAAGGCTTCCTCGGCCGTTTGGGGATCGGCGGCGGCCACTGCAGCCACCTCATCTCTGTAGGAACGCACCTTGCCTGCTTTCAACGGCCGATTGTCTTTGTAAACACCCATTTTTATCTCCGGAACATCCTCCCCGGTGATGACTGCCCGCACTCCCGGCAGGGCTTTGGCCTTGGCGGTGTCAATTTTGACAATGCGCGCATGGGGAAACTTGCTGTACAAAATTTTGCCATAGAGCATCCCGGGAAGTTTCAAATCCTGGATATATTGGGTGCGACCCGTCGCCTTATCAACGGCATCGATTTTTGGTATTCGCTTGCCAACCGAACACAAATCTTGCATCAGTGTTTCTCCTCTAGCATAAAGCTTAGGTGATATTTGCTTGATTGCTTAAAATTATAAAAATAGTTTGAATACTTTTAAATATCGAATATCGAACACCGAATATTCCGCCTTAGGCGGATCGAAGGGTCGAGCCGCTGCGCTCCATCTTTTTTGATAAATAAAACCGATAGAATTCCTTACTTCGAAATTCGTTATTCGATATTCTA
>JAFDCJ010000472.1 GCA_019312835.1 Deltaproteobacteria bacterium
CTATCCGGTTGCGAAGCCGCATACCGTTTATCTCAACTTCATCCTGCAATTTAGGCATTGGTTCAATCTCCTTTTGCACTCAATTTCGGTGCTCTAACCCGTAGGCAGTTTGTATAGCTCACGATCATCCCAGTAGCAAGAAAAAGCGAAGAAAAATCATTCTTACAGGAAAATGTCTAGTTTTTGCCTTCAAATTGTTGCTTGTGTTTCCAGAAAGGATATGTATAAGCTTCATCATTCAAAAGATATTTTTTGTTAATCAAAGCAAATTTGCAGTAGAATAAGAAGAACCGGCCGCAATAGACGGCGGTCGGCAAGGACTGCTGTTAAAAGGTTTACCTGATGACCAGCAATGACACAGTACCAGAATTGCTTCTGCAAGATGAAGCCCTCAGAGACGGACTTCAAATGGAATCCCGCATTTTCAGCCTCGAAGAAAAGCTTCATCTTTACCGGATGTTGAGAAATGCCGGGATCAAGCGAATTCAAGTCGGCTCTTTTGTCCACCCCCGGATCGTGCCGCAGATGGCCGATACCGATGAACTCATTCGGACGATCGGCCGGGAGGACGATTGCGAGGTTTCGGCTCTGATTTTAAATGACAAGGGATTGGAGCGGGCTCTCAGCTGCGGCGTTTCCCATGTCAGCATGTCCGTTTCGGTCAGCGACACCCACAGCCGCAAAAACGCCCGGCGGCCGGCAGCCGAAGCCCTTGCCTCCATGACCGCCCTGATTCGCGAGGCCATGACGGCCGGCCTGGATATCCGCGCCGGATTGCAGTGTGTTTTCGGCTGCGTGTATGAGGGGCGGATAGCAGAATCCGCGGTCCTCAACGCGGCTGAAAAAATGATTCAGTCCGGGGCCAGGGAAATCAACCTGGCCGACACCACCGGAATGGCCGACCCCTGGTCGATACGGCACCTGGTAGCGGTATTCAGAAGAGAATATCCCGATGTTCTCATTTCGCTTCACCTGCACGATACGCGCGGTTTGGGTCTGGCCAACATATTCAGCGGATATGAGTCCGGCGTCCGCTCTTTTGACGTTTGTGCCGGCGGTTTGGGCGGATGCCCTTTCGTGAAGGGGGCTGCGGGAAACGTACCCACTGAAGATGCCGTGAACATGTTTGAATCCCTGGGCGTGCCGACCGGAATTGATCTAGCGGCCCTTGTCGAGGCAGTGGCGTTTTTGGAAAACACCCTGGAACGAACCCTCCCGGGACGAATGCGCCGGGTGTTGGCAAACCAAAAGACCTGCACTTGATCATTTGCTGGAGGTGACGATGAGGCTAGAAAGTGACATCAAAGTAACCGTAAAAGACAAAGTGATCGGAGGGTCGGATCCCCTGATATGTCTGCCGCTGGTAGCCAGTGATAAATCGGATCTTCTGGCACAGGCCCTGGAATTAAAACAACTCAACCCCGACCTGCTCGAGTGGCGCATCGATGGCTATGAGGCCATAGAGGATCAAAATTCCTGTCTTGAGGCGCTGCAGGTATTGCAGGGCACCGTCGGGCCGATTCCGCTGATTTTTACCTGCCGAATCCATTCAGAGGGCGGATTTAGGGAAATACCCCAGGAAGCACGCCTGGAGCTTATCACCGCAAGCATCGCGTCCGGTGGAATCGACCTGGTCGACATCGAGCTGTGCAATGCGCCGTCATTTATCGAAACGGTCAAAAAGGTCGCCCGGGAAAACGGCACCAAGCTGATTTTGTCCTACCACAATTTTACGGAAACACCCGATGAGAACGCCATTCATGACAAGTTGTTGCAGGCCCAGTCTATGGGGGCCGATATTGCCAAACTTGCCGTCATGCCCAAAAATTATGCGGATGTATTGACATTGCTCGGCGCCACCCTGAAGGCTCGCACCGGCGCGGTTAAGGTACCCATCGTGACCATGTCAATGGGGCCCGAGGGCGGGGTGACGCGACTGGCCGGCGGGCTATTCGGATCGGACATTACCTTCGCCATCGGCAAAGAAGCCTCCGCCCCGGGGCAGATTCCCATCGGTAAGCTCCGACAGGCAATAGCCGTATTGTATGGGTAAAAAAGCGGATGGGAAGTGCTGAAGATTCGAGTGCAGCTTTAATCCGGAATGGCCTGGAGGATACCGATCAGCTCCTGGGTGATCTCGTCCAGGGTTTTACCCGACGTCACCATTTGCCGGAAACGACCATAGCCCACTTCCCGCTGACGCATGAGCTCCACGATACGAAGCATGGGATCAGGCGCCTCAAGCAGCGGCCGTTTCACATGTTCATCTTTTGAAATACGATCAAGAATCTCCTCCGGCGTTGCCACCAGGCAAAATACCCTACCCCGGCGGCCCAGGGCCGCCGCGTTGACCGGATTCAGCATCAAACCGCCGCCGGTGGAAACGACCAGGCCCTCTTTCTCACCCAGCTCCTGTGCAATCTCGGATTCCATGCGGCGAAAGGCGGCTTCACCTTTTTCACGGAAAATCTCGGCGATGGGTTGCCCGCTGCGCTCGGCGATCAGCTCGTCCGTATCGACAAACGCATAGCCCAGCTGCGCTGCCAGCCGCTTGCCCACCGTGGTTTTACCGGTGGCCATAAATCCGGTTAATATGATATTGGGTTTGGACATTTCTTGGTACGACTCCTTTAGAATTGATAGAAGCGTGCCCGCTAAATGCGGTTGGGTCGCCCTGGTTTCGCAAAAGGGCTGTTTCAATGTGCCCAAGCCCTGCAGGCATAAAAAAAGCCGTGGGTTTTGATATGCCCACGGCTTACTGCTCCTTTGTAATTGCGGATTCGATCAGGGCATACCCCAGGCAGACCGATCCCCCCCCAAATAATACCAAAAAAAGCATCTGTCTGGCTGATAATCTACCATCGAGGAAATCTCCGGAATGCACAACTGATCAAACATGAACAATTTTTAAGATAATTGTTCGATGGATGTCAAGATATTATTTAAAGGGTTCAAAAGCATTGTTTGGGATGCACCGCAAAGCAAAGTTCAGAACCGGAATTGGGCTTGATCGTGTCCCCCTTTCAAGGTATAAGACATCTAGCAAAGGAGGCAATATGAAGACAGTCGCAAAAACGATCGCAATCCTGGTAATTTTTGGAATTTTAATCGGGGCCGCCTGGGCTCAATTCGCAAAACCGGATGATGCCGTTAAATACCGTCAATCCGTCATGTTTGTCATCGCCAAACATTTCGGTCGACTGGGGGCAATGGTCAAAGGTGAGCAGCCCTACGATCAAAAGGTCTTTGCCGACGACACGGCCGTCATCGAATTCCTGGCGAAGCTGCCCTGGGAGGCGTTTCTATTCCCCGGCAGCGAAACGGGCAAAACGACCATGAAATCGGAGGTTCTCAAGGACCCCGATGGATTCAAAAGCATGGCCCAGCAATTTGAAGCGGAGGTCGCCAAGCTGTCCGCCGCCGCCAAAGGAGGCGACTTCAATGCCGTTAAAGCGCAGTTTGGCTCGGTCGCCCAGAGCTGCAAAGGCTGCCACCGCGAAACCCGCAAGTAGCGGAGTTTCGCCCTAAGATTTTCAATAGATCAGAAGATAAAGCAGGACGCCGGCAGCGGCTGCCACAACGGCCGCCAGCCCGATGGAAGCAGCGGGGGGCGCCGTCTCGCCGCTTGAGCGGTATTTGATCCCGGTCAACATCGGTTGGATTAAGTTTTCGCGCTCGATTACCAGATAAAAGAGCACGGCCGCCAGATGGGTGGCCACAAGGGCCATGATCAATACCCGATTCAACCGGTGGATGCCGCTGAGCCAGTCGCTGACCGGCTTGCTGACCCACAGAAAAAGCGGCCCTTCGGTGATGATGTCGTCATTGGCGAACAAGCCGGTTGCAGCCTGGACGAACAACGCCAGCAGCATGGCCAGCACCGACCATCCGCCAAGGGGATTATGCCCCAGATAACGCTCTGTTTTACCCCTGACCAGAGCGGTTGCATAACCCCACACCGCGGCAGGTCCCTTTACAAAGTCACGAAACCGTGAGGTCCGGCTGCCGACAAATCCCCAGGTTATCCGGAAAGTCAGCAGAATCAGGATCGCAAATCCACTCCATTCGTGGTACTGCATGGCATTGCCGCCGATGCTGCCGGTGGTAAAAGACACGGCTACCATCACCACCAGCAGCCAGTGAAACAGCCGCGTGGGAAGATCCCAGACCGGTATCGCCGACGGGCGCCGGTTATCTGTCGATGGTGTATCTAGCACGCCTGATCCATCTTGAAGGTCTTCATCAGGATGCTGGCCCCGATCATATTGGTGGCGTGGACCAGGGCGTCCAGGATATCACTGTCGGCCCAGCCCAGCTCGTGCAGCCGGTCCATGTCCGCTTTTTCAACGGTATCCGGTGTCCTGACCGCTTTCATCACAAAGGCCACCATGGCCTGATCCTTTTCTTCCAGCGGTGCCTGAAGCGGGTCTGCTTCCATCCGGGCGATATCTTCATCCGACAGCCCCTGCATCTTCAGCAGATTCTTATTGAAACCGGTACAGAAAAGGTAATCATATTGCTGGGCCACCAGATACCGGATAGTGGAAAGCAGGGCGAACCCCAGATTCGAATGGCTGGAATAGTATTGAATCGATTGCCAGAAGGTATCCAGCACCCTGGGGCTGGCGCTTGCCAGCTGCAGCGGGGCCGGAATGACACCGGCAAGCTGCTGCATGGTATCGTAGATTTCCTTGGCCTGACCGTCGGCCTTGTCGGGTTCGACAAATTGAATTAGCGCCATCGTTTTCTCCTTTGCGGTTAATGAGTTTGGTCGGTAGGAAGCGTGTTGACGCAACATCACCTTTTCTTAGCACATATCGACTCATTTTTAAAAGAGGAGAAACACGACTTATACTAAAACTCAACGGGGCATCCAGCTGTGCTGAACAACGCCGCCATTGGGCGCAAGATGCAGTGTTTAAACAGTTTCTAATTGGAAGAGTCCAGCAGATTGGCTACCGATTCCATAAGCTCCAGGCTGAGGTCGCTAACATCGCTATCGTCGAGTTGGAGATAATCCAGGGTGCCCTCTTCCAACTCGTACAGGTAGTCATCGCTCTCGTAGCCCGCACCGGTCACCAGGGAAATGTAATCCGCCAGGTGCAGAATAAAGGCCAGCTCGACTTCCGACGAGGACGACGGACTGTGATGGTATTGGATGGCGGATGATATGACCATGGGAATGCTCCACTTCTTGCAAACCTCCGCGGCTATTTCGGCATGATCGAATCCGAGAATCTCCTGTTCCGCCGCCAGAAACGTTTGCTGTTCGCTGACGATAAACGCTTCGAATGTCTCCTTCTCGTCAAGGACAAAGGGGTCCAAAATGAGCTTGCCGACATCGTGAATGAGACCGGCCGTGTGGGCCACCATCTCCAGCTCCGGGTTCTTCCTTGAAGCGATAATTTTCGAACCCATCGCAACCGAAAGTGAGTGCCGCCATAAGTCTTCGGAATCCAGGCCGTATCCCGGCAATTTTTTTTCCAGGGATTGTTGAACACCGGCCACCGAGATGATCTCCCCCAGGTTTCTGTACCCAAGGACCATCGCAGCGTGTTGAATTGAATTTACGTTGCCGCGCAAGCCGTAAAAGGCTGAATTGGCCATTTTGAGGACCTTGGCCGCTATCGACGGATCTTTTTCCAGTAAAGCGGCCAGCTCTTTGGCGCTTGAATCCGGATCGGCCAAAAGCTGCTGGGCCTTCATCACCACCTGGGGCATCGGCGGTATCTCCTCAATTCCGGCTGAAATCTGCCTCATCATTTCATGATTGTCTGCGGCCATTGTTGCCTCCCATATGGAAGTTATTTATCTTTCAGTGCGACGCGTTACGAAGGGTTTACAACGATCACGGATCAGGTTCCTGCTGATTATATCCGCTCTTAACCGGAAAACTTTAAAAAAAATGAAACGGTTTATTCAGTGGCCGGCCATGCAAATGAGCCCGCCCGGATTGATCCGTTGTCTAATAGATTTTAGCAATCGGCCTGCTCTTTTCCCTTCAGGTAGCCGGCTCGAAAATCCGGCTCAAACTCGGGTGGGCATACCTGCCGGTAGGGCCGGCCCCGGCGGCCCTGTTCGAAGCCGTTTTCTACCGAACAGAACACTTGAATGCCGTTGCGATAACCGACCCTGAATTCCTCTTCAAGCGGCAGCGGGCAAACCGATGGGTAAGTGGACCCCTTTCTTCCCAGCTCAAAGCCTTTTTGTTCCGTGCAGAAATACTTCAAGCCCTCATCGTGTCCCCGATAATAAGCCTGACGGTCTGCATTGACCCCGTGCTCCAAACAGGCCCTGGCACGGTTTAAAAATCCGGTGCGCGGTTTCCCCTGCAGACCGTCCATGCGACCGATCTCAAACCAATCGGTCAAAAGGCAGTCTTCATTGGAGACGGTGGCGCAACCGCCCAGCAACGAGAGAAATACGGGGGCAGCGATCATGCCAACATATTTTTTCATCATGCTATCCCCATTTTAATTTTCGGATATGGCCGACATCACGAATCGGCTGCGGGTTTGAAAACATTCAATTATTCTAATACTGGTCATCGTCCAATCAGCGTAAAACTTTAGCAACGACCACGGGAAAATCCGGTCTATCACGATGGTGATGGGGTTGACCCAGGGGCAGGTTCCAGCTCAGGCCAGTTCATCGCATTCAGATACAGTTGTTGACAAAACCGGAATGATGACAAGCGTATGGAATAGAAGCATAAGTCAACGACCACCCGCAGAGCGGGTGGCTTGGACTTGCACGCCTCGGGCGTGTTTCCCCGCCCTTATCAGCGGGGGAAGACAACAGCACGTCAGTGCTTTAGATGTTGCGGTTGTAATCCGCCGCAGGCGGATTTGAAAACAACCCATTACTCCGAATGCCCTTTGAAGTTAAGGGCTGCTGTGACCTGAATAAAAAATACGCATAGCCCAGCCATAGGCGAGAAAGGTGTTAAGATGGATAAAAAAACGGTTATTTTCTATACCATTGTTGCGCTGGTGATGCTGAGTATGGCTGTCTTTCTTTGGTTCAATTCGGAACACTGGTCCACCCATAATGCCGGATTGATCCAGATGCCAACGCCGTTTACGGCCGAGGCGGATGGCCACGGTCCCCGTTATTCACCGGTATATAATTTGATAGGGGGCCTTTGTGCGCTGCTGCTGGTAGGATACCTGTTTTGGAGATGTTATCGGAAATTTGAAACGGACAGCCATGCGGAGCAGATGGCCAAAGCGAATTCTATGTATAATATATCTCTGGCGACCGGTCGCACCGAGTATGAGTTATTCAGTCAATCAGCAGAAAACTGGTCGGTGTCCAGCAGACATGTTGAACGCGACTTCAAAAGCTATATGGCAGATCAAGTCATGCCATATTACGCCCAGGATTTCGTCAGAAAAAACCAGACGGATATCCGCGCATCACTCTTGCGTAAAAATGAAGTCAACTCCTCATCCTGGTGGGATTGGGCCAGAGCACTGCTGGTATTCCCGGGCAGTATCTTGATGCTCTTTCTGATGGGGGCTTTTATGGCCTGAAAAAGCCGGATGCTGCCCTGACCTATATGTAAGGCATCTATAAGTGACCTCCCAGGAAGAGGGCCTGAGCATGGCTTGACATTTCGTAAGCTTGTGCTACAATTCTTTTCGCCCGCAAGTATAGAGAGCATTCACCCTTTAACCTGATAAGGGATAACGAATGATCCAGCGTAATTCAAAACCCCGCGTCTCAAAATGAGAGTGGGGTTTTTCTGTTCAGTATGTGACGCGCCTATCCAAAGATTGTGCGCAGGTCCATGTTCACGAAACTCATCACCGCTAAAAACCTATTTACGATGCTTTGAAAAAGGAGGGGTTCTATGCCGGAATATTTTAGGGTCAACTACATTGAACAACGGGAGGTGTTTGTCGATGGGGTAAAAATGGGACGAACCAATCGCAGAATTGAAATCGGCGCTGGAACCTATGCCATCAGTATGGGAGCTCCCGGTGATTATCGCCCCAAATGGCAGCTCGCAACGATAATCGATACATTTGCGGAGGAGCCGCTGATTGTAACCTTTGAAAAAAATGAAGGAGAGATCTCTTGAAAACCATCACGCGCCTAATCGTTATGATCCTGTGCATCGGCCTTGCAGCCTGCGCAGCGCCCCGGCTGAATCCTCCGCTTGAAACCTACGATTACCGCCATGGTTATCGCTTCGGCAATTGTTCGACCCGCGATAACCCGGATGAGCTCTTTATTGCCCTGACCTTCTCCGGCGGCGGAACCCGGGCGGCCGCTTTTTCATACGGGGTCTTAAAAGGCCTGCAGGAAACGAAGGTCGTTCACAACGGTGCGCAGATCAGGTTGCTGGACGAGGTTGACCTCATCTCATCGGTATCCGGGGGAAGTTTCACGGCGGCATACTACGGGTTATACGGGGAGCAGATTTTCATCGATTTTGAAGCACGTTTTTTGAAACACAACGTCCAGGGAGATCTGGCGGTGCGAACATTTGCCTACCCCTGGAACTGGTTCCGGCTGTTATCGCCAAATTTTTCGCGAATTGACATTGCATCCGACTACTATGATGAGAAATTATTCAGCCATCAGACCTACGCGGGCCTGGCACAGGACTGTCGCAGGCCCTTTATCGTCATAAATGCAACCGATCTGTCACTGGGTGCCAGATTTGAGTTCAGCCAGGGCCAATTTGACTTATTGCAATCTGATCTCGCCGGGGTGTCGGTGGGGCGGGCAGTCGCATCATCGTCGGCATTTCCGGGGCTTTTGACCCCCCTGACCATGCGAAATTATGAAAAAACCGTTTTTGTTGAACCCGCGTGGGTCGGCAGGGTGATTCAATTTGACAGGGATATTTCACCCCGGCGGTACAAGCATGCCCAGGAGGTCCGCTCCTATTTTGATGCGGCCCATCGTCCGTATGTTCATCTGGTTGACGGCGGTGTATCAGACAACATCGGCTTGCGGGGCATTATTTACAGCCTGATGTATCCTGATGTGCTGATTTCGGGTGATCAAAGCAACGTGACCGACAGCCGGGAGTTTAACCTGCAACGGATGATTGCCGACCACAAAATTAAAAAATTGCTGGTCATCGTTGTGGATGCCAAGCCGGGTGAGGATGTCCACCTGGATCAATCCCCTCGAACCCCGGGGCTGGTCCCCGTGATAAATGCGGTGGCGTCTGCCCCGATGGCCAACTATTCCTTTGAAACCGTTCAGCTTCTGCGCGAATACCTGAAGCAAAGACGACATGAGCTGCGCAAGGCTCCGGAGCCCTTCGAACTCAAAACCTACGTCATACACCTGCGATTCGACCTTATTGCCGATCCTGCGGTTCGAGAAAAAATAAAGGGGCTCGGCACCAATTTTCACCTTTCGGAAGAAGCTGTGGAGTTGCTGATCGAACAAGGCAAGCAATTGCTCCGGGATTCCAATATATTCCAGAATAAATTCCTGAAAGACTTATCATCCCAGCAGTGACCAGGAGCTATTATGCCGCAAAAACCCCGGCGGGTATCCATCCTGATGGCCTGCGTCTGCGCAGTTTTCTGGCCGGGGGCATTTATTTTCGGCTTTCCAGGCATCATGCGACATCACTGGCAACAGGCTTTCAATGCCGGCGACTGCTTCGGCATGGATCATTTTGGGGCCATCTTCGGGCTGATCTTCACCGCCTATGGATTTTTTGCCGGCCCGCTCGGCCCCTGGCTGAGCGGCTATATCCTCGATATTACCGGAGGCAGCTACACCATCGTCTTTTCTTATCTTGGCCTTACTTATCTGGCCGCGGCCGGACTCATCCTGCTGGTGCGGCCCTGGCGCGAATGTCGGCTCCCAGGATCTTAAAACGGGAAGATGACACCTTTTTCGATGCAACTATTCCATCTGGGTCTGCAGTAATTCATCGAAGGAAACCTGCTTGTAACCCCCAGGCACCCTGAATTCGCTTTCCGGGATCGTTTTTTTCTCCAATCGCACCAGATCGGTCTCAGGCTCCGGGCTGCCTGCCTCGTAAATGACACTTTTTAACTCGAAACCTGAATCCCAGATTTTTTGGTACTCGGGTGAATTTTCCGGTGACGGACCCATATTCAGCCCGGCCGTGCACGCGTCGAATTTTTTCAGTGCCGGTATGAGCGGCTTGTACTCTTGCATTAATGACCCATCCGTCGTCAACCATACCTCTTTGTACAATTCGCCGTCTACCAGAACCCTGTACTTAACCGTCTTGAAGCCGAGGATGTCACCGCCGTCACCGGACCTGGCAACCGAAACATCCTGGGGGGAGGCGCCTTTGCCTTTGTTCATCATCTGCTCCATCATCTTGCGTTGTTCTTCGGGAACTGATTTCATCATCCGGTCAAACATTGCCGAGATGGAAGTACAGTATTCAGCCTGTGTTCCGCTGGCATACACTTTTTGATCGACGTTTATGAAAACCACCTGATTACGGGGACCGTCGAGAATCCAGATCATCCCCTCCGACGCATTCTTCAAACGCCCGTCGGCTATCAGCGTTTCCTCACCGTTTTGATCAACCATAAAAATCCCTGCAGCCACAGGGACTACCAGCCAGATTACCATCGCCATACCTATCAAAACAGACCATTTTCTCAGAATCATCTTGTATCTCTCCTTTTCTCGAATTTTTCGAATACCATCTTCTGCAATGATGCCTGCCGGCCTGCGCCGGATGGATCACGCTTCATTGGGTCCTTTGGCTTCCGCCCGGCTTGATCTGAGCAGCGCCCGGGGGTCGGTTCGTTTGGGCCGAGTCATGAATATCGTCGGATCATCTCACGCGATAGGCTGTAAAATGGGTCCTGTTGACCGGGAAGTCAAGCCGGGATCTCAATTTTGAAAATCCCTTTGCAGAGGGAAACGGACCGGCCATTTATGGCAATAAAATCGGTTTGTTGTAATCAGAGTGCGCCAGGCGGTTTTGGCCGGCTTCGCCCAGCCGACCTTTTGGTGCAAAATTCGTCTAAAGACTTGACATATGACGATGTGGCACTATGATGGGGTATAGCGCGAATGCGCTTTGGATATATTACCCTCTAATATTTATCCAACCTTCCCCTCTGTTTCTGGCGACCTGCAGCCCCGCAGGCCGCCGTTTTTGTTCATCTGACAATTTTGTTAAGTTCATTCGCAAAACGGCCGATATATAATTTAGAGTCAAGACAAATGTAGCTCTTGGCTGCAAGGGCGCTTCCTGGAAATGATGAGGAAGCGCCCTTTTTATTGCCCTGCCCCATGACAGCATTTTGACGGCTTCCGGCTCGCAGAGACTGCCGCTCGGCGAGGGGAGGATTTAGGCGGGAGTGAGGGGAAAACCGGTTGTTGGACAGGTCGTTAAGACCCCTGCAACGCCTCATCCAGCTGAGTCCAGCTATCCTGCCGGTCGGTTTGGGCCAGGGGCTGTTTAAGTTCGGTCAGCACATCTTCCACATAGGCATCCCGCCGCATCCCTACCAGAACGGTGGTCACCCCGACAGTCGACCGCAGGGCGCGGATGGCCTTCTGGCTGAGGGTGCCCGGTTTTTCCCAATCGGAATCCGCGTCATTGACGGCATACCGAATCCGGCTGAGCTTGCGAACCGCTTCTTCGACATAGATGGTACCGACGGCATCCAACGCCTCTTTGAGGCGGAGCGGGTGGTCCGTCAGCCAGCCGGCCAGCTCTCGATGTTGCTCACCGTGGGGCGCCAGAAAATCGAGAACGCCCTGGACCCGGGGCCAGAAGGACCCTTTTTGCGCCTGGCGAAAGTTCTCGTAGGACCCAAAATTCTTCCAGTAGTGCTTGAGGCTATCGGCCACGTCGTTTTGCTGTTTAACCCGGACTTTCAGCGGTTGGGGAATGTCCAGATGGGGCAGGATCTTGCGCCAGAAGCGTGTTTCGGATTTCTGAAGCCCGCGAATTTTAGCAATTATCTCGTTCGTGTCCAGGCGCTGGATCTGTTCGAGGTCGGCCAGGCGCAGCAGCCCTCCGGCCGCAAACGCATTCAGCGGGCGGTTGATGAGAACGCCGAGATCTTTTTCAGCAGCAAACGCAAGCGCGCTCCGTCCTTCGGATTGATTGGCCTCGAGCACGGCGCCGCTCTCCAGCAGATTAAACGGCATTTGAACCAGGCTGAAGTGGTGCTCCGATGAAACTGCATTGGCGATCCCCCAGACCGTTTCCAGGCTGGTAAATTCGGGATCATCGGCGGCTGCGGGAAAGGTATTGGAGCTGATCCCATAAAAACGGATCCGCCCTCTGGCAACTTCTGCTTCAAGGTGTTCGAAGGCGGCCCGGATGCGGCGGTAGTATTCATCCCGGGCACTGTTTACCGGCAGCTCGTTTTTTTGGGCCCATCCCAGGTAATACTCGGGATTGTGCAAGAGATAACCGTCAATGGTTTCGAGGTTGAGTCGGGTCAGGCTGCGTGACAGCTGATCTTCGATAAACTCCGGATGAATGCAGTGCTCCAGGCCTTCGCCGTATGCCACCAGGTCCTGAAACGGCCGGCCTTCACCCCTGCGTTGTTGACTCAAGGCGTAGTTGGCTCCCTGCAGATAACCCACCTTGGAAACCACGATGACCTGATGGCGCTGCACCTCGCCGCCGGCCGTTAAATCCTGCAGGACCTCTCCCATCAGGGTTTCCGATCCGCCGTCGGCATAATTCACGCTGGTGTCGATCAGATTGATCCCGGAACGGATGGCAGTTTTCAAGGCCTGCTCGTGATGACTCACACCGCTGCTGATACGGTAACCGCCGAAACCGGCCCGGCTGGCCTTAAGTCCGGTGCTGCCCAGCAAGCCAAAGGCAACCGGTGCATACCGATCGGCATATTCGGCTGTGGCATCGATGGTGGCATACCCCTCGATCATCATATCCCCTC
>JAFDCJ010000473.1 GCA_019312835.1 Deltaproteobacteria bacterium
CCAGGCCAAGAACCAACAACGCCAGACGAATGTCGCCTTCGGAGTGCGCAGCGGAACCGGTCGACCGGACCCCGGAGTCGGTTGTCAATTCGTCCTTGGCCGTGTCTGCTTGAAAACGGGAAACGGATTTGCCGAGAATGACACAGGCAACGCCCACGCTAAGGTTTACACATGCAACTGCGACGATCGTCCCCCACATGCCCAGCTGTGCAATAATGAAAAATCCCGCCAAGACCACCCCCACAGCCGCGCCGATGGTATTGACGCCATACAAAACGCCGACGTATCGGCCGAGGCGGCTTAATTGGTGGACAAAAAACCGCGACAGCACCGGCAGGGTGGCACCCATCAGCATCACGGGCAGCAAAAGCAGGACCGAACAGACGACAAAAGAACAGAGGTTATACAACCAGAAATTGTCGAATAGTCGGCCGTATAGAAGAACATACAAGGGATTAAGAGATTTGACGAAAAACGGCAACAGCAGACCATACGCCCCGATACCACATTCCAGGAGTCCGTAAAGCCAAAGCAGGTCCCCCCGGCTGCGGATCCTGTCCACCTTGTAACTGGCGATATAGCTGCCCAGTGCCAAGCCCGCCATGAATACCGTCAATACCGAAGCCACCGCCAGAGGCGTGCTGCCGATCACTTTACCGAATATCCTTACCCACAATACTTCGTAAACCAGGCCGGCAATTCCGGACATGAAAAAACAAACGATGATGAGCAGGGCATCGCGCTTTTGGGGTGCGGATGAAATTGTTTCAGGAGGGGCGGCGCTGGGGCCCTTTTTTTTTCTCGACATAGTTGGAATTTTTCGAAATTAACGGTGCCCTTCATTCGGAGCCATTGGAGGACTGCAACTGCAAAAGACCGAATAGAGGTTGACACGCCATCTTATTGGTTGAGCTGCTTTCGCTTTTAGCACACGACCGCTCTATAATATTGATTCCAGGCTGACAAAGCAAGGGTTTTTAGCGGAGGGGATGCGGCCGCCGGCACCCGGATGCCATCAATCGTATTGAAAGTCCTGTCTGGACAAGGGGAGGAGGATCTTATACCGAACCGCAGCGCAATCTGTGGCGGTTAGATGCGGTCTTGAAACCGCTTCTAAGGTTTTTCAAAAAATAACCGATATTTAGTTTGAGAAACTGAAATTCGTACTTATCTTCCTGCCCAACTTGATCCAATCTCGGTAATTTGGAAAACGATGAACGCAATTATTGTCAGTGACCTGCATATGGGATCCCGCTATTTTCAAGCCCGGGCCTTCAGGGATTTCCTCACCAGCCCTCCGGACACGGATGAATTCATATTAAACGGGGATGTTCTCGACCGGCCCCGTGTCAAACTGGTGCCTCTGCACCAGCAGAACCTCGAGCGGCTCGAGCAGCTTTCTTTCCAGGTCAAGGTGGTGTGGGTGCGGGGCAACCATGATAACGGCTATATGCCGGAGCGCTTGGGCAAGATCGAGTTTTGCCGGCGCTACAATTTTGACCGGCGAATTCTCATCACCCACGGAGATGACTTCGACACCATTATGCCCCGCAGCCGGGTTTTCATGCAAGCGTTCCGGCTGATGCACGACCTGAGGGTCCGGCTGGGGGCCCGGCCGGTGCACGTGGCCGAATATGCCAAGAAATGGCGCGCTTTCTACAGGGTTCTGCGCAACAACGTCATGCGCAATGCGGTCAACTTCGCGGCCGAAAACGGCTTTGAAGCCGTCACCTGCGGTCACACCCACTTTGCCGAGGACCTCGTCCACAACGGCGTCCGGTACATCAACACCGGGGCCTGGACGGAGTTTCCGGCGCACTACCTGTATGTCACGCCGCACGGCATGGCCTTGAAGCGGGTGGACCAAACCTTCCCTGAACGAGTTGCGTGTTACGAGGTACGGGTTGGGCGGTCTGAATTGCAGAAAAGCCGAAGGTCGGCAATCCGTACCCCCTAACGCGCAACGCGATCAACTATTTCTTCGCATCAGGATCAAGGTGTTGCCGGTCACACTCAAACTGCTCAACAGCATGGCCGATACGGCCACCAGGGGATTGAGCAGGCCGCTCATGGCGATGGGGATGCTGACCACATTGTAGATGAAGGTGAAAGCAAGGTTCTGGGTGATCTTTTTGTTCACCTGTCCGGCAAAATCCAGGAAATCGACAACCTGCAGGGGTTCGGCGCGCATCAACGTAATGTCGGCGGCTTCTTTGGTAAGTTGACCACCCGAATGAACGGCCAGGGATAGATCGGCCTGCACCAGGGCCGGGGCGTCGTTGATACCGTCGCCCACCATGGCAACGCGATAGCCTTGATGTTGCAGCGCAGCGACATAATCTGCTTTGTCCTGGGGAAATTTGCCGCCGTGGGCATGCCGGATACCAATCTCTTTTCCGATGGTTTTGGTGGTGCGATCCCCGTCACCGGATACCAGGGACAGGTGGTACCCGCGCCGGCGCAACGCATCGATCGCTGCGCTGGTGTCGGGGCGCAGCCGATCGCCGAAGATAAAAACGGCTGCCAGCCGTCCGGCAAGGCCCAGGAAAACAAAAGAATGCTGCGGTTGCGCTTTGAGGGTGGCTTTCAAGGATCCGGAGTGATCTTTTGCCAATTCCCGGGCGAGATACTCCGCCGAGCCGATTTTGACCTCACCGCTCAAAGATGCACCCGTCAATCCTTTTTCCTCAACATGCATGTCTTTAACCGGTTCGGGTTGGATGTTGTTCGCATCGGCATATCGCAAAATCTCATGCCCGATAAAATGTTCGGAATCCTTTTCCAATCCGGCCGCCAGCGCCAGCGCCTGGTTAGGGCTTATCTCAGATATCGGAACAATAGCCTTTAAATTCCACTTTCCGTTCGTAACGGTGCCGGTTTTGTCGAACACAAAGGCATCCACCAGACCGGCTCTTTCGAAAGCCGCAAAGTCTCGCACCAAAATTCCCTTTTTGCCGGCAATGGATATCCCGGCCACACGGGCCAAAGGGATGGCAATTCCCAAAGCACAGGGACAGGAGATAACCATTACCGTTACCGCTCTGAGCACGGCTTCCTCGGTCGCAAGGCCGGCATATAAACAGACAAGTGCGGTGCCGACCGCCATTGCGAGAATGGCCGGCACAAACCACTGCAGGATGACGTCGGTTTTGCCTTCCAGGGGCGTTTTGGCGAGCAATGTTTTTTCGATGATGCTCATCATTTGGCCCAGGGTGCTTTCCGCTCCGGTTTTTTCAGCGCGATAATATAAGGACCCCTGGATGATCAGCGTGCCGCTTCGCAGGCTATCCCCGGGCTTTTTGCCGACCGGCAGGGGTTCGCCCGTCAGCGACGATTCATCCACCGATCCGGTTCCCGATGTAATTCGGCCATCGGCGGCCACGATCTCATTTTCATCGACGCGAACGATGTCACCGCTTTTCAGCTGCTCCGCCGCAACGAAACGACCATCCGGGTATGGATCGCTGCAGATCCTGACCTTGGTTGGTTTCAGCGAGAAAAAATTTTCCAGCCCTTCCAATACGCGACTCTTGGCGCGGCTCTCAAGGCTTTTGCCGAGCAGGACCAGGGTGATGAGCATAGCGGAGGTATCATAGTAAAGGTGGATGCTACCGGCGAAAAGGTTTACGGTGCTATAAAAATAGGCGCTCAAGGAGCCGATGATAATCAAGCTTTCCATACTGAAGGCCGCATTGGTTAACCCGAACCAGGCTTTCTTGAAAAAACCGGCGCCACCGTAAACCAGCACAATGGTGGCCATAACAAAAGCCGGCCAGGAGAGTTTGTAAATGGTCTCGGTGGAAAATTCGGTCAGAAAGCCCGAATACAGGGACCAGGACAGCATCATGATGTTCATCGTCAGGAAAGCCGAGATTGCAAAACGGACAAACTCTTTTCTTCTTTCGGCCGCATACAGGGTATCATCCGGTGTGACGGCATTGTATCCCAGCCGGGCAATGACCTGTGTTATCTGTGCCGGTGACGTCTGGACGGGGTCATAGCGAACATGCAGCCGGTCGGTGGAAAAATTGCAGTTGGCATCAATAACGCCGGTGGACTTTTTCAGCGTTTCATCTATCACCCAGGCACAGGCCGGGCACCACATGTTGCTGAGTTTGAGAAACAGTTCGAGTTCATTTTCGGATTGGCGGTCTGTTGCCTGTCGGGCGCCGATCTCTGCGGGGCCCCTGCCCGGCGAGGACTCAGATTCGACAACGGCTTGATGTTGAGCCAGCTCGGCCTCGGATTTGGGAATGATACCTTTTTCGCGGCATTGCTTAAAAAGATCACTATGTTTGAAGGTTCGGGGATCACTCCCGTCCGAGGCCTCCAGGAGGATATTAAAGACTTGCCGGCAACCGTTGCAGCAAAAATGGTAAGCCTTGCCGGAAAATGTCCCTGAAATCTGTCCATGGCTTAAGGACAGGCCGCATAGGTCACAGGACGAAGGGGAAGTGTTATTATCTATCGAACCGGGTGTCGGGGACATGAGAAAGCATTAAAGGCGGTATTCATGGCGCAAGGCAGGCTCGTTTGCTAGCGGGTGCCAAGGGACTGCACGAAGGCAACCACATGCCAGCGGTCGTCCATGGTTATCGTCGTTTCAAGCGCCGGTTGACGGCCGCCGGCAACGCCGTAGCTGACGGATTTAAACAGCTCACCTGCGGGTGTGGATTGAACTTTCGAGCCGCGCAAATCGGTGGGCAGCGGAGAAAAACTTTGACCGACAGTGCCGTTGCCGTCGTAGTCATAACCATGGCACTGGGCACAAAAAGTCAGGTAGACGGCTTTGCCTCTGGCAATTACGGATGAATCGGTAATTTTTAAAGGGGAAGCGAGGTCGATGCCGGCAGTTGCCCGGTATACGGCCTCTCCCCCATTGAAGGGCACCAGGCCGGTTTCCATTTTCAACATCGGCTCTTCATAGGGACGCACCGCCGGCGTCTCCCGCATGCGGCCATATCTGAAGTTATTGTCATAATACATCAGGGCTTCATAGCCAGCCAAGCCAATGATGCCGATAACGATTAATAATCCAATTATTTTTTTCATTTACTCAACACCCTGATACGGTAGCGCCTTTAAATGCGATGGATTTTTTTCATTGCCCTGCTCGCCCAGCACATGCTGTGGATAGGGAAGCGGATGGTAAGGGTCTCCGATGGCATAGGCTGATTCACCGGGAACGTCCTTTATCGGCCGATAGTCCCAATCAGGTTGGCCCAGATCGCCGATAACCGTAAAGGCCAGCCAACCCTTAAATAGGACCCACCCCACCATGCAGATGATGAGCAGCCATGTCATAACGGCAGAAGTGCCGTGCTCAGTATCTTCCATCAGATTTTTACTCCTAAAACACCAATTAATAGTATGTAAGCCAGCACCCAGAGGACCGTTCCGGCAATGACCAGATACAAAACAATCGGAAAGGGGGCGTTACGGCCCTGTATGCCGCCGGGATATTCTTCAATGATCCGGCTCTCGCGTTCGGCCGAGTCTTTGCGATGAAAATGATAAAATCCCAGCCCGATTACAAACAGGGCGATAAATGCGATGGTCGGAAACAAATACATCGCAAAATGCTGGATACCCAGTAATTCAAAATATCTCATGTGCTGTTTCCTCCAGCGAAATAATAACCTGCCACCGTAACCGGCCATCGTCGCATTCAACGAGCCGCCTTGATCAATGCAAAGGTAATGACCGCAACCGAAGATGCCAGACAGATGCAGACCAATGCAAACAGGGCAATTGCCTGAAGGCGCGCAAACCGGGATGCAACCGCCGGTTTTGCCGGCTGCTCGCTGTCCAGCGGTATGAAACGGGCGCGCTGCTGGTCCTTAAATTGTCCGGTATTCAGCGCCCAGAAAAACACCACCAGGCTAAGGATGAATCCGACGGCCATGTATGCAATAAAGTAAGGGTAGTACATAGTCAGTTAATCTGTGCTGTATGGTTTTAGTAAAATGCATTCCGGTCAAGCTTTCCCTCGCAGCTCGCAACCCGCTAAGGTTCCCAGGCCGCATCAATTCCGCGGGGCTCAGCGTTGGCATCGCTCTGATTGATAAAATAAACCGCCACATAGTCGCCCACTTCCCATATCTTCTGGGATTCCAGATCGCGCTTGAAATATGGCATCGCTGTTCCGGTAATTCCGTTCATTATTTGATAATAAATGATACCGCCGGATATTTCCCGACCCTTCAGAATGGTGAAATTCAGCGGGGGCGGATAAATCCATGGCTGCGCCGGGCCCATCCCGTCACCGATTGGGCCGTGGCAGCCGATGCAAAAATTCTGATAAATTTTCTGGCCCCTTTTCAGGCTGGCATCTGTGGTCGGATAGGGATTGGGGATTTGGCGCCATCCTTCCGGGACAATATCGGCCAGCCATTTGGCATTCGCATCCGGTCCGGCTTCATAGGCGGTAATGGACTCTTTTTTCCAGTGGCGCTGACGCTCCATCCGCCGGTCGGCATCTTTGAATCCCAGACTCTGAATATACTGGGTCAGCGTGTCGATGCGCTCCATGCCCAACCATTCAAATGGCGGCATGATGGAACTGGGGCGCGTATACCGGGGATTGATAAAATGGGCGACGTGCCAGTCATCCGGGTGTTCGCCGCCCTCCTGGGACAAGTCGACACCGGTGCGTTGCGACCCGAGGGCCACGGGCTCATCGGCAACGTAATCTCCGGACTGAGCGATGCGCTCCGCTCCGTGGCCCCAGTCAATTGAGCGAATCGATTGACTGTGGCAGTACACGCATCCGTTTTTCAAGTAGATGATGCTGCCGGCTTCTTCCACAGCCGTTCGTTGTCGAAAGATGTCGGAAGGTGTCATATCACGGTTGGCATAAGGCCAATATACCACTGTCAGTGTGATGGCGGTCAACAGGGCCAGTATTCCGACGATGATGACAGTTGGGGTCATTCTCATGTTGCAGCTCCACGATTGAAATACAGAGATCGGATCACATTATACAATCCGATATAAGCACCAAGCATAATAAACATTCCAAGCGACGCCCGCAGGATATAGTAAGGCTGAATTTCTGGTAAAGTTCGGTAAAGGGTTTCGCCGTTGTACCAGGCATTGCCCTCTATCAATCCTACAGTCGTTAATACTACCGCAAATCCGGTAATTCCAATCAGCAACAGCCAATACTGGAGATCGGCAAGGAATTTACTGTATAGCGGTTTTCCGGTTATTCGCGGCAAAATAAAATACATACCACCCAGGGCCGTTACACCGGCGAATCCTAAAACCCCGATGTGAGCATGGCCGACGACCCAGTTATTAAAGTGGGTGATACGCTGTACATGGGGCAACGCCATCATGGAGCCCTGGATGTTGACAAAAAAGTACATAATC
>JAFDCJ010000474.1 GCA_019312835.1 Deltaproteobacteria bacterium
CAAGCAATGGAGCGCCTTAATAATCGGCCGCGTAAAACGCTAAGCTTTGAAACGCCAAAAGAGGTTTTTTATAAAGAAACCAAAAACATGCAAACCGTTGCACTTGCTACTTGAATACACACCTCTTAAACTAAATTGTCCACCTTATTTATGCCCTAAAGAGATCACCATGATTGAAGTACCTGAACAGGCCGGTGGTATATATGTGCATATACCTTATTGTGTGCGCAAATGCCCTTACTGCGATTTTTATTCGAGCGTGGATCATTCCAGTGTTCCGCTGTTCCTGGAATGTCTCGAGCGTGAGATCGCTATGGTCGGCGACACGGACCTGGTCTTCGATACCATTTATTTCGGGGGTGGAACCCCCTCCATTTTGGCACCGGAAGACATTGCCCGGATCATCGAGACGATCCATCGTTATTTCCATATCCGCGCCGATGTTGAGACAACCCTGGAAGTCAACCCGGGAACCGTCACCCGGGAAGGACTTGCAAAATATCGTCGGGCCGGTGTCAACCGGTTGAATATCGGCGTTCAATCCTTCAACAGCGCCAATCTTGAATTCCTCGGCCGGATTCACTCGGTGGAGGAGGCCGCTTCAGCCATTGAGTGGGCCCGCCAGGCCGGCTATGACAATATCGGCATCGATCTGATTTACGGCCTGCCGGGGCAGTCCAAGAGAACCTGGCTGGCTGACCTGAACCGCGCCGTCGAAGCGGAGGTATCCCACCTTTCCTGCTATATCCTGACATGCGAATCCGAAACCCCCTTGGGCCGTGATGTGGATACCGGCCTTACGAAGATGCCGGACGATGGTGCGGTGCGGGAGCTTTTCGATACCACCATCGAATTTCTGACAAACAACGGATTCCGGCAGTATGAAATTTCCAATTTCGGCCGGCAGACAACAGACGGCGACGACGCGAACTACTCCAGGCACAATCAGAAATACTGGTCGTTTGCGCCTTACCTCGGCCTGGGGCCGTCGGCTCATTCATTCCGTTCGCCGGAACGCCGCTGGAACCACAGAAGCATCGAGACGTATGTGAGTCAGATCAGGGCCGGGAAATCACCGATCGCCGAAAAAGAAACCCTTACCCGCGAGCAGATGATAATGGAAGCCATCTATCTGGGCCTTCGCACGACCCGGGGGGTTGATTTGGAAGAATTCGAGAAAATGTTCAAGATCAGATTTGAGGATGTTTGCGAGCCTGAGATTTCTAATTTCAAACATGAAGGCCTTCTTAAATTGACTGATACCTGTTGCGCGCTTACGCCCAAGGGCCTCGCCTACCACGACAGCATCGCTGCAAGGCTTGCCAGCAAGGACATTATGTAAAAAATGGGTGTTAATAATTAGATTGAGCGGTTATCACAACATCTGGGAGGCATTAAAAGGTAGCGATAGGTCGTCTTTGTAAAAGATATGGGCGATCAGGTATGGTTTTCCCATCATCACCGTAAGCAAAGTTGAACTATAAATTCATAAATCTGATCTTGTGAATAGATGGCCAATTTTTCAATTGGGAGGCTGGATTGGGTCGATAAAATTTCAGAGCTGGTTTTATCACAGCCATTCTCAACGCGTTTGTTGGGATACCAATAACAGGGTGATGGACATTCCCCGGGAACAAACCCGTGTCTCTTATGCTGACTGGCGTCTCCGTTTAAAATAGCAAGCGGAATTATGATGGTACTCAATTTGGGTTCGGCAATATCCTCTGCGCTTTTCAACTCAGCACAAACAGCAACGTCGCCATTTTCCTGCGTGACCGCTGATTCAATCCTTTGAAAATTCCAGTATTCATAGTGCGGCGCTGCCCTCTCATTTGCAAGCTGTAACGCTTTGGGTGTCAGCGTACACCCATTCAAAGATAGCAGCGAAGCCAACAGTAAAAGGATTGGGATTAAAAGCTTGAAGGCACTGGAATTTAATTGCATTCTCTTTTTCACATCAATCTCCTTTCTAAGGCTTTTGGCGCCTATTAAAAGCAACTGCCACAAAATGTCAGCATCCATTGCACGGGTGCCTGAACGCATAACGAAGCGTCAATGTGAGATTGGAGGTGCGAATAATAAATTATTGAAATTTCATAAGGATATGATTTCGGTCGGGAATAAAGTTCAAGCCAATTATTTTTTTCCTACGGCAATCGTAGACTCAGATGGAAAAGGAGCTGTTAAGAAGGCAGCAACAAGGGTTGACACAGATAATGGCAAATTAATTTAAATTAATGATACCAATTAAATGAACGATAATTGAGAGCTTTACAGCGCAACAAAAGTTGCACCGTTTCAGGGAAAATTTACTTGAGTTGGCTGGTCGAAGGTTCGGCGAGTGGTGATACCATACCAAAAGGCCAGGTATCAGCAAATCGCAGATTTAATCGAGGTTATCCAAGCGGTGTCTAAAATGCAGATGCCGTTTCTTTTCAATCCAACATCCGCCATCTGGACCCACTCCAATAAAGAATGGCAGGGCCCGAAATGGGCCGCGCCATAGCCCCAAGTATTTGGGGCGACCACGGGTTCAAAATCGATATGGGCTATTTCTCATAGCCCGGTGGTGCTTTGAATCCACCCATGAGCTCAGACAGACCCCGGGCGAAAGCGATGGTTGTCCGGTCCTCTAATCTGGCGCCAATGATCTGAATACCGACCGGAAGGCCGGATTCGCTCAATCCAACCGGCGCGACAGTCGCCGGCAAACCGATAACGACTGCCGAATACATCCACGTCATGTTGTTCAGCATGGGCCTCTTTTGCCCGTTGACCGTGAAGCTGCGCGTCAGCAGTGTCCCTTCATGGTCATGGGCAAAGGCCACGGTTGGCGCGACAGGCGCCAGCAGCACATCGTAGTGCTTAAAAAATTCAGCCCACTTGTCCTGCTGTTTTTTCTGCCGCTCGACAAGCGTCTCATCCAGCGGCATTGCGCCGGTCATCATCTGATTGTAGATTCCCAGCCAAATGACCCTGTCCTCCCATAGACTGATGGCGGGTTGCGCCTGCTCGTCTATATCAAGACCGGCCTGGCGTAATTTCGTCACTGTCTTCTCAAGGGTTGCCAGGACGTCAGCATCGATTTCGGCTGCGGAATCGGAATCGGTGAACCACACCGCCACGCGATAATCCTTGAATCGCTGTTTCCGCGGTGGCAGAAGCGCAGGCCTGCTGTCGCTCGCGGCCGGATCACCCGGAGTCGTCAAGACCTCCAGGGCCAGCGCCAAATCATCCGCACTTCTGGCCAGCGGTCCCACGACGAAAAGCGGCAGCATCGGCATGATGTGCTCCGGCACCCGGCCGGGCATCGGCGGTATGTGGCCGTATCGCGGAACGATGCCGAATGTGGGTTTATGTCCGAAAACACCGGTGTAGTGGGCCGGAAGGCGCACCGAGCCGCCGAGGTCGCTGCCCAGCTCGAGGGAAGTGAATCCGGCTGCCAGTGCCGCTGCCGAGCCCCCGGATGACCCCCCGGGCGTGCGGGACCCATCCCAGGGATTATGGGTCGTGCCATAGACTTCGTTGTAGCTTTGAATATCCATCGCATGGTAGGGGACGTTTGTTTTGCCGAAAATGATGGCACCGGCATCGATAAGGCGTTGTACGGCTGTCGCGTTACGCTGCGGGATGTAGTCTTTGAGCACGGGGTCTCCCGATGTTGTCGGCATGCCGGCCACTTCAAAGACGTCCTTTACCGTCATCGGCACCCCGTGAAGCGCCCCCCACACCCGGCCCTGGGCGAGC
>JAFDCJ010000475.1 GCA_019312835.1 Deltaproteobacteria bacterium
AACCGATAAGGACGCCGGGGATAATGCCGGCCACAATCAAAATCGCCACCGGCCAGACGAAGCGGCATTCACGGGCATATCGGTATACGCCGCCCGGTGTACCGGTCACATTGAATAGAAAATTGGTGGATGTAACCGAAGGACTCGTGAATCCCAGGACGCTCATTTGAAAGGGCAACAGCAAAAAGGCGCCTGAGATTCCCCCCATGGAAGTGAAAAAGGAAATGCCGAGGGCCACCAGCGGCGGGATTAAAAGAGAAGTCTCCACTCCGGAAATAGGAAATGTAAATTGCAAAAACGCCATAGGGATAACCTTCAATCGGTAAGGGCTGATTTAAAAGACGCACCAATAACTTCTGAAAATCGTACCTGGCCCCTCCCCCTTGACGGGGGAGGGTTAGGGTGGGGGTGATAAAATTGAAATAGAATCAGCGCCTTATTGTTCACCCTTCCCTTGATTCCCTCCCGTCAAGAGAGGGGAAACGAGTTATTGAACAGACTTTCAAGGACCACTGGGAATCCACATGAGCTCCGGGTTGAGCTTATCGGTCCAGGGGACACCTGAATTTCTCCAGCCGTTTTTAAAACGCTTGCCGTAAAAAGAACTGGAAGGATCCTTAACCCGATCACCCTCGAAGCCATCGGTAACCGAATAGGCGGTCTTGAAACCGGCCGATGTCATTGCATTTACGGCTGCGGCGCTGCGGTTGCCGGAGCGGCAGATGACCAGAATGGTATCGGACGTTTTGAATTTCCGGCCGACTTCAGTGATAAAGTCTGGATTGGCCGTCATCAAAGGCCCTTTATTGCGGACCGCCATTTTGTAATTGAACAATTGAATGGGAAGATTATGGGCCATGGATGGATGGCCGATAAAAATGTATTCTTCCGGCGACCGGACGTCCAAAATTTTGATTTTGCTTTTGTCCGCCAGCCACATTTCATAGGCTTCTTTGGCCGTCACATAAAGCCCCAAGACGGTTTGCTTTTGCGGTGGTATAGATGATTGCGCCAGGGATAATGGCAGCCAGCTTAGCAGCATTAAAATGACAATCGTTAGGGGGAAAAGTTTTCCACGCATTTCTTTATCTCCGAATTTATCTAAAAATACCGCCAAAAATTTTGTCATCGGCGGACATGCATTGCGCTTTTAACTGCTTATACTTTCTAAGCAGCTCTTTACCGTCTTGAGATAAGCACGACCCATCTTTGCGGTCCCTATGCACGATGCAGGCGTTCATATGTTTTTCGGTCGCTTTGATCTTGCTCCAAACCGCTTTGTACGACATTTTCATCAATTTGGCGGCCTGGTTCATAGAGCCTGTCTTTTCAATGTTCTCCAGAATCTTGGCCCTGCCCTCTCCGATGATGATGTTGTTGTTTTCATCGACAATCCATTGGCTCGATTTCAATTTGAGTTTTGTCATGATTCTAACCCTGATGATGTGTTAAAGAAAATGAGATATAACCACGAAGTCTAACACGTCCTACCCCCCGATGGCGCGCATGGCCTGTCGGCAGGCGATCTGATGCTTTTTCTCGTTCAGATGATGGCGACGGGGTTTTTCTGACACCGCCCGCTGGAATATGTTGATGAGCTCCATTTGGGTTGCCCCGCTTCTCAGGGCTGTTTTGATATCGATTTCTTCCTGTGAAAAAAGGCAGGTTTTGATCTTTCCTTCAGCCGTCAATCTCAGGCGATTACAGGAACCGCAAAAATGCCAGCTGATGGGGGCAATGAATCCCACCTTGCCTCTTGCTCCCGGAAGCTTGCAGAGTTTTGCCGGGCCATAGGAATCTGTTGCCGGCCCGATTTGAGCCCTGTCAATTTTATTGATTTTTTTCATAATTTCTTCAACAGGCATATAAAGCGATTTATAGTCGCCATAGGCCGAGCTGTCTGTGGGCATGAGCTCGATAAAGCGCACGTGGTACGGCTTCTCCCGGGTTAAACGGGCGAGATCTTCGATCTCATCATCGTTTATCCCCCGCATCACCACAGTGTTGATCTTGATGGGATGCATTCCGATCTGCTCGGCGCGTCTGATGCCGGCCAGCACGCGCGGCAGCCAATCGTATCCGGTTATCTTTTCAAACCGTTCCGGCTTTAAGGTGTCCAGGCTTATATTGATTCTGCGGACGCCGGCCTTAAACAACGGTTCGGCCATTTCCCCCAGATATACCCCGTTGGTCGTCAGGGCCAGGCTTTTTAAACCGTCTATCTCCGAAAGCATCCGACAGAATTCAACCACGCCCTTTCTGACCAGCGGCTCGCCACCGGTGACCCGTATTTTGGTTATGCCGCTTGATGCGGCCGCCCGGGCGACGTTGAGAAGCTCCTCATAGGTTAAAATCTCCGAACGCTCCAAATGACTGCGGCCTGAAAACGGCGTGCAGTAATAGCATTTCAGGTTGCAATGATCGGTGATGGATATACGCAGGTAATCGATTTTCCGTCCGAATGAATCAATAAGTTTCACTATTTTCTTTCTCCGTTTCTGATTGAATTTACGTAGGGCAGCCCACCGTGGCTGCCTAACGTGGTCGGCAC
>JAFDCJ010000476.1 GCA_019312835.1 Deltaproteobacteria bacterium
CACCACTTTTTTTTATTGTTTGTTTAACAAGGTCTTTTTTGAAAACAATGTCACTTACGTGATCGCCGGTGGGCAGAAGGTTGCCCTGGACGACATCGTTGAGGTCGGTGCGATCGAGAGTCAATGACCACCCGCATAGCGGGTGGCTTGGATTTTCTCGCCCTTAGGGCGGGGGAAGACAAAAGCACGTCAGTGCCTTAATCGTTGCGGTTGTAACCGGGTGCATAGCACCCGGATTGAAAACAACCAATCAAAATTAAAAGTCGAAATTGTACATTCAAAAACCATTAACCAATGGAGGAAGATAAGAATGATAGGCTCATTATTTGCTGGAATTTCAGGGCTTAACGCCAATGCAACAGCCATGACTGTTATCGGCGACAACATCGCCAATGTCAACACCACCGCTTTTAAGGGCAACCGCTCGGCGTTTGCCAATGTGCTCAGCCAGTCCCTGGGAGGCTCCACCGGCAGCAACATCGGCCGCGGTGTCGAAGTCTGGGGGACCAGTGCGCTGTGGACCCAGGGGTCGCTCGAAAATACCGGCAGTGCCACGGATCTGGCCATCAACGGCAAGGGCTTTTTCATCGTTAACGATGCCTCCGGAGCGTCTTATTACACCCGGGCCGGCCAGTTCTATCTGAACGAAGTCGGTGATTTGGTCAATCCGGACGGCTACGTTGTTCAGGGTTACGAGATCGATCCGCTTACCGGTGCCCTTCTCAGCATGGCCGATGTCAGCATCCCCGGCAACAGAGTAGCGCCGCCCTATTATACCCGGACCATCACCGCTGATATCAATCTGGATGCGGGCGCTGCCATTGGGGATAACTATGCCACGACGATGACGGTCTATGATTCTCTGGGCAACGCCGTTCCCTTGACCCTCACGTTTACCAAGGTCGTCGGCGGCGGAACCGGCCGCGAGTGGGGCTGGGAGGCTACGGTCCCGGCCAGCTTTGTCGGTGTCGGCAATGAGACCATCGCCGGCGGCGGAGCCGGGGACATACTTGCCTTTGATGCCAGCGGGGCCCTGTTGCCGGCCTCCGGGACCGACATTACTTTCAGCGATATCCCTTTCACCAATGGGGCCGATCCCACCCAGGATATCGTCTGGGATCTCTATGGCGGCACCGCGGCGACAGGCGCTACCAATGGCGATGTGACCAGCTATGCCAACCCCTCATCTACCACCTTCCAGTATCAGGACGGATATCCGGCCGGTGTGCTGCGGGGTATCTCGGTCGACGAGAGTGGTGTTGTAACGGCTTCCTATTCCAACGGTCAACTGATGCCGGTCTATCAGATCGCTCTGGCTGATTTTCCCAGTTACGACGGTCTGAATAAAATGGGAAAAAATCTCTATACTGAGTCACTGAATTCCGGCCAGCCGCTGCCCGGCGTATCCGGCGACGGCCGTCTGGGTAGCATTTCACCCATGGCCATCGAAATGTCCAATGTGGACCTGGCCCAGGAATTTGTTAAAATGATCACCACCCAAAGGGCCTTTCAGGCCAACTCCCGGGTGATCACGACCAGCGATGAAATCCTTTCGGAACTCATCAACCTTAAACGCTAATGTCAGATGGTAACTCGCCGGCAGGCTTGGAAGCTGGAATGCCAGGAGGCAATAACATCTTCAGCCTTCCAGCTTTATAGCTTTCCAGCCGCCAGCCGGCGAATCATGCAGTCCGGCTAACGATTATATAAACTATATTTACAGGTGACATGCCATGATCAAAGTAACCCGCCTAAATGATTCGGTAATGGTGATAAATGTCGAAAAAATTCAATCCTTGCAATCTACACCGGATACGGTCATCACATTTACCAATAATGACCGGATCATGGTTAAAGAACCGATGGAAGAAGTTTCCCAGCGGATTGTTGAATATCGCCGTGCGGTAAACTGTGCCGGCCGAAGCACTACAGATACCGGAGCGATTTTCGATGGTTCTACGAAAGAAGACCGAATTTTATAGCCGCAGCCCGAAATTTTAACCGCAGATCATCGTCAAAGACTTGACTGGCATCCGCCAAAATTGACATCAGAATCCGCACCGGTCATGGTGCTTGGTCCGGCCGCCAGATGAGGATTTTTTGAAGCTGGGCTTGATTTCTAACCTCCTAAATTTCCAAACTTTTTCTCCTCAGGAGCCATCTGCCAGGCCGCTGGATGATTCACCCTGTTCAGCGGCCATCTCACACCTCTTTGTGGCACAATACTTGCTTTCTATAGATGCCGCTAGGAACTTAGCCGTGTTCCATGAGGGACCGGTCCGACCCTGCCCACATCCTTGCTGTCAGCGGTCGACGGTCGACGGCAACAACAATCAACTCAACCCATGAACAGAGGAAAATCGATTGGACATTGCAACACTGATCGGAATCCTGGTTTCCTTCGGCTTGGTGATCGTCTCCATTATGGTGGGGGGCGACGGCTCCTGGTTCGTGAACGCCCCCTCCTTAATGATCGTCTGCGGCGGAACCATGGGGGCCACTCTGCTGGCCTATCCCCTGAAGGATGTATTAAGCGTTTTCAATGTGGCCAAAAACGTATTCATGCATAAATCCCAGGTCGTCAGCGATCTGATCCCCTTGATCTCGGGATTTGCCAAAAAGGCCCGGCAGGAGGGGATTCTATCGTTTGAATCCCAGCTGGCGGATATTGAAGATCCATTTTTGGTGCAAGGCATTCAGATGGCCATAGACGGGATGGAATCCAGCTCGATTGAAGACGTTATGACCACCGAGATAATCTATCTTGAAGAGCGCCACCGCCTGGGCTCTGAAATCTTTAGCACCATGGGCACATTTGCACCGGCGGTTGGTATGCTCGGTACCATCATCGGGCTGGTTCAGATGCTGATGCAAATGGAAGACCCCAGCCAGATCGGGGCCCCAATGGCAGTGGCGCTTTTAACCACTTTTTACGGCACCCTTCTGGCCAACCTCGTTTTCCTGCCGGTTGCCGGCAAGCTCAAAACCCGCAGCAAGCAGGAAATCCTGACGAAACAAATGGTACTCGAAGGTGTCATATCCATCCAGTCCGGCGACAATCACCGGGTGGTGGAACAAAAGCTCAAGGCGTTTATTGCTCCCAAAGCACGTATGGAGGCCGCCGCTGAAATGGCCGGAGCATAGACATAACTTGACCTACGAGAACCACAAACAAGCAGAACGCTATATCTAAATTACGGTTGAGCCCGTGATTGATAAAATTACAAGCACCAATAAACAAATGACAAACAATATCCAAATTCGAAATTCCACTAGCGTAAACCAGAAGTTTGGGATTTCGGTCATTGAATTTTGAGATTTGTCTGGAATTTGGGATTTGTTATTTGGCATTTAATTGACTTTTTTTGCGAATGGGAAAATCAAGGAAACATATCCTAACCGGTTAAGCTAAAGAAAAGAACAATATTAGATGGGTGATTCGAAAAAGCATAAGAGAAAAAAAGGCAATGAAGGCCCTGCCGGGGGGGGCTGGGAAATTGTTTACTCCGGATTTGTCCTGATCCTGCTTTGTTTCTTCATAATGCTGAGCTCTTTTTCGACCATGGAAGAAGCCAAGATTATGCGCTTTGTGAAATCATTCGTCGATGCCGTTGGCATTATGCAGGGCGGTTTGAAATTCGATTCGGGCGCAACCGTTCTTCCCAAGTCGGCCGATATCGTCGACAGCAATGACAAGCTGGCTCAGCTTTTTTCCGAATTAGCAGAGCTAAACGAGCGGCTGAAAAAAGAAAAAGATATCACCCTGGCGTATTCTACCAAAGGACTTGTGATGCGTCTGTCCGATCGCGCGCTTTTTGATGTCGGGGTGGCCAACATATCACCGCAGGCGGTTCCCCTGCTCCAAAAAGTTGGGGATATCATTGCCCGAACCAATTTTGAAGTCCGGATTGAAGGCCACAGCGACAATTTGCCCATAAAAACAGTCCAGTTTCCATCCAACTGGGAATTGTCCACCGCCCGGGCGGTGAATGTATTGCGGTTTTTTCTGGAAACCGGCAGGATTTCCTCCCAGCGCATGTCAGCAGTCGGGTTCGGTGAGTTTCAACCCATGGTGCCCAACGACAGCATTGAGCACCGTGCCCAAAACCGAAGGGTCGAGATAATCTTCCTGCATTCCGATCAGAAACCCAATCCGGTAGAGGAAGCCCTGTGAACAAAAAAAAGATGCGCCTATCGCGCCAAAGCAGTAACGACGGTCCCGGGTGGCTCACCACCTTCAACGACCTGGTCACCTTGTTGATGGTGTTTTTTGTACTGCTGTTCACCATGGGATCGGTAAACACCCAGGCGCTTGGTGAATTTAAAAACGCCCTGCAATCGGGATTAGGAATCCTGGGTGCCGGCTCGCAGGCATCCATCGAGATCAAGGATTCCCGCCAGGATCTGGATAATGAAGAAATATTGCAGCAGGCCGATGGTGATGGCGCGCCTGTCGACGAACAGCAGGAATCCCATCCCATCGGTGACGTCCTTGAAGCGTTTGCGGCCGAGCCGGGCATCAATGTCAGTTATTCGAATCAGGGCGCTCATATTACCTTCGAGGACTTCCTGCTCTTTGATTTCGGTAAAGCCGAGATAAATCCCGGCGGATTTACCTTCTTGGATAAATTGGCCGCCTTGATCCAGAAAACGCCCTATCCGGTTCGGGTCGAAGGGCATACCGACAATGTACCGATTCACACGGCTCGCTATCCCTCGAACTGGGAATTGTCGATCGCAAGAGCCGTCAATGTTGTAAAATATTTTGCCGAAGCCGGCAAAATCAATCCCCAAAGGCTTTCTGCTGTTGGTTACGGCGAAACAAGGCCGGTGGTGCCCAATGATACGGTGAGGAACCGGACCAAAAACCGACGGGTGGAAATTGTCCTGGCAACGGAGGGTTAGATTTAACATGTCAAATAAAATACTCGTATTACTCATTGGTGTCATGATGATGCTGCTGCTCGGGTTGGGCGGCGGGCTGTTTATGATGTGGAACAAATTGTCGGCTCTGAACGCCCAGAGTATGGCCAATGCCAGCGTTCAAGACGGTTCAACGAGTAACCAGGACCATCCGGTGGGTCCCATTTTTTCGCTGGAAACGTTCATTGTAAATCTGGCTGATAAAGGCGGTAATCGGTATTTAAGGGTTACCATGGACCTGGAGCTGGGCAATCCCGAAATGGAATCCGAGGTCAGCCAGCGGCTGCCTCAGGTTAGAGACAGCATTTTAATGATTTTGCCGACCAAGCGTTTTGAGGACATCAGCACGGTGCAAGGTAAAACGGCGCTCAGAGATGAGATCATGGAAACCATGAACGCTTATCTGCTTAAGGGAAAGATTACCAACATTTACTTTAAAGAATTTGTGGTTCAATAGGGGCGTGCGGGTATGTCTGACCAAATCTTAACTCAAGAAGAAATCGATGCCCTGTTGTCGGCGATGGACAGCGGAGAGGTCGATCTTGAGGAAGAAGCCAAATCCGAGGCGGAAGTCGTAAGCTACAATCTCACTTCCCAGAACATAATGTTGAGAGATCAATTTTATGCCCTGGAGGAAGTCTATGATAAATTTGCGACGCTGTTTGAAGCCCACCTTTCATCCGTGCTTCAGCGATCCCTGGAAGTGGAGTTTGTTTCCACCGAAATGGTCAAATATCAGGAATGCATCAGCGCCTTTTCCAGCCCGACCAGCTTTACGATTTTTAGCATGGCGCCGCTCATCGGTGCTGCCATGCTCGCCATCGAACCCAGGCTGGTCTATTCGTTGATTGACTGCATGTTTGGCGGCGAAGGTAAACCGACTGAACGCATGCGTGAATTTACCCTGATTGAACAGCGCATGATCCGAAAGTTTGCCCTGGATGTACTGGCCCATCTGCAACAGGCCTGGAAGGCCATCGACCCGATTCACATCGAAATAAAAAGGGCTGAAATCAAACCGGACTTCGTTCATCTGGCTTCTCCGAACGATTTGATGGTGGTGATTGTGTTTGCCGTTAAAGGCAAAGAATTCTCCGGCAACCTTCACATGTGCATTCCGTACTTGATGCTGGAGCCGATCAAGGACAAGCTTTCATCCAAGTATCTTCGCAATAAAAACCAGGAGCATACCTGGAGTGAGCAGTTGCAGAGCCTTTTGCGGGGCACCCCGGTAACCGTCATTGCAGAGCTGGGGGTTACCAACCGCAGTGTCAAGGAGCTTCTGGATCTTCAGGTTGACGACGTTTTACAGCTCAATACCGGACCCGAGGATCTTATAACCCTTACGGTTGATCATGTTCCGAAATATCTGGGTTTTCCCGGCATTATCAAAGGCAACCGTGCCGTCGAAATAGCAGCTCTGCTACACAAGAATGGAGGCGAAAACTAGTTATGGCCGCAACCGAAGATATCAACGCACAGCCAGAATCCCCGCCAGCCGGGATGGATGAACCTGCTCGCGCCCAGGCTGAGGATAAGGCCCACCATGCGGCTGACGCCCCGGCCGGCAAAGATTCCCACGACAGTGAGTCAGCCGTGAATATGGAATTTCTACTCGATGTTCCGCTGGACATAACCGTCGAGCTGGGACGAACGAAAATGCTGATCAACGACATGCTCAAACTGGGGCAGGGCTCCGTCATCGAGCTGTCAAAACTGGCGGGTGAAAGCCTTGAGATTTTGGCCAACCGGAAACCGATCGCCAGAGGCGAAGTCGTGGTGGTCAATGAGAAATACGGCGTTCGTCTGACCGAAGTGATCAGCCCCATGGAACGTGTCGAGGGCTTGCGATGACCACCGCACCGGATGCCCTATCAACCACCCTGCAGATGCTAACGGCGCTGGCCGTCGTCGTTGGCGCATTGCTGGTTGCCTTTTATTTAATGAAGCGCTTTTTGAAAAGGGATGCCGGCGGATCCGGCAGCCCCCTCATCCGGGTGATTGCCAGCCAGTATATAGGGATAAAAAAAAATATTGCCCTGGTCGAAGTGCCCGGAACAGTCCTGGTTTTAGGGATTTCTAATGATCGAATCAACTTGCTGACCAAAATTGAGGACCAGACTGTATTAGATGGTATCAAAGAAAATACACCGCGGTCCGCCGTGTCATTTTCCGATCATCTGCAACGGCTGACCACCCGCATCAAGCAGGCTAAAAATGGTGGATAAAGGGCTCGTTTTTGCGAACCCTCAATTCCCGAGGATTTATGTTGCGCAACGATAACGTCCATAAAACCAATTACAAGATGTTGGGTGCGGCCTTCAAGCGCCGAAACTCGATGGGGACGATCCGGCCTGCGAATCCCGGAGTCTGTCTGCGCTGTATGCTCACGCTGGTTATCGTTGGTGGGGCAATCCTTGCGCCCGGTGCCAGTTGGGGTGCTGAGCCCGACTTTTCAACTCCGTTTTTCAGTATCGGATTGGATAGTGACCAACAGCCGGGTGCGCCGACGGTTGTCTTGCAGATATTTCTGCTGATGACGGTCCTTTCGCTGGCGCCCGCAATCCTGATTATGGTTACCTCCTTTACACGGATTGTCATCGTTCTCTCACTGCTGCGGCGTGCCCTGGGCACCATGCAAATGCCGCCGAATCAAGTGATGATTGGCCTGGCGTTGTTTCTGACTTTTTTTGTAATGGCGCCTGTTTGGCACCAAATCAATCAAAATGCGTTGCAACCGTACCTGGACAAAAAAATCGGCAACCAGCAGGCATTGGAGAATGCGGCCGCGCCCTTAAGGGAGTTCATGTTTCGGCAGACCCGGAAAAAAGATCTCGCCCTGTTCGTCGACATTGCCAAACTGCAGCGTCCCAATAATGTTGCCGACATTCCCACGAACGTGCTGATTCCATCCTTTATCATCAGTGAGGTGAAAACCGCATTTCAGATCGGTTTGTTGCTGTATGTGCCATTTTTAATCATCGATATGGTAGTGGCCAGCGTCCTGCTGTCAATGGGCATGATGATGCTACCGCCGATTATGGTGTCGCTGCCATTTAAACTGATGCTATTTGTGCTGGCCGATGGGTGGTATTTGCTAGTCGGAAGTCTAGTCAAAGGATTCGCTTAACTGGAGAACTGTGTGTTCCAAAGCGGTTGCTAATGGCTTTTTGGTTGCGAGTTACGCGTTGCGTGGTGCGCGGCGAGGGGACAGATATCGGTCTCATCAGAACGCGTAACCCGCAACTCGTAACACCTAACATTCACTAAAAAATAAAATCGAGAAACCATGACCCCAGATTTTATAACCGGATTTTTTTTTGACGCCATCAAGACCGCGATCTTGCTGGCGGCCCCCATGCTGCTGGCCGGACTGGGGGTCGGCCTGCTGATCAGCATCTTTCAGGCGGCCACATCCATCAATGAAATGACCCTGACCTTTATACCCAAAATGCTGGCCGTGGCCGTGGCCCTTATTTTTTTCTTTCCCTGGATGATGCAGACCATGGTGGTATTTACTGAAAATCTGTTTGAAAATATGATGCTTTACGTCCGGTAACACCCATCGGGAACCGGGCCAAAGCAAGTGACTCGATACCGACCGATAAAGTGCAATATGATCTCTTTGAACATTTCATTGCCCCAGCTGCAATTGTTTTTTTTGGTTTTTATCAGGGTGGCTGCCATTTTAATGTTTATGCCTGTCTTTGACAGCAATAGCATACCGCTCTTTTTTAAAGTTGCTCTGGCCTTTGCGACCAGCATTGTGTTGTTTCCAATGCTGGAGCTGGATCCCCTGCCCATGCTGAGCAATGTTTTTCTGCTGGGGGTGAGGGTGATCACTGAGATTTTGATAGGAATGGTGATAGGATTCGCGGTCAAATTAATTTTTGCAGGCATTCAGCTGGCCGGGCAATTGGCTGGATATCAAATGGGCATGGCCCTCGCCAATGTGATGGATCCATCCGGCAGTCAGCAGGTGCCGCTGCTAGCCCAATTTACGAATTTATTCGGATTACTGGTATTTGTAACCATCAACGCCCATCACTGGTTTATCAAGGCTCTGACACAGAGTTTTCAAATAGTTCCGCCTTTCAGTGCCAGTTTTAACGGCTCTTTGCTGGCGCAAATAATAAAAATGTCCGGGGATGTCTTCGTGATCGGCATTCAAGTGGGAGCCCCGGTCATCGCGGCTATGCTGGTTACCAGCGTCGCCTTCGGGCTGATCGCCCGGACGGTGCCGCAGATGAATGTGTTTATTGTCGCCATGCCGCTTAAAATTGGGGTTGGGCTTTTGTTTCTCGGCTTCAGTCTGCCATATTTTTCTGCATTTCTGCAGAATATTTTTAGTGGTTTAGGCCAAAATATAGTCCTGATGCTCAAGGCGATGACCTAATCCCGATGCTTACATTGACATCGTTTGTAGGCGTATTAACCCGATAGAAACTTCGAGACGATAAAAAATGCCAGAAACCTCGGGGCAGGAAAGAACCGAAAAAGCAACTCCCAAGAAAAGGGAGGATGCCAGACGAAAAGGCCAGGTCGCCATGAGCCGGGAAGTCTCTTCGGCGATGATCTTGCTGGGGTCATTGGGCTTTTTTTATTTTGCAGGCTCCTGGATGTTCTGGAACCTGTCGGAAGTGATCAGAAGGGTCTTTCAAAACATCGGGACGTTGAGGTTTGAAAGCATCAACGACGCCAGTGTTTTTTCAATGGAATTGCTGGAAAGATTATTGTCGATTCTGATCCCCTTTGTGTTACCGCTGGCCATTTTGGGGCTGGTTGCCAATATTATGCAGGTCGGCTTTCAGCTGAGCAGCGAGGCCATGGCCCCGAAGCTCAGCAAGCTAAATCCGATTGCCGGAATCAAGCGTTTCGTCTCGCTGAAAGCCTTGGTGGAATTGGCCAAGTCCCTCGTCAAGCTGCTGATTATCGGGTCCATTGCCTATGTGCTTGTGAAAAGCGACATGGATGCATTCCCGCTGCTCATTCACCAGGAGGTGGGCCAAATTCTTGTGTTTATTGCGCGGGTAGCGCTGAAAATAGGCTTTTTTGTCTGCCTGGCCCTGATCGTTCTGGCAACCCTGGATTTTTTGTATCAGCGCTGGCAGCACGAAAAGGATCTGCGAATGACCAAGCAGGAAGTCAAAGATGAGCAGAAACAGACATACGGTGACCCTAAAGTCAAGTCGAGAATCCGCAGCATGCAACTGGAAATGGCCCGACGGCGTATGATGGAAGCCGTGCCCGAAGCGGATGTCGTCATCACCAACCCGACCCATCTGGCCATTGCAATAAAATTTGATGCGGCCAAAATGGTTGCACCGCAGGTGCTGGCCAAAGGCGCCGGCCATGTGGCTCAGCGCATCAAGGAAATCGCCGCGGAGCATGAGGTTCCGCTGGTTGAAGATAAACCGCTGGCACAAGCCCTTTATAAAATGGTCGAGCTGGGCGACTACATTCCCGCCGAACTCTACCGTGCGGTGGCCGAAGTGCTGGCATATGTCTACCGGCTCAAGGGAATGTATCGTCGGGAATGACGAACGACGAATGTCGAATGTCGAATTACAGAAAAATGCCAATTGAAAAACGGGGAGCCTAAATACCTTTAAGAAATAAACATAGTAAAAGACGGAGCGAAGCGACAACCATCATTCGCCATTCGCCATTCGTCAGTCTTCATTCATAAAAATGGCACTAGCAGGACAAAACCAAATAGCCGGGCAGCTGCCGGCACTGACCAAAAGCAGTGATCTAACCATTGCGTTAGCCGTGGTGGGAATTCTGGTGTTTATGGTGATACCCCTGCCGCCGGCACTGCTGGATCTTTTGATATCGTTTAATATCACCATTGCCCTCATCATTTTGCTGGCCTCCATGTACACCTTGCGTCCCCTGGAGCTGTCGGCCTTTCCTTCCATCCTGCTGATGATCACCCTTTTCCGGCTGTCGCTGAATGTCGCTTCCACCCGGATAATTTTACTTCATGGCAACGAGGGGGCCATGGCGGCGGGCAAGGTTATCCAGGCCTTCGGCAGTTTTGTGGTCGGTGGCAACTATTTAGTGGGAATCATAGTTTTCATTATCCTGGTGGTGATCAATTTTATG
Organism: Deltaproteobacteria bacterium; assembly: GCA_019312835.1. Lineage (GTDB taxonomy): Bacteria > Desulfobacterota > Desulfobacteria > Desulfobacterales > JAFDCJ01 > JAFDCJ01. Next base: position 11,032 of record JAFDCJ010000476.1, read on the forward strand.
GTAATTACCAAAGGTGCGGGAAGAATTGCAGAAGTGGCCGCCCGCTTCACATTGGATGCCATGCCCGGCAAGCAGATGAGCATCGATGCCGATCTGAATGCCGGGCTGATCAATGAGCAGGAAGCCCGGTTGCGCCGGGATGAGATTGCACGGGAGGCCGAATATTATGGTGCCATGGATGGCGCCAACAAATTTGTCCGCGGGGATGCCATTGCCGGCATTATCATTACCCTGGCCAATATCATCGGGGGCCTGGCCATCGGTATGTTTCAGAACCAGATGTCTTTTGCCAATGCCGCCCAAACCTATACCCTGCTGACGATCGGTGACGGCCTGGTTACCCAGATTCCGGCCCTGATCATTTCAACGGCGGCCGGCATTATTGTCAGCCGGGCCGGGGCCGAGTCCAATCTGGGCGCGGAAATTACATCCCAAGTTTTGTTTCAGCCGCGGGCCATTGGTGTCACAGCCGCGGTTCTGTTCGGGTTCGGCGTTATTCCCGGGCTGCCGTTGATACCTTTCTGGGTGCTGGGGACATTGGCCGGCAGTTTGGCCTATTTCGTGCGCAGGGCCACCCAGCAGAGAATCCGTGCCGAACAGGAGGCTGAAGCGGCTGAAGAACGGGAAGTGCCGGTAGAACATCTGGACGCTTTACCGTTGCTGGACACATTGGCCATTGAAGTGGGATACGGCCTGATCCCGCTGGTGGACGCCGAACAGGATGGTGAATTGCTGGATCGAATCAAATCCATCCGGCGGCAGGTCGCCTACGACATGGGCATTATCGTACCGCCGGTTCATATCCAGGATAACATGCAGCTGAAGCCGGGCGAGTATGCCATCCTGCTAAAAGGCAATGAAATCGCCCGCGGAGAATTGATGACCAATTGTTATCTGGCAATGAACCCGGGTACGGCTGATGAGAAGATCGATGGCATTCCGACCCATGAGCCCACTTACGGATTGCCCGCACTGTGGATAAGGGAAGACACCAAAGAAAAGGCTCTGGCCAAAGGATATACGGTTGTCGACCTGGCTGCCGTAATGACCACCCATTTGTCGGAAATCGTCAAGCGCCACGCCCCCGAGTTTCTTGGCCGGCAGGAAGTCCAGCAACTGCTGGACAACATCAAAGACTCCCATCCCAAGGTCGTGGAGGAATTGGTTCCCAATTACCTGTCTTTAGGAGGGGTCGTTAAGGTCCTGCAAAATCTGTTACGGGAGCAGGTTCCCATCCGTGATCTGTTGCTGATACTTGAAACCTTGGCCGATTGGGCGGCGCTGGTCAAAGATCTTGACTTGTTGACCGAGTATGTCCGCCAGGCAATGGCCCGAACCATAACGAAGCTGCATCAGAATGCCGATGGCATCTTGGCCGTTATCACCCTGGATCACAGCGTTGAATCGGCTGTCGCGGCGTCCGTTCAACCAACGGAACAGGGCAGCCATTTTGCAATGGATCCAAATACAGGCCGGAAAATTGTAAATAACCTGGTACAGGTTATGGAAAAAGCGTCTGGGTTGAATTATCAGCCGGTGATTGTGTGCTCGGCTCAGATCAGAGGTCACTTTAAAAAACTGATTGACCAATTCATACCGAACATCGCGGTACTGTCCTATGACGAGATACTCAGTAATGTTGAAATACAATCCATAGGCTCACTGGAGTTATCAGATGCAAATTAAAAGATTTGAAGCCAAAGACATGACCACTGCCCTTCGCAAGGTAAAAGAGGAGCTTGGCGCTGATGCCGTGATCCTGTCAGCCCGCAGTTTAAGGAAAGGCAAAGGCTTTTTCGGATCGTTGAAATATGCCGGGGTGGAAGTATCGGCGGCGGTTGATAATCAGCTGTCCGGAGAAAGATTTGTTACCCGGTCCATCGGCCGTAAGTCATACCGCCGGGAGAAGCCGGAAGAGATGAACACCACCGGATCGACCCGGGAAAGATACCATCAGACCCGATCGGATTATCCATCGGCAAATGGTGTTTCCCGAGCCAAAATCGATTCCGGCAAAACACCATCTTCCCGCAGCAGTGCCAGGGCCTTGTCATCGTTGTATCAGCAGATATTAGGACAGGAAGTGGATCGCGGCATCGCCTCCGAGCTCATCGAGGAGATAAGACGCATACCGGCTTCGGAGGACATTTTGTCCAATGGTGACATCAAACCGCACATCGCTTCCCTTCTGGAAGACATGGGGGTGCGCACCGACAGGGATCCTTTTGTGGCCGGAAAGCAGACCATTGTGGCCCTGGTGGGCACCACCGGCGTGGGCAAAACAACCACCATTGCCAAGCTGGCCGCCCGGCAGGCTAAAGCCAGCCCGGGTAGCGTTGGCCTGATTACCATTGACAATTACAGCATTACCGCGGTCAAACAGCTGGAGGCCTACGCCCGGATAATCGGGATTCCTCTCCAATCTGCGGCCAATGCAGTCGATTTGAAAAAGGCCCTGAGGCGATTCAAGGACAAAAAAACCATCTTGATCGACACGCCCGGTATAAATCCTAAAAATAAAGAACACATTGAAGAGCTTAAAGCTTGCCTGGCTGGGATAACCGGTCTGAAAACCCAGCTGATTCTGAGCGCGACCACCAAAGAAAAAGACTGCCTGGCCATATCCAAAACTTTCCAGGAAATTGGCATCGATCGGCTGTTGGTTACCAAAACAGATGAGAGCTGTGTTTTCGGCAATATCGTCAATGTGCTGATTCAAACCAATCTGCCCCTTTCCTTTCTTTGTGGCGGGCGCAAGGTGCCGGACGATATTGAAGCCGGCACCGTGCAGCGGCTGGTCGATCTGCTCTTTAGCTCCCGCAGCCGGCAGGGCGCGCATGCGGTGGATACCGCCAACGCCTGCAAGGCAAACATGCAGACCAGTGAAATGAAAGCCACCGCGCGACCCTATTTTGTGGCCAACAGGAATTCCGATGTTTATCATACCCCGGATTGTAAGTGGGCCAAGAGAATAAAAACTGAAAATAGCGTTAAGTTTGACGATGCCCAGGAAGCTGAAACACAGAATTTTTTGCCGTGTCGCAGCTGTAATCCGGACCGTAACCCCAAAAACCCTGGCAGTGAGTCAACGACCACCCGCAAAGCGGCTGGCTTGGATTTTCCCGCCTTATGGGCGGGGGAAGACAAAAGCACGTCAGTGCTTTGATCGTTGCGGGTGTAATCCGCCTCGGGCGGATTTGGAAACAACCAATTAAAGACAGAGATGATGCGGTATGCCGGTTATCGCCACTCATCATTATAACCAGCAGGAGACAAATCCACAATGAGCTTGAAAGATGTCTCGAACAAGGTGATCAGCCTAAACCGCCGCCGAGGTCAAAAAGGTCGGGGCCCCACAACAACCAACCGCAGCGGCAGTGGGCCCAAAGCAAGGGTGATCGCCATTACCAGCGGCAAGGGCGGTGTTGGTAAAACCAGTATCGTGGCCAATTTAGGCTATGCCTTTACCAAATTAGGGAAGAAAGTTCTGATACTGGACGCCGACCTGGGGTTGGGGAATTTGGATGTCCTGCTGGGGCTGGCCCCGAAATACAACCTGTCCCACGTGATTTTGGGGGAAAAAAACATTGAGGAAATTCTGGTTGAAGGCCCGGGGCGAATGAAGATTTTGCCTGCATCTTCGGGTATACAGGAGCTTACCAATCTGACGCGGGAACAGAAAATCGATATCTTCACCCAATTGGATAGCCTGGTTAACAGTGTTGACGTCCTGTTTATTGATACGGCTGCGGGCATCTCCTCCAACGTGATGGATTTTAATGCCACGGCCCAGGAAATCGTGGTGGTGGTTTCACCCGAGCCCACTTCAATTACCGATGCCTATGCTCTCATGAAGGTACTGTCGTTAAAATATTCGGAGAAGGTGTGCAAACTGTTGGTAAACATGACCACCCGTCCTGAAGAGGGGCGTGAGGTTTTCCGGCAATTGCATCTAGTGACCGATCGGTTTTTGGATCTTACCAGCGACTATCTGGGATGCATTTTATACGATGACAAGGTCACCAAAGGGGTCAAAAATCAGAAAATAGTCAGCGAGTTATATCCGGATACCCAGGCCAGCAGATGTTTCCGAGACCTGGCTAGAAAAATAGCGAATTCACCGCCGCAAAAGCTTCCACAGGGGGCAAGCAATTTATTCTGGAAACACCTGGTTCAGACCAGTATCTGATTTGACAATCGTCATTTCATTTTGGAGATTTTAGCTTATGGCAACCGCCCAGACAACTGTGAAAAAAACCGTCAAGAATGACGCCGCCTACCGGGATGAACTGATTACGGAATATCTGCCGTACGTCAAGCGGATAGTTCATCGGATCGCCGTTCACTTGCCCTCCACCATTGATATTGATGATCTCATGAATGTGGGCGTTATCGGATTGATCCAGGCGGTTGATCGCTATGATCCCAGCCGTGACAATAAATTCATGACATATGCGGTTTTCCGGATCAAAGGCGCCGTTCTCAGTGAGCTGCGATCACGGGATTTCTTATCCCGCTCGAATCGCCGCAAAATAAGAGATCTGGAGAACGCATGCATGCGGTTGGAGCAAAAGTTGGGACGGGAAGTCGATGATCTTGAAGTTGCCGAAGAGCTGGGGATCGATGTCGAACAGGTCTACCGCACCAAACAGATGTCCAGCATATCCTTTATCAGCTTCGAGGAACTGGGGTTTTCTTCCAGGGATGAGAAGGAAAAACTCTTAAGTTATCTTATTGATAATGATGATAATGCCCTTACCCTGACAAAATTAAAGGAGCTAAAGGAAGCCGTGGCAAGGGCCATCGAACAGCTGCCTGAAAAAGAAAAACTGGTTATTTCTTTGTATTATCTGGAAGAACTCACCATGAAGGAAGCAGGCAAGGTCCTTAACATCACCGAGTCCAGGGTCTCACAAATTCACTCCCAGGCGATTCTACGCCTGCGGGCCAAACTTAAAAAAGAAAAACTAATAGGCGAATAGAATGCAGGGTAATCTGCGATAAAACGAACAGGTTCGGAGGTGCCTGCCAGACTCTACCAGAGGTAGTGCCATGGTGGACAACATACAATTTAACAAAATTTCTCCCTTGCTGCCATCCACCGAGCGGGTCAAGGCGGTGGATCGGCGATCTCGCAACGGCCAGCAACCGCCGTTTAGAGGCAATCCGCAGGGCCAACAAAAGAAAAAAAAGAAGAAACATCCAAAGCACGGCGTAAGGCCGTCGGAAATCACCCCTGCGACGGAAATATCGCCGTCGCAGGGGCTTGCGGCAACGCATCTTCCGGATGAAGAAACAAATCCGCCAACCCCCCGGGGTAAAAGGATAATCGACATACGGGTCTAAAAAGTGAATGGCGGACGTTTTCAGCGACGAGGAGTTGAGATGATAATTAAACTGTTGCAGCATTGGCAAATCGTGGTAGACGGCCTTCAAATATTTTTATGTCTTCTGATCCTAATCTACTTGATGCGCCATCACCGGCGTAAAATGAAACCTGATGCGCTATCCGCGAACCGCCAATCCGGTCCGGATTTCAATTTCCAGGTTTTCACAGAAGCGATAGACCAGCAAGTTGAACTGGCTTTTACCAATATCCTTCAAGTTGCGGCCAACGAACGACGAAACCTCGATAAGGTCATGCAATTTCAGAAGCTTAAGTATGTCGAGCCCGATTCCAAGGAGGGGCTTCCACCAGCACCTGTCCCCCATGGTGCCGACCCGCCTAAAAGGGTGACGGAAACAGCCAGCCAAAGCAACCGCCAGGCCCGGATCCAGCAGTTGGCTATCCGGGGACTGAGTGCCAAGCAAATATCCGATGAGCTCAAGACGCCTCTGGGGGAAATCGAGCTTGTGATGAGTCTCCAAAAATAATAGTAAAATCTACAAAATCCCAGCTGATGTAACTGCTGTCAACTGGCAGGCATCAGGGCCCTTCCGATCTTGAGCCTCACCCTTGCCCCGTGGCGATGTCCCCGGAGAAAGGCTCCGATTTTCCGGAGGATTGAAGGCCATCGCCCGGATACCGGCAAAAATTTCCCCCAAGGAATTATTAAACCGGCAAAGATTGTCACCGGGATGAATAAAATGGTTCATTTCACCCGCAAAATGGCCTTGCAAAGTGTTTCGGGCAGTTGGGTGCATTGGTATATCTCTTGCATGATAAAAATGTCGGACAATTGACCCAATACAGCGCCCAACCCCTAACTGTGGGACCGGGGAAAAACGGCTTCACCGCAAAAGCATAGCGAGGTAAACACATGAGTGGCGGCATCTACATGGCAGCTTCCGGCGCCTTGGCTTACGAAAAACGACTGCAGATAATTTCGAACAATCTCGCCAACGCCAGCACCGTTGGGTATAAAATGGACCACGGGCAGTTTCAGTTTATCGACCCGGCTGATTTGCCGGCCGCTTTCGTACCCGATTCTCCTGAAGTGAGCACTTCCCAGGCCCAGTCCTTCTGGTTTCAGTTTTCTTCGTATACCGACTTTTCGCACGGCAGCCTCAAAAACACCGGCAATGATTTTGATCTGGCCCTTATCGGCGATGGGTTCTTTTGTGTTCAAAAACCTGATGGTGTTCACTATACCCGCAAAGGTGATTTCACGCTAAACGACGCAGGCGTGCTGGTAACCCGCAACGGCTATCCTGTTTTGGGCGACGGCGGAGAAATCACGGTCGACGCCAGCGCAGCCGCCTATGAGCATAAAAAATTTGCCGTGGATGAAGACGGCAATGTGTCCGTGGACGGCCAACAGGTCGGTCGCCTGCGCATTGTCGAGTTTCCGGAAACCGGCAGCTTAATGAAGATGGGTGACACCCTGTTTAAGCCGGCCGACAATACCCCGCCGCCGCAAGAGGCGGAAGATTATAAAGTCAGCCAGGGTTTTGTGGAGCTTTCCAATGTTGATGTCGTCAAAATGATGACGGAGATGATTGAAGTTCTGCGCGGTTATGAATCTTATCAAAAAGTCATCCGCAGCGCCGATGAGGCGACTGCCAGATCGATTAACGAAGGTGGGGAGGTGTAGAGCAGTTATTGGTTATTCGTTGAAAGGATAAATCCGATTTTATGGTTCAACCATTTGAAAATTCTTTACTAAGATCGCAGGCTTTTTCTGGTAATAATTAACAAATAACTAATAACGCAACAACAGGAGGATACATGATACGCAGCCTTTGGACAGCAGCCACCGGGATGCAGGCCCAGGCCCTGAATCTTGATGTCATTTCGAACAATTTGGCCAATGTCAACACGTCGGGGTTCAAAAAAAGCAGGGCCGAATTTCAGGATTTATTATATGAGACCCTCAAGCCGGCCGGAACGTCTTCCAGCCAGGATTCCCAGGTTCCCGCCGGGATACAGATCGGCAGTGGCACCCGCCCGTCCACCGTTCTCAAAATTTTCACCCAGGGCTCAATGGAGAATACCGGCAACGAGCTGGATCTGGCCATTGAAGGTGACGGTTTTTTCCAGGTCATTTTGCCGAACGGCGATACGGCCTATACCCGGGACGGGTCGTTTAAACTCGATCAAGACGGGCGCGTTGTGAATTCAGACGGATTCGCCCTCGAGCCGGAAATTTCCATTCCCACTGACACCATATCTGTTTCGGTGGGCATGGATGGGACCGTGTCCGTTTTGCAGGCTGGAGATTCGACCCCCACCGAGGTCGGCACCATCGAACTGGCCCGGTTTATCAATCCGGCCGGGTTAATCAGCACCGGAAAAAATCTTTACATAACCTCGGATGCATCCGGGGATGAAGCCACAGGCGTTCCCGGCGAGGATGGATTGGGCACCCTTGCCCAGGGGTTTCTGGAAATGTCCAATGTCAGCGTTGTCGACGAAATGGTGAATATGATTACGGCTCAAAGGGCCTATGAGACCAACAGCAAATCAATCCAGACCGCCGATGAGATGCTGCAGATAGCCAACAATATCAAACGGTAGAGAATGAGGCCATGAAACCTACCCAATTTATAAATCCGCAATGCAAGTTTTTTCCCCGCTGTATAATCGCGCTGGTGGTGCTGGGTATGCTGTCGGCATCGGTCAGTGATATTTGGGCAACGGATTTAACCCGGGTGCAGATAGCGGCCGAAGCTCAAGTCGATAATGATAATATTCTTCTTGGCAGCATCGCCAAGATCGAGGGCCCTGACGCTCAGGAAGTCCTCAAGCTGGGTGGTGTTGTGGTGGGACGGGCGCCTTTGCCCGGCAGCTCCCGCACGATTGACGGCGGTTCCATCAAAACGCGCTTGAAGCAAAACGGGTTTGATCTGGCTAACCTGGTATTGGACCTTCCGGCTTCGATTACCATAACCCGCGGCTTTATTGAAGTCAGCCGGAAAAAAATTGAGGGGCTCGTTGCCGACCATATCGCCAAAAACCTTGTGTCCGAGAATCCCAATGCCCGGATCAAAGACATTCAGGTTTCGGAAAGCATGCGGTTGCCGGTCGGGCGCATCACCTATGCGGTCAGCGCCCCCCGCAATCGCCGTATGGTGGGGCAGGTTCCGTTGGCGGTAAATTTTGAGGTCAATGGTAAAGCATACAAAAGGGTCTGGGCCACCGCAACCATCGAAGTGCTGGCCGAGGTTGTGGTCACGAAAAAGCCGATGGGGAGGCATAAACCCATTACCGAAGACGACATCGAGGTGTTGGCGATGGATTTGGCTAAGGTCCCTGACGACGTGATCACCGATCCGGAAGCGGTGCTCGGCAAACGCACCCGGAGAGCTATCGGGTCCCAAACCGTGTTGCGGGCCAATCTGGTGGAAATGCCGCCACTGGTAAAACGCGGCGACGTGGTGGTAATCGTTGCCGAAACCAAGGGGCTGAAGATTACGGCTCTGGGCCAGGTCAAAAAAAAGGGTGCTATGGGTGATCGAATTCCGGTGGTGAACTTTGAATCCCAGAAAGTTCTCTACGCCCGGGTAATGGATGCCAATACGGTAAAAGTGGATTTTTAATCAGACAAAAACTGGGGCGCGGCCAGTCGCCAAGGTCTGCGCCGGATCAATAAGGTAAAGAGATATGCGGACAACCAGAAATCGATGGACGGTCGGAATTTTCACCCTGCTGATACTGATCGGATTGGGCGGATGCGCCGGCAACCGCAACAATGTTCAACCGGCCATACAGCAGATGCCTTCTCCCCTGATGACAGTGCCCCAGCCGGCCGTAACTTCAGAGGCGCATAACGGGTCCCTGTGGCAGGCGCGCAGTTCCTTCAACGGTTTGTTTATTGATACCAAAGCGCGCAATATCGGAGACATTGTCACCGTGAAAATCGAAGAGTCGGCCCAAGCCACGAACCGTGCCAACACGGAAACCGAACGCAGCTCCGGACTGGAGGCCGGCATCGATAAATTGTTCGGTATCGAAAAATGGTGGCAAGATGAGGTTCTGCCCGATGTCGACGATAATATTCCCAAAATCGATCCCTTCGGCAATCCGTCCGTCAAAGGATCAATATCATCGGATTTTAAAGGAGATGGCGAAACCAGCCGCAGCGGCAATCTCGAGGCCTACATTACCTGCCGGGTGGTCGATGTCATGGCCAACGGTAATCTGAGAATTGTCGGCACGCGCGAGGTGATGGTCAATAACGAAAATCAGTTGATTATTTTATCCGGTGTCATCCGGCCCCGCGATATTTCTGATACCAATATTATTCTGTCCACGTTCATTTCCGACGCCAAAATTGCCTACAGCGGATCGGGTGTGGTGGATGATCGTCAGCGACCGGGATGGCTGGCCAATTTATTGAACAATGCATGGCCGTTTTAATCATTTTAGCAGCTGGAAAACACCTATGAAACCATCAATAACGAAGTTGGCCGTTTGTGTGGCGATATTATTGGGGATCATCGGTCAGGCCCACGGGGTTCGCATCAAGGACATTGCCGACATCAAGGGGGTGCGCACCAATCAGTTGGTCGGTTACGGCCTGGTGGTCGGACTGAATGGAACCGGTGACAGTGACGATGCCATATTTACGATCCAGTCCTTTGCCAGTATGCTCGAAAGAATGGGCGTTACGGTTAAACCGGACGATATTGAAGTAGACAACGTGGCCGCTGTCATGGTGACCGCCGATTTGCCGGCTTTCGGACGCTCTGGCAGCAGAATCGACGTTCTGGTCAGTTCAATCGGCGATGCCGAAAACCTCCAGGGCGGGACCCTGCTGTTCACCCCGTTAAAGGGTGCCGATGGTCAGGTATATGCCATTGCCCAAGGACCGGTCAGCACCGGCGGCTTTGCTGCCGGCAGTGAATCGGGATCAGGGGTGCAGAAAAACCATCCCACCGCCGGGCGCGTCATCAATGGCGCCATCATCGAAAAAGAGATCGCCTCTGATTTTAATAACAGGCAATCCCTGACATTGAATCTGCACCGGGCCGATTTTACCACGGCGTCCCGGGTGGCCCAGGCGATAAATATCGCCTTTTACGATGAAATTGCCAGCACCCGGGATGCGGGCACGATTGAAGTGAAAGTTCCCGAGAAATACAAAGGCAATACGGTTGCTCTGGTGACCATGATCGAACGACTCGGGGTGACACCGGACATCGTTTCCAAAGTGGTCATCAACGAGCGCACCGGCACCGTAATCATGGGGGAAAATGTCAGAATTTCGACCATTGCCATTGCCCACGGGAATCTGAGTATCGAAATCAAAGAGAATTCGAATGTCTCCCAGCCTTTACCGTTCTCACGCGGCGGTCAGACCGTGGTAACGCCGGAGTCGCAGGTCTTGATCGAGGAGGGTAGCAATCCGATTTTTTTGGTTGAGTCCGGCGTGAGTATCGGGGAGGTCGTCAAAGCCCTCAATGCCCTGGGGGTGACACCGCGGGACTTGATTGCCATATTCCAGGCGCTCAAAGCTGCCGGGGCCCTGCAGGCCGAACTGGAGATCATTTAATGGATGAGAAAAATTCCCTTTCCGCAGTGGCCACCTTACATTTCAACCAGCATCACCGCAATCAGCTACTTGGTCATCGTTTTAAATCTGTGAAACCATCCGCTGCCGGTCACGCCGATGGACGCCTGCAGGCGGCCTGCAGGGAGATGGAGTCGTTATTTCTCTCCTATCTGCTCAAAGAAATGCGCGCCAGCGTTGATAGATCCGGGTTCATCAGTGGCGGCAAGGCCGAGGAAATCTTTACCTCGTTGCTGGATGTCGAGTATTCCAAGCGAATGTCCTCCGCCGGGGGCGTCGGCCTTGCATCCATGTTGATGAAACAGCTGGGCGGGCAATTGGATAAAAACGAAGATCCCGACGCATCCTGACAGAGCAGGGCACTTACCCCGATATTCAAACGCCGGCGGTCTGCATAAAAGCCTAAAGTTTTTGATATTTTTGTCGATAATAACCATAGTCAAAAAGTATCTGTAACAGGAAAAAAGCCCATGGATATGACAGACAGCCTAACACAATTATTGGATGTTCTCAGCCGTGAGACCGAGCTCTACCAGACCATGTCGACGGTGATGAGCAAAGAAAAAGATGCCGCCATTCAATTGAATTTAATGGCCCTCAATGAGGCCCAAATCGAGAAAGAAAATATTCTGGTGGCTCTCGGACTGCTCGAAGGACGACGGCTCGATCTGGTTGCCGCCCTTGGGAATGCCCTGGGATATTCCGCCCAGGATATGAATTTGACCAAAATTGCGCAACTGGTGGGTGAGCCATTTGCAGGTCGGCTGAAGCAAGCCAAAGCGGATTTATCAGCGGTGCTTGAATCCGCTCAGGACGCCAATGACCGCAACCGACAATTGTTCGAGCACTCCCGGGACCTTGTCAGGGGCTCCATTAACCTCCTTAGCGAGATCGGATCCGCCAATCCGATTTATTATCGCACCGGTCTGGTTCAACATACGGGTGCTTCCGGAAAGTGTGTCTGCGATGAAATCTAGCAACCATCTCAAGACACTGAACAAAATAGCCAAAGATATCGTCGCAGCGGCCAGTCATACCGTTCTTTTTAACATTGCCACCGGGAAGACGATTATCAGCAGCAATGGCCAAAAGAGGGGATTATGAGCGAACCAATATTAAAAAACATCACATCTAAAATCAGATCGTTTCCGAGCATGCCGGCCACGGGTGCCAAAATGCTCAAGATGCTTGAAGACCCGGAAACGTCGATGGTTGAGATCGAAGATGTTTTGCGACACGATCCGGGATTGACCGGCAATGTGTTAAAACTGGCGAATTCAGCGTATTTCGGGATACCGTCCAAGGTGTCTTCGGTGAAACAGGGCGTATTGTTGCTGGGATTAAAAAGGCTAATCCAGCTGGTCGTGGCGTCTTGTGTCAGCGGGATCATGGACAAACCGGTTCCCGGGTACGATTTGCCGCCCGGCGATCTCTGGCGGCACTCCATTGCCGTTTCGATTGCCGCCGAGGCGCTGGTTAAAGACCACAAAAATATCGATTCCGAAGATATTTTTACCCCGTCGCTCTTGCATGATATCGGCAAATTGATTCTGGGGCATTTCGTCAAAGACGAATTGGACGACATCGAAAAGATTGCCGGCAAAGGGGTTCCCTATGTGGTGGCCGAGAATATGGTGCTGGGGACCGACCATGCCGAAGTCGGTGCTCAGGTATTAACCCAGTGGTCTTTTCCCAGCGACGTCATCGAAGCGGTCCGCTGGCATCACGATCCCGATTTCCCCGAAAGGTGCAAGGCATCGGTTGATATCGTCTATTTGTCGAATCTTTTATGCCAGCCGAACGGTGAGGGGCGCGCGGATGTTGAACTGTCTTCCACCGTGATCGAACGATTGGGAATAGATGTGAGCCAATTTGACACCATTGCCACCAATGTCTCCCAGTGGGTGGATGAATTGGCGGAGGCATTGACGTTCAACTAGTCTCCCGTGGGGCAAATCCCAGGGGATTATCTGCTTTGCCGGTGATTACGGGAAAGGTGAGCGAATGGCTATCGAGCTAAAAAAGAGTGCGTCTTTATCAAGATCGTTTTCGAGTATGCCGGGGCTGACGGAGTCAAGGGCCTGCCGGCAATGCCCGCAAATCCAACCGGCCTTATCGTAAGGAGAGGCACGATGACAGACATATACGCCGTTATGAGCATGGCCGGCAATGCGTTGCTGACCCAGCAGCGGGCCATCAATGTTACCGGGAATAACATTGCCAACGTCAATACTCCCGGTTATTCCCGTCAGAAGCTGCTGCTGGAAACCAAAATACCGGTGCAGACCGCCATCGGGCTGATGGGCTATGGCGTTGAAGGCGTCAGCGTCGAGCGGGTATACGACCGCTTTCTGGGGGTTCAGATCAACGCTGAAAGCGAAACCCTTGGCCGCTATGATGCTCGCAAGGACGGCCTCAAATTGGCCGAAGTTATCTTTAATGAGAGCGATGAATTCGGACTCAGTCAGTCGCTCAATAAGTTCTTCACGAGCTGGCAGGATTTGTCCAACGAGCCTTCCGGGTATAATGAGCGCGTTATTCTGAAGGCTCAAAGTGACGTCATGACCGGCACATTCAACCGGCTGTATGCAGACCTCATCGAAGTCCAGGAGGGATTAGATGCCAGCATCGAAGGCGGGGTGGCTGAAATCAACCAGCTTGCGCAACAGATTGCTGCATTGAATCAGAAAGTTATGGAAGTCGAAGCTTCGGGCGATGTCGCCAATGACTACCGGGATCAGCGGGATATGGCCTTGAAGGATCTGGCGGCTTTGATCGATATCAATTCTTTTGAAGATTCCACGGGCCGGGTTGTGGTTTCAGTAGGAACCGGGCAAAGCCTGGTGGAAAGCAATTCTTTTCGAAGCTTAACCACCCAGGTCAATGATTTTGGCTTAAAGGATGTTGCCTGGGTAGACATGGACGGCGCCACGGTCAATATTACCGCCGACATCTCCAACGGCAAGATGGCCGGCTGGCTGGAGGCCAGGGACGTTGATATTCGCGGCTACATGCGGCAGCTTGACATCCTGGCGGAAACCTTGACCCAGCGGGTCAACACGTTGCACCAGAGCGGTTGGGGACTGGACGGTTCGACCGGCACTGATTTTTTTACCGGCATGACCACGGCTTCGGGCTCGATGGATGCCTTGCTGGCCATAACAGCAGAAACGGGTGGCACCGGCAACATCAGGGTCACGCTGGTGGGGGGCGGAACAGCAGGTTCAGAAACGGTAACCACGGATCCGGTTACCGGAGATATACAGATCGCCATAGAAGACGGTGTTTCCACCGGCAATCAGATCGCCACCGCGCTCCAGGCCCATGCCGGCATCAACAGCGTTGTGGCAACTGCACCGGCGGCCGCCTGGGATCTGAGTGCCGGCACCAATACAGCCATACTTAGCGGCGGAAGCTCCGCCAGAACGCTTCAGCTTAACACGGCGGTATCCAATGACCTGAATTTGATCGCGGCCTCATCCACCAGTGCCGGCATCCCAGGCAACAACAGCCAGGCGATCGCCATCGCGAATCTACAGCACGCCCTGAGCATGAAAGGCAATTCGATAACCTTCGAAAACTATTATAACTCCCTGGTCGGTGCAATCGGCGGGGACCTTCAAAGTGCGGATGCTTATTTCAACCATCAGTCTGCCATGGTCGTTCAGCTTGAAAATCGCCGGGAATCGATATCGGGGGTATCGCTGGATGAGGAAATGATCAATCTGGTTAAATTTCAAACCGCCTATGACGCGGCTGCCAAACTGATAACAACGGCTGATGAATTGATGCAGACCGTTTTAAACATGGTCTAACCTAAAGGAGGCTTAGATGCGGGTTACCAACAGCATGATGTCAACTACCCTGACCAGGCACCTGATGCGCCAAAGCGAGTCGCTCTACCGGGTGCAGGAACAAATAGCAACCCAGAAGAAGATAAACAAACCCTCGGATGATCCCATCGGTATGCGCCAAATACTGCAATATCGTAACAAGCTTGCCACGGTTGATCAGTATATGGACAATATCCAGCGGGCCACCACCCGGCTGGAATCCACCGAGTTAACCCTGAAGGTTGTTGATGACCTGGTTTCAGTGGTCAGAGAGATCTCCCAGCAGCAGGCCAAGGGCACCACCCAATCAAGGCTCTTTGCCGCCGATCAGGTCAGGGATCTGTATGATCAGGTCGTAGAACTGGCCAATTTTAAAAACGGCAATACCTACATGTTTTCCGGCCATAAAACCGACCGAGCGGCCTTTGGCCACGTGGTGGAAGTCAGCGGAGGGGTGGCCGGGAATCTCGAATTCGGGCTGGCGGCCAACGCCACCAACGTGACCATAGAAGTTATGGATGACAGCGGCGCGGTCATCAATACCATCACACCGGCCGGCGGCGGGGCGGATGGCGTTAACAGCGTGGCCTGGAGCGGCCCTGTTCCGGCCGACGGGCTGTATACCTTTATCGTAACCGCATCCGATGCTGCCGGCGATGTGGTTGATTATGCCACCTACAATGGCGACGATGGTTCGGTTCGTGTCATTATGGGCGAAAATACGGAATTAAACATCGCTGCCGACGGCCGTGAAATATTCGCCCCAGCCGGTTTGCTCGACACCTTTGAGATATTTGCGGACCTGATCACGGCGCTGGAAAATGACGATAGCGCTGCCATAGACAACCTGACGCCCCAGCTGGACTCGGTACGCACCCAGATAAGCGAGTTCAGAGCAGCCAGCGCTCCCAAATTGTTCCAGTTGGAAAGTACCGAGAATTTTTGGGCCAACTATATACCCCAACTGGAGAAAATGCTGGGCGATACAGAAAATACCGACCTGAATCAGGCGGTTATGGAGTTAAACCAGCTCGATTTGGCCTATCAGTCCACCCTTGCAACGGCATCCCGGATTATTCAGCCCAGCCTGGTTAATTTCCTGAAGTGAGGTTTGGTTATGAAAAGAGCTGCCATCGCATTCATTAGCCTCTGGTTGTGTCTTTGGGCGAGCCAATCGGCCTGGGCCTTGAGCGGCAAACATGTCGTTGCGCTTAAAAACGCCGGGGTCAGCGATCAGACCATTGGGGTTGTCGCCCGGGAGAAGGTGATCGAAACCGCGGCCTTCAGCGTCGAAGACATCATTGCCATGAAAAAAGCCGGGGTGGGGGAACAAACCTTGCAGCTGATCATCAAGGACGGCTCGTTTTTGAAAGATAACGAACCCGTTGTTTATGGCCAATCTACCCAGAGCGTTCGCCACATCAGCCCCGCAGACATCGTTTATCTAAAAAATAATGGGGTCAGCGACGAGGTAATCCGATCCGTCATTGAAGCCAGTAAATCCGACAACCAGCAGGATCGTGAGCGCGCCTGGCGGATGTTGGAGAATATGCGCCTGTGGCACATTGAGCGCAGCCGACACTGACAGTGTTCAGAAAACAGAGGGCAGATGACAGAAGACAGATATCAGTGGCTTTTGAGTTGATATTGTCACAATTTCTCCCCGCACCGCGTAACCCTTAACTCCCAGCCCTGGAATCGATCAGCCAGTGATCAAATGACAGCGACCAGCAGCCGGAAACCAGACACTATGACCGTCTCCTGCCATAAATGTCTGCATTATTACGTCACATGGGATCCGCAATTTCCCCATGGATGCCGCATCATGGGATTTAAAAGTAAACGGATGCCGGCGATCGATGTCCGGCGCACCATGGACGGAAAAAACTGCAATCTTTTTAAGGTCAGAAATCCGAAAATTTCTCCGCCCAAGGCCTACAACTTAAGATAACCATCTGAATTAAATTAATAATTAAATTATATCATGCGATTCATGATGCGCGGGCGCGGATCCCTTCGACAAAGGTACAACCACCGCAGGACCTTCTGTGGTGTCAATATTTCGTCAGTCAGTGGCCTCAAAAAGGGTATATCCATGAGAATCCGGTGGGTTTTCTTCTGGACCGTTGAGGATCGACGCCCGGGTTAGGAGACTGACATTTAGAAAAAAAAACCCTGTTAGGGGGGGTACCTAACAGGGTTAGTCGGAGGTGGGAATGAAGGAAAGGAGGAAACTTCATTCCATTTGATTTAGATATATAGCAATTAATGTGCCATTTTACCTAAAGGGAGCCCGGCGACGGTCTAAAAAGTGCTGAAAGCATTGAAATTTGAAAAAAATATAGAAATTACAGAAGGTTAAAATTTTGATCGACTTTGTTCCCATGATCAAAAAACGGCACCAAATTGCTTCTCAACGATCCAGATGGTCAACATTTTCGTCAAAATTTCGACACCGGGCAATATTTTCACCGCCGTTAGACATGAAATCATCAAGTATTTTGGTGAATTGCCGATATATCCATCAGGAACTTCACCCGATTGGATCGAGCGGAGTAATTTTATTCAATGACAGCCACTAAAAAAGCATTATCCGTATCACAGACGGCTGCCCTATGCGGCGTGGGGCGCACCACCGTGGGGTACTGGATACGCTCCAAGAAACTTCATGCCAACCGGGTTGGGCGGAATTATTCAATTCTGGTAGATGACCTGCTGTTTTTTCTAAAAAGCAGCGACCAGAAAATTCCGCCTGAGCTGGTGCGTGAGAATTCCAATGGTCTTATCTTCAAAAGCCTTCAAAATTGCTGGCAGCACTGGAACGGCAGCAAACACGGTCACAATTGCCACAGCTGCATCGCATTCAAAAATCAGCTGCAGGACTGCTTCACGGTGAAGGACAGCGGGATGCTGGGATGTTCGGATTGTCTCACATGCCGGTATTATATGGAAACCTATTTTCCCAGAATACAGTTTATTCATCAAATCGGCCTGCCGGCTGCCGTTTTTAAAGATCTGCATCTGTGGGGCGGCAATACCCAGTGCGCCGAACTGTGCCAGGTCCGACCTCA
>JAFDCJ010000477.1 GCA_019312835.1 Deltaproteobacteria bacterium
ACTTTTTCATGTTGTCTCCTGTGAATTTTACCGATTCTTTATTAAAATTGAGTCTACGCACTGCCTACATAGGCAAGTGGTATGCCAAATAAAGACTTGCTGGAGGCCCCCCGGGCTGCACGTGCTGCGAAACGGTATAACGGTCTAAGGATATTCGAAAAAAAATGATCGGCTGAGGTAAAAAAAATTAAAAAGCCGTAACATTTTATGGCATGCGTTACCGGACGGTTAATTAAGAGAACTCTCAGTTCTGATTTTTGTACAAGACGGAACTCGATCTTCTCCTTCAACCCGTGTCATCCCCGCGAAATAAAAGGCTTCACAATTGACAAAGATGCATATATTGCTATTTTGTCATTCCAGGCTTGATCTGAAATCCAGTGCAGTTTCCAAAATCTATGATTGTGGCAGGCTGCCGCAGGTCCCGCGCACATGACATGAGAACTCCCCGACTGCTCAACCAATTACAGCGCCATAACAGGGAGAAGCTGAATGGAAAGGCCGATTGTCCAGTTTTACAATGTCTTTAAAGCCTTTAACGCGAACCAGGTGCTCAAAGGCATCAGCCTCAAAATTTTTCAGGGACAGGTCACCACGATCATCGGTAAAAGCGGAATGGGGAAAAGTGTGTTGCTCAAACACATCATCGGTTTGCTGCAGCCGGATGCAGGTGAAATCCTCATCTACGGCCAACCCCTGTCAAAGATGAAACCATCGCACATCAACCAGCTGCGGGCCAGGTTCAGCTACGTATTTCAGGATGCCGCCCTTTTTGATTCCATGACCGTCTACCGGAATGTTGCCTTGCCGTTGCTGGAAGGGACTTCTCTGGCGAAGTCGGAGATCAATCAACGGGTTCTGGATATACTGGCGCAATTCGAGCTGCAAGCCTTCAGGGATAAGTATCCCGCGGAATTATCCGGTGGGATGAAACGGCGGGTGGCCCTGGCCAGAGCGCTGGTGACGGACCCGGAAGTCGTGCTGCTGGATGAGCCGACGGCCGGTCTTGACCCCGTGCGCCGCAACGCGCTGTACGCGATGATTGTGGACTTTCAGAAAAAATTCGGTTTCACGGCCGTCATGATCAGCCACGAAGTCCCGGATATCTTTTTTTTCTCCCAGCGAATCGTTATGCTGGATGAAGGTAAAATCCGCCTCGAGGGCTCGCCCGAGGAGCTTCAGCGATGCACGGACTCGACAGTTCAACTTTTTATTCAGGGATTGGAGAAGCCGCGCGACGCTTTGACCGGCATGGCAACACCGATGCGCGGAGAGCGGAAATTCCATGAAGAGCTGACGCGCTTGCGGCGCCACCAGATCGCTTTTTCGGTGGTGATGTTCACAATCGAAAATCTGGATCAAATCAATGCCCAAATGGGCCATGTCGCCGGACAGATCGTGCTGAAAAATTTTGCCGCGCAAATAAAGCAGCGCCTTGACATAACCGACTCCTGCTCCCGCTATAGCCTGGATCGGATTCTCGTCGTTTTGCACAACGCCGACATCGATGACGCCCGCCGGTTTGCCACCCGCCTGGAGCGTGAGCTGAAGTTCGAGGATCTTGTGAGCGGCGACAACCGCAACGATATTCGCATTCGGATCAGCGCCGGTTATGCCCAGGCCGCGGAAGACAGTCTGATCAAAGAAGTTCTGGTGCAGGCTGAATCAAAAGACAGCCGCTACTATGAATTTGAATTGCAGCCATAATGGCGCTATCATGGCTGTCCTGGAAATGAGAAGACCCTAACTTGCTCAAACCGCCGGTTCCCTTTTGATGACCATTACCGGCCGTTTGCATCTGCGGATCACCCGTTCGGAAACCGAACCGAGAAAAATCTCACCGATGTTGGACCGACCGTGCGATCCGATGACAATGATGGACGGGGCTTCTTGTTCCTCCAAATTGAGGATTTCGCTCCACGGGAAACCGGTTTTGATGATCGTCTTTACTGAAAAACCCAGAGCCTCAAGTTCTTTTCCCATCTCTGCCAGGGATTCCTGCGCGACCGTTTTGGCCGTTTTCAGCCACGTGTCAATGTGGCTGTCGCTGACGGCGTGTCGCATCAAGCCATCGATCGTCCGTTGGTTGATCACGTGCAAAATTACCACTTCCTGGCTTCCGGCCTCTTTGAGATGTTTGATGTAATCCAGCGCTTTGGCTGCCACATCGGAAAAATCGGTCGGATAAAGAATCTTTTTAAACATCTGTTGCCTCCTTATTTTGAAAAGCCGTGGTCCTTTGCGAGTGCAAAGGATATACTATCGATATCTTTCCCATAAGCCTTGTTTCTTTAGATGAAATGGCTCAGCGCTTGACCACCAAAACCGGCGCCCTGCTTTTGCGGATAACCTTTTCAGAAACCGAGCCGAGGAATATCTCCTCCAGGTTGCTGCGGCCGTGTGACCCGATCACAATGACGGCAACATTCTCTTCTTCTTCAACTCTGAGTATCTCTCTTACCGGCATGCCGCTTTCAATCCTGACCGCTACTTTTAGACCGGCATCGACCAATTCCTTTTTAATACCGTTCAGCTTGGTCTCGGTTATTTCCCTTTTGCTTTTCTCCAGCTTATTGAATTGGCTTTCACCCAATATCCGAAGAACGGAATCATTGCCGCGTATATCGTTGACATGCAGAACAATCACCTCTTTCGCGCCGCTGGCCTTGAGCTTTTTGATATACTCCAGCGCCTTGACGGCCACATCCGAAAAATCTGTTGGGTATAAAACGGTTTCGAACACTGGTTGACCTCCCTGTTGGTTTTAAAATTATCCCCCTGTTTCACTGCCGTTGTTCCGGGTCGCCGCCCCTTCAGGTAACGCAAGTGATATGCCAGGATTGCCAAGATCCACAATTAAATGCCGCCATAAGATCATGGTTAAAACAAGTGTCTGAATCTTATGCAAAAAAAAATCCGCTAATACATGCTTCATTCAGCCAATTGCGCTGATGACCCTGCACAGAGACAGCACTTGGCGGAATTCCAGATTCCTTTTTTTCAAAAGAACTGAACTGCGAGTTCCGGTTCCGATTTAAAAAAATATGAAACAAAAGGGATTTCAATAAGTTAAAAAATTGGCACAAGGCTTGCTGCATACCTGGTCAAGGGCTCGGCGAAACCCCATGGGAAACCCGCAGCCGGGCTGGGATTGTTCCTGGCAACGGAAAGAAGCAAGCGCCATGCGGAGGAAAAGACGAACCCACACGTCAAATGAGGCAACCATGAGCAACAAAACTCTACAGCAGCCGGTATGGCAAAGTGAGGACTGGTGGGCCTGTTTTCTCGGATGGTTTATACTGGTGGCCGCCGGCGGCATCATTGGCGGCGATGCAGCCTACAAAGTCGCCGCATTGGTCAAGATGTCCCAGAACGTGCTGATTGGGGTCGCCGCCTTCCTGGTGGCCTTGTGGGCCGCGCTGAGCCTGGACCGGAAGCAGACCGACCATTGCCTACTGGATTTCCCAGACAGCCAATGCCGTCTGGACCCTGTTCATTGCCTGGATCCTGTGGTCGGGAACCTTTTTCACCCCGCCGATATTAGCGGATTAAGAAGTGCAGCCGGGTCGTCAGGAAGAGAAAGTCGTCGGCATGTCGGATTGCAACAGTTTAGTTGTCAATAGCCATAATGTTCACTCACGAAGCAACATTCTGGGTTTAGCAACAATTCCCCTGAAAAAGAAAGGGAGCTAAGTATGGACAGGAAACAAGTTTCAGTTAAATTAAAGCACAAACGAGAATCTGAAGAATCATATTTTGCCGAGCGTGATCAGAAATTGCTCAGGGAGTTCAGGCAAAAGGTAACACTTGAAGCCACCCAGAAGTATCGTGACGAGCACAAGTATCATTGCTTCCGCTGCGGCACCAAAAGCCTGGCTGAGATTGATGAGGGCAATATCAAGATCGACATCTGTGTCAATAAAAACTGCGGTGCCATCCATTTGGATCCCG
>JAFDCJ010000478.1 GCA_019312835.1 Deltaproteobacteria bacterium
AAAACCGACTTTCACGGCAACGGCAGGCGGGTAAAGGAAATCGGGCCGATCCATACCGACCGTCCGATTTATTTTAAGTTCGGCAGTCCCATTCCGGTAGTCGGCAACGGGCAGGCCGCCCATCAACGTGTCGTTGAATTTATCTCTCAAAATTTAGCATCCTGGGGTGTTGAAATTCGAACCAAATTTAAATAATTGCGGATTGCGGATTTCGGATTGCGGAATAAAGAGCGTCTGCCTCGTGATCCTTATTCCTTGACTCCTGGCTTCAGATTTTCTAAGGGCTGCCAGCAGCCGCAAAGTGCTGCCTTCTGCGGCTTCTCTCAGATCTCAACAATCCGCAATCCGCAATCTGAAATCCGAAATCATTCAGATCCGACCTCTGATATCTGTCTTCTGTCATCCAACATCTACATTTCAATTGACAGACCCGCAAAATTTGGTTAACCTTGCCAACAATTTTGGTTAACTAATCTCTGGTTTTAATATGAAGGCGCCGATACTTAAAAAATTAAGCAAAGCCGAGGGCACTGTCTCGGGTGAGGTCCTGAGCGCACAACTGGGCGTATCCCGGGTATCCGTTTGGAAGCACATACAGCAGCTTCAGGCGCTTGGGTATGAAATTACATCATCCGCCAGGGGGTACCGGCTTAAAAATTCCCCGGACGTGCCCTATTCATGGGAGTTTCCGGGTCGCGAGTCGCGAATCATCTATCACGAGAAACTGACATCCACCATGGATGCGGCCAAGGATCTGGCCCGAAAAGGGTGCCCGGATTTTACAACGGTCGTTGCCGGGCGTCAGACAAGCGGTCGGGGGCGCCTGCAGCGGGAATGGCATTCCGCCAAGGGGGGTCTATATTTTACGGTTGTGCTGCGTCCTGATCTACCGCCGGTGCTAAGCTTTCGGGTGAGTTTTTTAGCTTCGCTAACCCTTGCCCGAACATTAAATGAGATGTTCGGTCTTGATGTGCGGGTCAAATGGCCCAACGATCTTTTAGTCGATGAACGCAAGCTGTGCGGCCTGCTGTCCGAGCTGGAAGCTGAAGCGGATCGGGTGGCTTTTATCAATGTCGGTATTGGAATTAACGTCAACAATGATCCTTCTGCCATCGAGCCGCCGGCAACCTCGTTGAAGGCGTTATTGGGGCGGCGGGTTGCCGTAAAGGATATTCTGGCGCGCTATCTGGATGCCTTCGAGCAGCGAATGCAAACGTCAGCGCTCGATCGGGTGATTGAGGAATGGAAAGCTTATACGGTGACGCTGAATCGTGACGTTCGGGTAGTGACGACCCGTGATGTCTTCACCGGCAAAGCAGTCGATGTGGATGATAATGGCGCCCTGGTCTTGCAATGTGCCGATGGCTCCTTGCAGAAGATTCTTTACGGCGATTGTTTCCATCAGACCCGCTAACATGATGAAGCATTATACATAAAAAATATGTGTCTTTTGCGAAAAATTTTTCGCCACGAAAACACGAAATTTGTGAAGCACGAAATTTTATTTTTTTGTTTTTTCGTGTTTTCCCTCTTTCGTGCTTTCGTGGTGAATGAATATTTTAGAATTAAGTTCTTCTCACCAATATTTGAGCATTAAAAAAGATTGGTAAATATGGATTCGTCGAATCAATTGAGAATGATGGTGTATGCGTCGCTATTTGCGGCACTGACGGCGGTCGGCGCATTTTTAGCGATTCCGATCGGCCCGGTGCCGATCGTTTTACAAAATATGTTCGTTTATCTGGCCGGTTTGCTGCTGGGCGGACGCTGGGGGCTGGCCAGTGTGGGGGTTTATCTTCTTGCCGGTGCATGCGGTTTACCGGTATTTGCCGGTGGACTCGGCGGTGTCGGCCGTTTCATCGGGCCGACCGGCGGCTACCTGATCGGTTATCTGCCGGCTGTTTTTCTCATCGGGAAAATGTCCCAAAAAGCCGTTCCGCGGGTTGGCTCCGATGCGCTGGCGATGACTTGCGGGACTCTGGTGCTATATGCCTTTGGCGTCTCGTGGCTGAAAATTGTCACCGGCATGCCTCCCGCCAAAGCGCTGGCGCTGGGGATGTACCCATTCCTTATCGGGGATGCGCTTAAAATAGCGGCTGCGGCTGCCATTGCCAGAGCTTTGAGGCCGGTTATTCGAGTTACGGCTTAAATAACGAGGACGAGTACGAAGAAGAAAATGTAAAACCAGTTTTCGTCCTCGTCATCGAAATCGGTACTGCTCAAGATGCTTTCACATGCCCCTAGAAGTGTAGTCCGCGAAGCGCAACCCGGAACCCGCAACTCATAACCCAAAACCCGGAAACCCAAGATGAACATCATCGAGATCGAAAACCTCAAACACCATTTTGCTGACGGAACGCCAGGGCTCGATGGCATTAACCTGAAAATTCTCGAGGGGACTTTTGTGATTATTGCCGGGACCAACGGCTCCGGCAAAACAACCCTTATCCGGCACCTGAACGGTTTGCTGCTGCCGACGGATGGGTTCGTTAAGGTGGCCGGTGTTTCGGTCAAAAAGAACCCGATGCGGGCCAGGCGGCTTGTGGGAATGATGTTTCAAGACGCCGACAGCCAGATCGTGGGTGAGACGGTTTGCGCAGATGTGGCTTTCGGGCCGGAAAATCTGGGTCTCGATAACGATCAAATCGATGAACGCGTGGCGCGTGCGCTCGATGCCGTTGGCCTGAAGAATTTTGCCGAGCAGAGACCGCATTTACTTTCCGGCGGTGAGAAACGCCGATTGGCCATTGCCGGTATTCTGGCGATGCAGCCCAGGGTCATCGCCTTTGATGAACCGTTCGCCAGCCTGGATTATCCG
>JAFDCJ010000479.1 GCA_019312835.1 Deltaproteobacteria bacterium
GATCTGGACGGAGTGGCCGCCGACAATGCCGTGGAAAAATATCGGGATTCGTTCACCAGTGGGAAAAAGCAGGAAACCGTCAACGTTCTGAAATTACAGTAACTTTCTTTCGAAAAGGTTCATGATGAAAACCCGGTCAAAAATAGCAACTCAGGATGGTGTGGCTGCCGTGGAGTTTGCAATTATCCTTCCGTTTCTCGTCATCCTGATTTTTGGTATGATTGAATTCAGCCTGGTGCTTTACAACAAGGCAATGCTCACCAACGCCAGCCGGGTCGGGGCCAGGGATAAGATAGTCGGATTTTCGGATAGTGACATCGGAAACCTCGTTACTGCTTACTGCAACACGCATCTCATCAATCTCGGTGGTGCTAATAACTCTGTATCTGCTGGCGATGTTGATGTTGCTCCCGTAATCTTAGCAAATGGAACCAAAGAGGGTGTCTCCGTAACTGTCACCTATGACTATAATTTTCTATTCGCCTCCCTGATCGGTTTGAACCAGACTTCAATAAGTCTATCCGGCCAAACCATTATGCGGAACGAATGAAAGATCAGGGAATAAAAATAAAAGGATCTCAGAGCATGACAGGGTATAAACTGGCCAATAATCAGAGCGGCGCAGCAGCAGTCGAATTCGCCTTGATTCTACCGGTTATGCTGCTGTTTATTTTCGGCATCATAGAATTTGGCCTGTACATGTACAACAAACAGGTGCTCACCAATGCCTGCCGGGAAGGGGCAAGGGTAGGGGTTGTTGTCCGCTCCCCCCGTAACCAGATGGATGAAGACGCAGAAATCAGAGCGACGGTGCTGCAATATGCCCGGGATCACCTGGTAACCTTTGGGGCGGGCGGCACCCTTAGCAGCGACGACATTGTAATTGAACCTGCAAATCGATGCCTCGGATTTGAGGACTCAGGCGGGAACCGTTGCTTTCTTATTGTAACAGTAGACTACCTTTATACATTTCTTTATCTGAACAATTTCGGGATCGGTCCCCTGAACATTCAAGCCGTTTCCCGGATGCAAATGGAGTAGTGATAAGCAAACCTCATGGAGGCCGTGCGATGAAAGCGTCATCTATTGAATTTAAATTATTACGAAACCAGCGGGGAGTATCCGCTGTTATCATAGCGTTGCTGCTGGTGGTTCTGCTCGGTATGGCTGCGCTCGCTGTCGATCTCGGCTACCTTTACGTAACCCGTAACGAATTGCAGAATGTCGCCGACGCCGCAGCTCTGGCGGCGACGCGCCGACTCGGTGAAATCTACCAGGCAATGCCAGTCAATCTGCAGGCAGACTATAATCTGTCCAACTTCCCGGCCGACCGGACCGATATGGAAAACATCGCCATTGAGGTTGCCGGCATGAATAAAGCCGCAGCTGCCAGCATAACCATTCTGAGCGCTGACATCGAATTCGGTCAATGGGATTTTGTGAACCGGTCCTTGACCGTCACTGACGATCAACCGGACGCCGTGCGCGTGAAAGCCCGCAAGGATGAAACCGCCAACAACCCGGTCACCACTTTTTTTGCCAAAGTATTCAATATCAACACCATGGCCGTCACGGCCACGGCCACAGCCGCTTTGTCCGGGCAGGGCGAAACGGAAGAGGGTGAGTTGATCCTCCCAATCGGGATTTCATATGCCTGGTTCACCGGAGGGGCATGGTGTGACGAAACGATAAAATTCTCGCCGACAAAAGACCCGGACGCTTGTGCCGGGTGGAATTCTTTCACCTTCGATCCTCCCAACGACGCCATTGTGCGGAAAATTCTGGAAGGAAACCCGGATTATATAAGCCCTCCAACAACAGCAGGGGAAACCGTATTCAACTTCATCGGTGGCGATCTCAGCCAGAAAACCTTTGAACAGCTTTTGCTACTCTACAGGGATAAGGGTTATGACCTTAAGAAGGGTACCGGGGATGCTTTCGAACCGGCTGTGACAAACGATGACGGCAGTCCTAGAACAGGCGCTTTGCAAGAAGGAGATGATGGGTTAACGCTTACGGAGCTTACGGAGCTTACGGAGAATTTACAGGATCCGAAGACCGGTGAGCCGGTCTATTATCCGGATGACAAAAACCAAGAGATGGAGCCGAGGAAAAGACACGTCTGGTACACCCACGTCGTGGTATATGATTGGGCAGACTGCAGCAACCCGAACACGGCCATTAAAATTGTGGGGTACGCGCCGGTAAGAATCGAGACAATTTATGATGCCGGTAACGATGGCAAGATGGTTTACGGACAGGTGACTTGCGACCAAATCAGCAAAGATGACACCCGCGGCGGCGGCTTGTACACTGGAATCAAGGGGTCCATCCCCGGTTTGGTCCAATAAACGGCGCCAGCCGAAAATCATGTAAAAAAAGAACTGGAGCATAATAATATGCCTGATCATAACTACCGGGTAAAAATTGTGTTAAACAATTTAAACCTCGTCAAAAAATTTTCTCAAATCGTGCGGTCGGAGAGCGGCTTTGAGCTGCTCGACCCCAACGATCACCAAAAGACCGATTTGCTGATTTACGAACTGGGTGAAAAGCCCGAAAACGACCTCGATCTATTGCAGACCCTGATTAAGCAACAAGGCATGGAAGAAGTTTTCCTGACGGCCGAATCGGCAGACTCCGGAACCCTGATGCAGGTGATGCGGCTGGGCATAAAGGAATTTTTCACCCACCCGGTCGATGAAAAAGAGGTCAAGAATGCACTCGCCCGGTTCAAGGAGCGGAAGTAGGTTCCCTCCGGCAAGCAACTACACAAAAACGGTCAGGTTATCAGCATTTTTGGTAGCAAAGGCGGCGTGGGAACAACCACCGTGGCCGTAAACCTGGCCATTTCCATGGCCCAAGGTGAAACCGCTCAAAGCGTCGCGCTGATTGACATGAACACCCTTTTCGGGGAGATTCCTCTCTTTTTAGAAATGTCTCCCAAATTCCACTGGGGCGAAATCACGAAGAACATCGACCGCCTGGACGACACCTTCCTGGCTAATATTTTAACACCGCATCGGAGCGGTATCCAGGTTTTGCCCTCGCCGGCGTACCTGAACGGACATATCCGTCCTACACCGGAGATCATGAGCCGTTTGCTCGCACTGATGCGGAGAATGTTTGACTACGTCATCATCGATGGCGGCCAATCGACAAATGACACATCCCTCAAGGTGCTCGAAATATCTGATAAACTCCTTCTCATTACCATTTTGAGCCTCCCCTGCTTGGCTAACACCAACAAGCTGCTGAGATCGTTATCGGATCTTGGATATGTGGACCGAGACAGAATCAAGGTGGTTTTGAACCGCTATATGAAAAAAGGCGACATTTCCCTGAAAGACGCCGAAGCGGGTATCGGCACAACGCTGTTTCGCACGATTCCCAATGATTACGGCACCACCATGATGGCAATCAATAATGGGCAACCGTTGGTCAGCATTGCACCGAAAACCCCGATTGCGCGCAGCTTCACCGATCTGGTGGCTTCACTTTCAGCCCAGCCGGAGACAAAAGCTAAGAAAAAATGGA
>JAFDCJ010000480.1 GCA_019312835.1 Deltaproteobacteria bacterium
GACCACAGCCTTGGACGTGACCATCCAGTCTCAGATACTCAAGCTAATGAAACGCCTGGTCAGGGAGCACCGGACGGCCATGATCCTTATTACCCACGATTTGGCGGTGGTTTCGGAAATGACCGACAAGATTATAGTCATGTACTGCGGCCGCATCGTGGAAAAAGGAACCCGGGACGACATTATCAGCCGCTGTCGGCATCCTTACACACTTGGACTTTTGGGTTCAATACCCAAGCTGACATCCCGACAAAAACGGCTCCTTCAAATTTCCGGTATGGTGCCCAATATCATGAATCTTCCGCCCGGATGCTCGTTTGCACCGCGCTGCGATTATGTCAGGGATCGGTGTCGGGATATGCCCCCCGAACTGGTCGACCTCGAACCGGGCCACAAAGCCGCCTGTTACTACCCGGTAGAAAGATAACACATGAATCACTTGTTGGAAATCAATGAGCTTGAGCAACGATTTGATGTCAGTCCCGGCTTTTTCGATCGCCTGAAAATTCGAAACGGCCGCCTCAGGTACCAAAAAAGCATCGTTCATGCCGTAAACGGGGTAAACTTTCAAATCGATCGAGGCGAGGTATTCGGCCTGGTGGGTGAGAGCGGCTGCGGAAAATCGACGATCGCCAAGACCATTATCAAGCTGTATGAACCCGTTGCCGGGCAGATCAAGATCGACGGGGAGGACATCACTTCATACGATTACAAAAAAATGATACCGGTACGAAAAATAGTCCAGATGATCTTCCAGGATCCCTACGCCTCGCTGAATCCCAGAATCAAGGTTTTGGATATTATCACCGAACCCATGGCAATTGGGGGAGCGGCCTTGGGAAAAGCAGAGATCCGTGAGAAAGCCATGGAACTTTTAAGGCGTGTGGGGCTCGGAAAGGAACACGTCAACCGGTATCCTCACCAATTTAGCGGCGGTCAGCGCCAGCGGATCGGTATCGCCAGGGCGTTGTCCGTTGAACCGGAGCTGGTCATCGCCGATGAACCGGTTTCGGCGCTAGATGTTTCGATTCAAGCCCAAATCTTGAACCTGATGATGGATCTCAAAGACGAATTCGGCTTCTCCTATCTCTTCATCACCCATGACCTTTCCGTGGTGCGGCATATAAGCGATCGGATCGGTGTGATGTATCTCGGGTTTTTGGTGGAAACCGGCCCTTGCGACGATGTGTTCCTGAATCCGAGACACCCATATACGAAAGCGCTGCTATCAGCCGCCCCCAGCGTGGGCGAAAAGTTGCATATCGACCCTCTGGATATTAAGGGTGAAGTGCCGACAGCCCTGGAACTGCCTCCCGGCTGTAGCTTTCAGACCCGTTGCCCTTTTGCCTTTGACAGGTGCATCCAAGAGCGGCCCCGGCTCATTTCGCGTGTTTCAGATCGCATGGAAGCCTGTCACCTTCTGGACAATTAGGGAGCAAAATGGAGATGAAATCATGGCTAAAATATTGACCATTGCGCAATCTAAACTCTTGATGGAGGAACCTCACAACTGCACGGACGCCAAGGATGTGCTGACGATATTCACATCACTTTTTGACTCGCTGGTAGCTTATGATCCGAAAATGAATTATGTTCCGGCTCTCGCCGAATCATGGGTCGTATCGGAAGACGCGTGCACGTGGAATTTCACGCTCCGTCCCGGTGTAACATTTCACAACGGTCAAGCCGCGGACGCCGAAGCGGTTGTGTTTTCTCTCAATCGCATGGCCCGGCCTGATATGGGCGTCACGCTTGGTGCCCCCGGTGTTTACAACCAGTACCTGGCCGGCATGGAACTGGAAATTCTTAACCGGCAAACGGTCCAGCTGACCCTGGCTCAGCCCCTGGCCGACCTGCTGGACATACTGGTTACCGGGTATATCCTGCCCCCGGAAATCGTCGAACGCCTGGGCGATGGGTTCAAGGCCGCGCCGGTCGGAACTGGACCCTTTGAATTTGTTGAACATGAGCAAGGGGTTCGGGTTCGAGCAAAAAAAAACCATACGTATTTTCAAGCCCTGCCGGATTACGATGCAGTCGAATGGTTGCTGGTTGCGGACCCGGACGAGCGTCTACGCATGGTTAAGAATGGCAAAGCCCATATAGCCGCAGGCCCGCCCTATACAGTTTCCCTCGAGGACCATACCCTGAACTATGTGCGTTCGCGTGGATCAACCGTTTATATCATCATTTTCAACGTGAAAAGCGGCCCGCTTCAGGACCCCCGCGTCCGCCGGGCCCTCAACCTGGGTGTCGACCGCAAAGCCCTCATCGATAGCGTTCTGAACGGTGCCGGCTATCCCCTGAGCGGTTTTATCAGTCCGGTTCATTTCGGGTTCGATCCGGGCCATACGGCCATCATTTTTGACCCGAACCGGGCCAAGGCGCTACTGAAGGAATCCGGATACAGCGAAGGCCTGAGCCTCACCCTGGACAGTCCCACTTCCCTGCCCAATGAAGCGGTGCGCCTGTCCGAGGCCCTATCGGATCAATTGGCCCAAATCGGCGTGCAGATCAACATCATTTACACCGAGGACCGGGAGCAGTACGCAAACAAAGTTCGGCTCAAAGACATCCATGACATGTGCGTCTTCGATTCCTCACCCCTGAGCACCTTCCGCGTGCTCAAGGAAAAGGTGGATGCTCGCTTTGAGGGATCCTGGTGGCAGGGATACCACAACGAAGAGGTGGAAACGCTGCTGGACACAGCCCAGGCGACCACAGACGACAGCCGTCGCAAGGCCATTTACCAGCAATGCTTCCGTTTGTTGAATGAGGATCCGCCCTGGCTCTACCTCTACAACGCCATGAATATTACCTGCACCGCACCGCACCTATCCGCCTGGCAGTTGCCGGCCCACGGGGTTATCGACCCGCGTTACGTGGGCTGAAGGGGAAAAAAGAAAAACGTCCTTTCAATTGTTTGGGTGTGATATGCTGAAGATTGGAAAAAGATGCTTGAGGCCACGGATCTGGCATATGAATCAGAGGGTGACCTCTATTGCACTTTTTGCCGTACCCGATTGGTTTCGTTGTTCCCGAAGGAAGCCTCTTTACTTCGACTGGTCAGCGCCATCCTGATGGAAACCAGCGCAGAATGGGAGACAAGTAGAAAATATCTGACTTTTTGTGAAGAATCGGAAGCGATTTTTTATGGGTTGTTCATGAAGGATTGCACCCAACTCCAAGCGCACCGGGCAGATATACCCCCTGCCCGGCTTGGGCTTTGATTTCGCCGTCAGCCATGACAATTTTTCCCCGCTGCATAACCATGGTCGCCGCACCGAGGCATTTTAAGCCTTCATAAAGACTGTAATCTACCTTTGCAAAGGCATTCTTTTCTGGCACGCGATAGGAAAGGGCCGGATCAAAGATCACCACATCTGCATCGGCACCTTCTGTAAGGGCTCCCTTCTTCGGATACAGGCCAAAGATTCGGGCTGGATTCTCACAGGTCATTTTTACAAGATGCGGTAAGGTTATCCGTCCCTTGTTCACACCCTCCGAGTAGGTGACGGTAAACATTGTATCCAGACCGGGTATGCCGTGCGGTGCGGAGAAGATGTCATCATGCAATGGCTCGTTGGAAGCAATTGTATGACCGGCGGCATCCGATCCAATGACATCGATGAGACCCTCTTGAACCGCTCGCCAGAGAGCATCCACATCAGCCTGGCGTCTCAGTGGTGGGGACATTTTGGCAAGAGATCCGCGCGTTTTAAGTTCCTCATCGGTAAACACGAGATAATGGGGACATGTTTCGGCATAAATCGTCTGGTGATTCCATGATTTGAATAACCGTAGCACATCCAGGCTTTCTTTTGCACTCAAGTGGGGCAGATACATTTTACAGCCGCTGATCTGCGCCAGTGATAATACGCGAAACACGGCTTCAGCTTCAGATATGCCGGGGTGGGTCGGCGGGTAATACTCAGGCTTCACATCGCCTCTGATAACGGCGGAATCTTCCAATAGATCCAGGATGGGGCCATTCTCGCAATGGGTGGCGAACAGTCCGCTGTGCTTGGAAATCAATCCCATGATCTTGAGGATTTCTTCGTCTTCCAGTTTCATGCCGCGCTTTTTATAGGCAGTAAAACCTTTAAAAGAAATAATGCCCATCTCGATCAGGGTCGGGATGGATCTTTCCGCTGCACCAATATCCTTTTGGGTAAATGTGCAATGGATGCCGAAGTCCAGGATGGATGAAGATTCACCCTCCTCGATAAATGCCTTTACCGAATCGACAAGATCTCCACCCTGTCCCCAAGCTGCCACGGCACCCACATATGGGATAAGCGTCGTAATCCCGCCGGTAGCCGCTGCTTTCGAAAGGGTGTCGATGCGATCCGCGTAAACCGGATGCAAATGGGCGTCAATAATTCCGGGCAATACGAACTTACCGTTTGCATCGATAACCCGATCGGCCTCATATGAACCAGCATTTTCGGGAGTGCTGAGAATCTTGCCGCTCTTGATGACCACGGCTTTTTGCTCGATGCCGGTGCTGTTGACAACCATGCCGTTTGCAACGATTATATCTGCCTGCTGTTTTTCCATGGCGCATACTCCACTAAAAAGAGCACCCAGTCGTTAAAAATGATTTCGGCAACTTACGTCTTGCTGATCGCATAATTTACCGCTGCTGCTGCCAGAATTTCCAATGAATTTAAAAACGGTACGGATAGATCTTCCTGTTTTAGTTCCAGAGGTATTTCAGTACACCCGGCGATGATCCCCTGTGCTCCCCGGGCAACAACATGGGCTGCGATTGAAATCAGGTTGGCCTTGCATTGAGCCCGGATCGCCGAATCCTGGGAACTCTTGATTTTGTATATCGCATCCATCAAGGCTGCCTGGTTGTCGGTATCCGGCACTACTGCTGTGATGCCATCAACGGCCAGGCGCTCGGCAAATCGTCCGCCTTGAACGGTGCCGGACGTTGCCAGCAGGCCGACGGTCTTTATTTCTGGATGATGGTTCGTTATGTGATCACTGACCGCATCGAACGCGGACAGGATCGGGATATCAATCTCCTGCTGCAGCTCATTCAGGAAATAGTGAGCCGAAATACAGGGGATAATGACAAAATCTGCACCGGCCTTTTGCACTGCCCGGCATGAAACTGCCATGGCAGCGACCGGATTCTCGCCCTCTCCGACAATGGCCGGTGTTCGATCCGGTATCTTGGGGTTGCTGTCGATGAGCACCCGCAGGTGATCCTGGTCTTTTTGGGCCGGTGTCGCCCGTATGATTTCCCGGTATAGGTCCAATGTCGCTTCCGGCCCCATACCGCCGACGATACCAATTGCTTTTTCAATCATAGTCCGGCCAACCTTGAAAAATCATTATACTGTTTCCGACTCAGGAAAACAAACAAGACAACCTTTAATCGCGGATTGTTTTTCCATGCCTTGCACCGGTATGCTCACCATCTTTTACGACTACTTTCCCGTTGACAATCACCCAATCAATCCCCTTGGGAAAGGTCCGCGGGCTTTCATAGGTCGAGGTGTCGATGACCGTCTCGGGGTCAAAAACAACGACATCCGCATCATATTGTTCTGCAATCATTCCTTTGTTCTTCAAACGGAGCTTCCGGGCGGGAAGGGACGTCATCTTCCGGACAGCCTCCTCCCAGCTCATCACCTTTTTTTCCCTCACATATCTCCCTAAAATGCGAGGGCAGGTTCCATAGACGCGCGGGTGGGGCATGTTGCCGCCCAAAAGGCCGTCAGTTATGATACTTACGGTCGGAGAAGCCATGATCTGGACGACATCTTCCTCGCTTAGGCCGAAGTTAACCATGCCAACGGCCAGATCTTCTTCTGCCAACAGATCCAGGGCGGCATCGACAGGATCCTCATCGCCCCTTGCTTCGGCAATTTCAGCGATACTCTTGCCCTCAAAAGCTTTATTAGCCTCAGATACGACCGAGGTTACAAAGATTTTGTCCCAGCCGACGATGGCGGAAAAATTTTCCCAATCCATGCGTTCACGGATATCCTTTTTTATGGGCTCGCGATCATCCCGCAACATGGCAATCAGGTGATCCGGTCCTTTGGTATGATACCACGGCGGAATCACTGCATGCAAAACCGTACTGCCTGCCGTATAAGGATATTGGGCAACAGTTACATCCACACCCTGGGCCCTGGCCTCATCCAACAGCTTCAATAATGCAGACGCTCTGCCCCAGTTGTTTTTACCCCTAATCTTAAAATGAGTGATCAACACCGGAATTTCCGATTGCCTGCCAATTTCAAGAACTTCTTCGATAGCTTCAACAATCCTATCGGATTCACTGCGCATATGCACATCGAAAATACCGTCGTACCGTCTCGCGATTTTTGCGATCGCCACCATCTCGTCCAAAGCCTGGTACTGGCTGGGGGGGTAAATCAATCCGGCGGATATGCCACGGGCACCCTGCTCCATCGCTTCGGCAGCAATCCTTGCCATCTGCTGAATTTCATTTGCGGTGGCTTTGCGGCCATCCATCCCCATCACCTTCAGCCGGATAGTGCCTAACCCGACATAGGAACAGACGTTGGTAGCTGTTTTGCGCCGGTCAATCGTATCTAAATAATCAGCAAAGCTCTGCCAGCTCCAGTCTACATCCGGATCGCCGGCCAGCCCTGCCAGATGCCGCTTCCACCCCGGAATATCCTTCTTCAGGATGGGAGCCACGGACATGCCGTCGAGACCCATATTTTCAGTTGTGATACCCTGCATGATTTTTTGCTCTGCCATCGGGCTATCCAGGATAAACAGGTCCGAGTGACTGTGTCCGTCTACAAACCCCGGGCATACAAATTTTCCGCTTGCGTCAATGGATCGATCGGTTTGGGCATCTCCTAATTGACCGATCCTGGCAATTTTGCCATCTGCAACGGCCACGTCTGCCGCCAGCCAGGGGTTGCCGGAGCCGTCTAGTATTTTCCCGTTTTTAATCAGTAGGTCATACATAGTTACATTCCTACAATCTGATTACGGCTACATAAAATGCATCTCAATCTCTGGGTTTAAAAACCTCTGAACTTCAAACGCATACCCTCCAGGTCCCTCGAAGAAAAAGCATTCCACGTTGGCCTTTTCCTGTATTGTGGGCGCAGCGTCGATGGCAATACCGGCATCCTTCAAGCGCCGGTACCATTGGTGCACATTTTCGGTCACCAGTGTTATCAAAACATTTTTAGCCGTCGGTGCATCACAGTAACCTTTGGCCTCATCAACGATTCCGATAAAGGCCCCGCCAGAAATCTTGTATATGCGCGCAAATCCCTGGTCGTCAACTTTTTGAAGGCCAAGAATCTCTTCAAAAAAATGCGCCGGGCCGTGCATCTCCTTGAAGTAGAGAAACGTAATCTGTGAAGATAGCTTCATCTTATCCTCATTTTCACTTGAATATCTTTTCGGGTGGTTTAGCAAACAAACCGACCTTGCTGTGGGTAAGCCCCAGATCAGCAATGGCTTCAGCAGTTTTCAGTGCAACAGCGGATGGATCCAATACTTTTATATTCAGGGCATGTTCGATGTCCTGCGCATAGCCTGCCATACCGGCACATCCCATGATGATGACTTCGGCCCCGTCTTCTTCCACCGCTATTCTTGAAACTTCGATGAGTCGCTGCTTGGTTTTGCCTGGGTCGGCTTCGGTTTCCGCCACGGTCAAATCCAAACTGCGAACCGATGCCAGAAAATGGGATAAACCGCGCAGGTGAACATGCTCGACTTTCGAGGCGATTCTCTGCTTGCGCGGCGTCATGATGGAAAATTTCGCTCCCAGCATGGCTGCCATGTGCAAGGTTGCCTCTTCGATACCGACTACCGGGATGGCAGAAATCTCCTTGGCTGCATCGAGACCCGGATCGGAAAAACAGGCCAGAATCACCGCATCGTATCCATCCTGGTTGCCCTTTTTTACCAGCTCAAGAGTGGGTGGAATGGCGTAGGCTTCATCATAAGCCGATTCGATGGTTTCGGGCCCTGTAGCCGGGCATGTCACCGATAAATCGGTATCGGGCCGTTTTATGGCTTCCAGGGCAGTTCGAATTTGATTGGTCATGGGAATTGAAGTGTTGGGGTTGATAACCAAAATTTTCATTGGAGATCATTCCTTTTCTGGGCAGATGCCGCTATTGATTTACGATTAACAATTAAAACGAACCTTACCGATTGTCCGCGCACATCCCATCTGCACCTGTCGGAAAGTTGTCGCGTTATTGGATTCCGAACAGCGAACGGATCAAATCTGCTGTCTGCTCTTATCCTCTTCGGTGGTAGTCAAGAGCCTTGGCAAGGCGGCTGACACCCTTTTCGATCTCTTCCGGCGAAATACCGCAAAATGGCAGCCGAACGAAATTGTCGCCTTTCCCATCGGTGAAAAAACCGCTGCCGTCGGAAAGCACGATACCAAAATCATCGGCGTTTAGCTGGAGCGCGCGACCATTTATCTCCTCTGGCAAATTGAGGGATAAAAAGAAGCCCCCCTCTGGGCGAATGAAATCGACTCCCTGCAGTTTTCGGTCCAGCATTTGCAGCATGCACTCCATTCTCGGTGCGTAAAGCGACTTAAGTGCTTCAATGTTGGGTTCCAAAAGGCCGCGCCGGCAATATTCATATACAATGCCTTCGGTAACCAGGGCTGGGTGGATATAGGTGTCTTCGCTCCACTTATGCAATTTCGGCATGACATCATTAGGGCCGATTAAAAAACCAACCCGTACTCCGGGACTCATGATTTTACTGAACGAGGAAATATGGAGTGTTTTCTCCGGAACCAGTTCCAGAAATGTCGGAGGATCTTCGCCCTGGTACCGCAGAAAACGATAGGGCGCGTCTTCCACAACTAGAAATTCGTATTCTCGAGACAGTTCTGCAATTCGATTCCGTTTCGCAAGCGCTGTCGTCACACCGGTGGGATTCTGAAAATCAGGTACGATGTAAAACAGCTTGGGTACTGATACTTGAAGGGCCGCTTCAAATGCGTCCAGGTTTATACCATCGGGCTCAAGTGGTATCCCCACAACGTTGGCCCCGGCGCGCTTCATCGCCGTAATGGCGCGGTCATAGCTCGGGTTTTCCAAAAATACCGTATCGCCTTTTTCCAAAAGCAGGAAAGCGAAAAACGTTAAAAATTCCATCGAGCTATTTCCCATCAACACCTGTTCGTATTCGACCTCAAACCAATCGGCAATCCACTGCCTTAACGGCCCGTATCCGGAATAATGCCCGTATTGAAAGAGTACCTTGCCCTCTTTTTGAATAATAGCATCGGCACACATCCGAAAGTCTTCGATGGGCAACGCACTTGTGGCCGGGTTGCCCCTCGTAAAATAAATGGGCTCATTGTTATCCATAAACACCTCTTTTGCGGAAGAATGCATACAATTACTTTATCAAGTCACGCCCCTTTTCATATGCGGTAAGGTTCAACTCCAAGATTTTGGAAGGTACTCTGTCTTTGATAACATCCCGCCAGATATCGGGCTCGTTTCCCAGAATTTTGGATAAGCCGCCTAAAACCACGATGTTGAAACATAACACGTTGCCTAAATCGAGCGCCGTTTGGGTCCCGGTGATTATGCGGACATGTGCGGCTGCATTATTAAGGTCATCCATTATGCTTTCTTTTGCCGGATAATCGGCCTGCCCGGATGTCACCGTCATGGGATCAATCCGGCAGTCATTGGCAAGGATAAATCCTTCGGGCTTGATATATGTGACTCTTCTCAAGGTTTCCAACCATTCGAAACCAATCAGATAATCCACATCATATTCGTCGAGGACCGGTGAATGAACCTTGGGCGCCCATTGAATATGGCTCACAACACTGCCGCCCCTCACCGCCAGACCCAATATATCGGATTTTTTTGTGTCATATCCCAGTCGGATTCCTACTTCGGCAAGAATATCACTGGCCAGAACCGTTCCCTGTCCACCGACCCCGGCAATCAGAAATTTAAACGAATTTTCAGGCATTTGTTTTCCTTATTATACGGTATGAATTGTTATCACAAAATAGACCAAGATTGTTTCTACCTCTCCTCAGGTTTCTGAATCGCTCCGGTCGGACAAACCTGACGACAGATATCACACCCGATGCACAATACCGGGTCGATGCCGGCTTTTTTCATTTTCGTCTTCGGGTTGATTTCGTCGATTTTAATGGTTGCCGGACATCCAGCCTTTGCACAGGTACCGCAGGCCACGCACATATCCGCATCAACAGTATAAGCCGGCTGGGGATTTCTGGAAATGAATACACAGGGGCCTTTGGCGATGAGCACGGCTGTCCCCTCGCAGGCGGTGCATTCTTTGAGGGCTTTGCCCATTGCCTTGACGTTGAAAGCATCCACACTGATTACCTTTTCAACGCCTAATGCCCGAACAATATTTTCGATATCCACTTCCCGGGTGGGTTTTCCCATCAGGGTATAGTTGTTGCCCGGATGGTCCTGATGCCCGGTCATTGCTGTGGTACTATTATCCATGATAATCACGGTCCCTTTGCCATGGTTGTGCACCATGTTAAGCAGGGGCGGGATGCCGGCATGAAAAAACGTTCCGTCTCCTATGGTGCATACCGCAGGTTCCGGAAGATCCGATTTGCCCATACCATGAAGCACACCGATACTGGCCCCCATGGAGCCCATCGTGTGCTGAGCGTTAAAGGGCGGCAACGTGCCTAAATTGTAACACCCGATGTCTCCGGCCACCGCAAGTTTCATTTTGTTCAAAAGGTAAAAAGTGCTG
Source organism: Deltaproteobacteria bacterium (assembly GCA_019312835.1). GTDB lineage: Bacteria > Desulfobacterota > Desulfobacteria > Desulfobacterales > JAFDCJ01 > JAFDCJ01. The sequence continues at coordinate 10,759 of JAFDCJ010000480.1, forward strand.
CGATGGGGGCAGCCGGCACACAATACCGGGCTGCGGCCCGGCAAATCTCCGTCACGTGTGATCGGTGGTGTTTTCTTCTTAGGAGGCAGAAGTGAATGTTTCTCTGCGATCTCCTGTAGAGTCTGGGGCAGCAATTCATCGCATGGGGGAAATATCTCCTTGCCTACCGCATCAATGCCCATCGCGCGAACCTGTTCTTCAATGAAAGGATCTAATTCTTCGATGATCAAAAGCTTCTCTACGCCGTCGGCAAATTGCCTGATTTTCTTTCCGGGAAGCGGATAAACCATGCCCAGTTTTAAAAAGGATGCTTTCGGGAACACCTGCCGGGCATATTCATATACAACACCGCTGGCGATAATGCCCAGGGACCGATCACCCCAGTGGATGCGGTTATAGGGGTAGGTTTCCGCAAACTCAGCCAGATCCAGAAGTCGCTGCTCGAGCACCGGATGTCTCTTTTTTGACCACAGGCACATACAGTTGTATTTCTGCATATTGCGGGTAAACGGCCCGACGTCACCAGGTGGAGCCGGATCGCCTCCCAATTCTACAACCGATTTGGAATGCGAAGTGCGCATGGTCGTGCGCACCACAACGGGTGTGTCAAACTGCTCACTTATCTCTATTCCTTTAATAATTAAATCCTTGCACTCCTGGCTGTCGGCAGGCTCCAGCAAGGGAAATTTGCCCAGCTTGGCATAATGGCGGTTATCCTGCTCGTTTTGAGAACTGAACATACCGGGGTCATCGGCGGTCACTACCACAAGACCTGCCTCCAGACCGGTATAGGCCGTATAGAAAAGAGAATCAGACAGCACGTTCATGCCCACCTGTTTTGTTGTCACCAATGCTCGCCTGCCGGAATATGCAGCACCGGCGGCGGCATCCATGGCAACCTTTTCATTTACGGACCATTCCGAGTATATGTTTTTGTAACTTGAAACATTCTCAAGAATTTCAGAGCTGGGTGTACCGGGGTATCCGGCAGCTACTTCGATCCCGGCTTCGTATGCACCCCGGGCGATGGCTTCGTTGCCTGAAAGCAAGGCTCTCATTCATATCTCCTTTCAAAAATCGAAATGCTATTTAAAAAACTGTCATGCATCTTTTTCATTCCTGGGCTGCAGGATCAGCAGCCGGGGACATCTCTATGAGAATGTCGGCCGCAACCACTCCCTGGCCTTCCGGCAATACTATCAGCGGGTTGATATCCAGCGAGGTGATAAGACCGTAAAAATCCTCGGACAGCTGTCCGATCTGGACAATGGCCGCAATGAGTTCATCCACATCGGTTCTTGGATTTCCCCGGAAACCTTCCAACAACTTGCGGCCTTTTAGGCCGGCGAGCACCATTCTGGCTTCATCCCGGCTAACGGGTGGAAGCAGAAGAGCGGAGTCTTTAAAAAGTTCAACGAATATTCCGCCCATCCCAACCACGACAGTAGGGCCGAATGCATGGTCGGCAGAAACTCCGATAATGGTTTCAACGCCCCCGGATGGCACCATCTTTTGAACCAGAATGCCTTCCAGTTGGGCGCCCGGGTCAAAGGCCTCGATGTTGCGCTCAATGGTGACATAGGTTTTGCGCAATGCCGTTTCATCGCAAATGTTCAAATGAACCAGGCCGGCCTCTGTTTTGTGAGGTATCTGCTGAGATTGACCTTTCATTACAACGGGATACCCTATTTCCAATGCCGCCGTCACAGCCTCATCTGTAGAATGCAGAATCGCGCCCTCTGGCACCCTGATGCCATAGGCACCGATCAACACGCGGCTGTCTGCGTAGCTCAGGATCCCCTCTTTCTTGCGGTACATTTCTTTGAGGGATTCCAGATTGTCTGGCGTGATGCCATCGCCGGGACGCTCTTGTTTTTGCTGTCGTCGGAACTCCGCATAGGTGAACAGGCTGTCGATAGCCCCCAGGCTTTCGCGGGTTCCTTGCAGAAACGGCACTCCGCCCTCGTCAAGAATGTCTTTTATGGTCTTGTCCAAACCGCCGGAAACGTGACTAAATGCAACCACCGGCTTCTCTCCCCGGGCGCATTCCACCGCCGCCCTGGCCACATCGGAATATTGTGTCACTTGCTTGTCGGACATGCCCGGTGGTGAATCCTGGCTGACCGCAATAAGGTCAATAGTGTCCTCACGGGCCAGGATCTCCAGACAGGCCGGGTAGGTATGCTTCAAATCACCACTGCCCCACGCGTCAAGGGGGTTGGCAACTGTTGTATAGGCCGGCAGGAGTTGTTTTAGCTTTTCTGCCGCATCCGCTGAAAGCGGCGGAAATTCAAATGAAAGTTTTTGGGATAAGTCGCCGATGAGACCGATTTCTCCTCCCGATACCGTAACCATGCCGATACGCTTTCCGGCCGGCAGCCGATCCCTGCAACTTGAAAACAGGGCGGCTGTTTCCAGCAATTGATCCAGATCATCTACCCGGATCGCACCATATTTTTTGAAAAAAGCATCATGGATCTCATCGGAGCCGGCAAGCGCACCGGTGTGAGAAGCAACCGTTTTCCGGGACAATTCGCTACGCCCGACTTTCACAACAATTACCGGTTTTCCAATGGCAGCGGCCCGGATACAGCATTCTTTAAACGCTTCTACGCGACGAATGCCTTCCAAAAAAAGGGTGATTACATGTGTGCGCGGATCATCGAGAAAATGCTCCATGTAGTCCACCGTGTCCAGCACGGCTTCGTTGCCGCTGGAGACGATCGTGGAAAAACCGATTTCCCGGCTGCTGTTTGCCAGAGCCAGCACTACGGAACCGCTTTGTGCAACAACGCCAATGTCCCCCTTTCGAAGGGTCGGAGAGATCGGAGCGCTGAAAGTTCCGACCTTATCGTGCAGGTTGATATAACCGACGCAGTTGGGACCGCAGAACCGAATCTTGTTCTCTTCACAAAGCTTTTTAAGTTCATCCTGTAAGGCTGTCCCGGCGTTACCGGTTTCGGCAAAGCCGCTGGCAAAGGCCCAGGCTCCGCGGATTTCCCGCCGAGCAGCCTGCTCAATCATGGGTAAGATCTGCCCGCTGCCCAAAACAACCGCGACGCTGTCAATGTCAATCCGGGTCGGAATATCAGCTATAGACGGATAGCAGGGCATACCCAGCACTTCGGTGTACCCCGGGTTGACCGGGAAAATGGCACCTTCAAATCCAAGGGTACGGAGATTTTCGATGACCAATGATCCTGCTCCGAATTTTTCTGATGCCCCAATAACCGCGATGGTTTTCGGGCTGAGGAGCGGACTGAGATCTTTTTTTGAACTCATACTGTATGAATTCCTTTATACTTTGTTGTAATTCCGAAAACTGGAATCGGTGTTTCAGCGAAAACGCCTCCGACTGTTATCAATTTTGCTGATGGCTCTATTTTTTGGGTAATTTTTTTTTATAACCAAGCCTTTGTGATATTTGCTCACTGATATCCGTCATGGTTTTTATATATGATTTCAGCCGTACCATTTTTACCCTGGATGTCGGACCTGAGAATGACAAAGCGGCAACAACTTTTCCAGATTCATCCCGTATGGGACCGGAGAGGCAGCGAATGTTATCATCCAGTTCCCGGTTGTCGATGGCATAACCGTTTTTGGCGATTTTTTCTAGTTCCTCCCGCAGGGCTTGCGGCTGGGTTATTGTCTGCGCGGTAAGGGGTTTCAAGTTAACCGCTTTCAGATACCGGTCCAGTTCCTTGGCGGACATGGCAGCTAATAAAACCTTGCCAAAGGCTGTGCAATATGCTGGCAAATGCTGACCCACGATGATGTTGGTGGGAAGTGTTACGGAGCTTTGAACCCTGTCGATGACCACAACGTTGTTCTGGGCAAACACGGCAACGTTAACCGCTTCATTCAGCATCTCGCCAAGCTCCTCCATATAGGGGCGAGCGATACTGATCAGACTTTGCTTGTTGCGCACGCTCAGGCCTAATTGGAATATCTTCAGTGTTGCAAAGTACTTGCCTGTGGAGGTGTTTTTCTCGACATAGTCTAACTTTGTAAGCATCGAAAGAAAACGGTGCATGGAACTCGGTTTGATATCGAGTTGTTTGCTGAGTTCGGACACGCCGGCCGCCTTGCCCTCGCAAAGGGTTTCAAGCACTTGGAACACTTTGATGGTCGATTTCATAAAAGGCTCTCCCAACATACTTTTGACCGCAGCTTTACAATTGCCGCTGGCACGGATAAAAGCAGCAGGGCTTCTATCTGCAACAAGCAATTCAAATTATCACAGATGGGATGAAGCCGCTTGTTCTGAAAAAATATCCAGCATATCAGTTGCCGCATCGAACGGATCATCCCACCAGATATCGAATTGCTTTATGTTTTTGTTTTGTACCAGTTTTCCGGATACTCATCGTCAACGTATACCCGTTCTATCGGAGACAGGGTTTCGATTCCTTTGATCTCGGTGATAAAGCATTCCAATACCCCTTTCACAATGCTGCCCTGTTCCAGGTGGCCGCCGAAAGTCGGGCAGTCCCAGGCACCGCCGGCTACGAAATGGATGGCCGGAAACGGTTCCGTTTTTCCGTCTCTGGTTGGCCGCGTATGAATCATCCCGCTAAATGCCAGTATCATGCTCAAGTTAGCGGTGGTGGCAACGGCCTCCTTGTGCCAGTTGTCAGGATCGTCCGTATCAGGAGCCCAGACTAAATATTTGGCCGGCTGCAATCCCCCCATGAAGGCGGCATGGATTTTTGCAAACTCAATGTTGTTGTCGATGGCGAATTTTTGAATTGCCAAAAAAACATCGGCACCGGTGGTTAGCCGGATAATAAATTCACGTCCGCGGATCGCCTCTACATGGTGATATTCATCGGGTGTTTCGGCATCCCGTTCCCAAATTTCTGTCATGCTAATCTCCTTTGTTATATGATTTTTGCAAATGCTGCATTTATAAATAAGATGAACCCGTTAACGAGCATAAATGACACCCTCCAATGTTTTTACTGCACAGCCACCAACTTTTACCGCCTCGATTTTTTCAGCTGAACCGACGGTTTCAACCGTTCCTTTACCAGGTCTGCCCATCAGGTGCCCTTGCTCGACCGTAAAAATCCGGCCGGAGCAAAGCCCGTAGTGTGCAATATAAGCGCCCATGCAACCGGCAGCAGATCCGGTAAAGGGGTCTTCGGGTCCGCTGGAAGAAGAAAACAGGCGGCCGTGGGCATCCGCATCCGGTTCAAATCCTTCCAGGCAAAACAAGTAGGCCGCATCGACGCCGACACGCTTCAACAGAGATTGAAATAAGGACCGTTTAATCTGTACTTTTTGAAGGATATCCATTGCAGTGACCGGCACCATGAGAAACGGGATCCCCGTGCTGACAACCTGCAAGGGGGCTCGATCGATGAGATTTTCTTTATCGAGCCCGAGACATCTTGCCAGATCTTCCCCTGCGACCGTGAGTCCGAACGATGGCTTTTGCTGTGTCATGACGGCCTTCAGCGGATTGCCACCGGAATCCAGTTGAATCTCAACCGGTAAAACACCGATATTGAATTCGAAGTCAATAACGACCATTGACCGCCCGCCGGGAATCAATCCTTCCTGGACCAGCATCACTGCGGTGGCGATAGTGGGGTGTCCGGCAAAGGGAATTTCCTTGTGGGGCATAAAATAGCGAACCTTTACGAAGGCTTTTTCGGAACGAAAAACAAATGCGGTTTCAGATAGATTGGTCTCCATGGCAATCTGCTGCATCTGCCGGTCCGTCAAACCCTCCGCTTCCGGCAATACCGCGCAAGGATTACCGCTAAAGGGTTCCGATGTAAATGCATCCAGGTATATGATGCGGTATTGTTTCATTTTGTTCATTCGATAGTTGATTTGTATTTTATTAGGCGTCTTGTTTATGATGCTAACGGAAAGCCATCACCTCGATCTCCACGAGGGCCTCCGGATCCGGCAGGGCTGCTACCTGGACGCAGCTTCTTGCCGGCAGATCCGGCATAAAAAAGGCCACATAGGCATGGTTCATTTTTTGAAACAATTCCATGTCGGTTAGAAACACGGTTGCCTTTAGCACATTTTTCAATGACAGGCCGGCTTTGGCCAGTTGCGCTTCGATGTTGGCAAGGGTCTGCCTCGTCTGCTCAACGATATCGGCTGCTGCGATTTGTCCGGTTTCAGGATCCCGTCCGACCATGCCGGAAACGAAAACCATGTTGTCAAACCCGACAACAGTCGAAAAAGGTAAATCCTTATTGTTCGGGACGGCAATTATTTCACGTTTCTTTGTCATGATTTCGACGCTCCACTTGGTGCGGTGATGGAAAGGAAACGATCGGAATCGATATTGCGGCCGGTAACCACCAGCACAACCTTTTGGTCTGGCAGCTGTATTTTCCCAGACAGCAAAACTGCCAATCCAACGGAGGCGGCACCTTCGATGACCAATTGTTCCTCAGAGAAAAACGCCC
>JAFDCJ010000481.1 GCA_019312835.1 Deltaproteobacteria bacterium
AGATGGAATTTCGTTATAACAATCGAAATACTGAAATCTTTCATGAACTAGCTAAATATTTGGCTAATTTAGTGCCAGATCTTTTATAATCACCAAAATTATTTTTCACTGGTTGCCAAAACCATTTTGACCTCCGCAATCCGGACACGTCCAGGTGATCGCATTGCAAGTCATTCCCCACATGTTTTCAAGCATGCAATTTTGGCAAATACTGAACCCGCAGCGGCACGTCCAGCAAAAAGGAAACGTCATTTTACAACAAACGCAGTCATGGTTTTTGAGGCGACGTCGGTTTTTACGGTATGCGGTTTCGGCGGCCGGCGCTTTCATGATTGTTGTTTTAAATCTTTAATGCTATAGGATTTTTGATTCAATCATTGCAAACTTTTTGTATGCCTGCGATCAGTGGCAGCTAAAATTTAAGTCAGTCAGACCCATATGTCAACGCAGCCGGCTTCACTCTCGATTCGATGAAAAAAGAAAAGACCATATATTTGATCGATGGCACCGCCTATATTCACCGGGCCTATCACGCCATCCGGGGATTATCCAATTCAAAGGGGCTCCCGACCAACGCAACATTCGGATTTACACGCATGCTGCTAAAGCTGATTGAGGATCACAACCCCCGGTATGCCGGCATGTTTTTTGATGCCAAAGGTCCGACCTTCCGCCATGAAATGTACACAGAATACAAGGCCAACCGCCCGCCGATGCCGGACGATATGGCCGTTCAGATACCTTATATTAAAGAAATAACAGCTGCCTTTCAGTTCCCGATTATCGAAATGGAAGGATTTGAAGCCGATGATTTAATCGGAACCTACGCCCGCATTGCTGAAAGGAAGGGGTATGCGGTGGTGATGGTTACCGGTGACAAGGATTTCATCCAGCTGGTGACGGGCCAGGCGATCATCTGGGATCCCATGAAGGATGCGACCATCGATGCGGGGTTCGTAAAGAAATCCTATGGTGTGGGGCCGCAGCAGATGGTCGATGTCATGGGGCTTTCGGGCGATACGTCCGATAACGTGCCGGGAGTTCCGGGAATTGGTCCGAAAACGGCGATTACGCTGATCCAGAATTATCAGAGCATGGCCAAGCTTTACGAAGCGGTAGATTCGATTCCCCAAAAAAAGCAGCGCGAAAGCCTGATCAATTTCCGGGAGCAAGCCTTTTTGAGCCGTGATCTGGTCACTATTGACACTCAGGTTCCGGTTTCTGATGATTTAGCAATTTTTGAAATCGGTGCGCCGGACAGCGGAAAGCTGTCGGCGCTTTTTAAAACCCTCGAATTTCGCCAATTACAGCAAGCCGTTTCCGGAAAAACCGATCTCAGCAATAAGGATTACCGGGCCGTTCTGGAAATGGACGAATTGGCAAAGCTGATTGCCCGCCTGAAATCAGCGCGCCTGTTTGCCATCGATACCGAGACAACATCCCAAAATCCTATGGAAGCCAGATTGGTGGGTTTATCCTTTGCCCTGCAGGCCAACGAAGCGTTCTATATCCCCTGCGCCCATGACTATATCGGCGCTCCGCAGCAGTTGCCGTTAGCCGAGGTCTTAAACCTGCTCAGGCCGGTTTTAGAAGATCCGGCCATTAAAAAGGTCGGGCAAAACATTAAATATGATTGGATCGTTCTGTCCCGTCACGGTGTCACACTTGAGGGGGTAGCCTTTGACACCATGGTCGCCTCTTACCTGCTGAATCCATCTAAAAGAGCCCACAATCTGGACCAGATTGCCCTGGATTTTTTGGGCCATAAAACCATCTCCTTTCAGGAAGTCGCCGGCAAAGGCAAAAATGCATTATCTTTTAATCAGGTGCTTCTGGAAAAGGCCGTGCCCTATGCCTGTGAGGATGCCGACATCACGCTTATGGCGAAAGATGAGCTGACGCCCCGGCTTGAAGAGATTGGGCTGAATGATTTGATGGAAAACGTCGAGATGCCCCTGGTGCCGGTGTTAATGCGCATGGAAATGCAGGGCACCTGTGTCGATATCGACCGACTGCATGAATTATCCAAATCGTTTGAACACCAGCTGGAAGACTTGCAAACCAGCATTTATGGACTTGCCGGTGAAGAATTCAATATTAACTCATCCCAGCAGCTCGGCAATATACTGTTCAACAAGCTGCAACTGCCGGTCTTGAAAAAAACCAAAAAGAAGACCGGCTATTCGACGGACGTGGATGTTTTAACCCGACTGGCCGAGGAACATGAAATTCCAGCGCTTCTGTTAAAGTACCGCACCTTATCAAAATTAAAATCCACTTATGCTGATGCCTTGATTGATCTGGTCAACCCGGAAACCGGGCGGATTCATACCTCCTATAATCAGACGGTAACCGCCACCGGGCGCTTGAGCAGCTCGGATCCCAATTTACAAAATATTCCCATTCGAAGCGATGAGGGCATGGAGATTCGCAGGGCCTTTGTGCCGCGTAAAGGCTGGAAGCTGGTTTCTGTCAATTATTCCCAGGTAGAACTTCGCATTTTGGCCCACTATTCAGATAACCAAATTTTAATAAAGGCCTTTCTGGAAAATGAGGATATCCATACGCGAACAGCTGCCGATGTATTTCAGTCACCGCCGTCATCGATAACAACGGATCTGAGGCGGCAGGCCAAGGCCATTAATTTCGGCATTATTTATGGAATGAGTGCCTTCGGGCTTTCAAAGCAACTTGGCATCAGTCAAAAAATGGCCAAAACGTATATTGATAATTACTTTGCGAGATACAAAGGCGTAAAGCGTTTCATCGATCAAACGCTTAGGGAGGCCGATCGAACAAAAATGACCAGCACGCTTCTGGGACGCATACGCCTTTTACCGGATATCGGCAGCAGCAATCATAACGTACGGCAGGCTGCCGAGCGTACGGCGGTTAACACGCCGATTCAGGGATCCGCAGCCGATCTCATTAAGCTGGCCATGATCAAAGTGGATAAAGCGATCCGGGATAGCAAGCTTGAAACGGCGATGCTGCTCAGCGTCCACGATGAGCTTGTTTTTGAAGTTCCGCCGCATGAACTTGATACCGTAACGCGTCTGGTCAAAGAAATTATGGAAGGTATCTGGGATCTTAAAGTGCCGCTTATGGTAAACGTTGCGGTGGGCGATAACTGGACCGAAGCCCACTGAGTTAAACCCCTTGCGACCGTTTCCCTTTACCCTTCTTTTTCACCCGGCTCTGGTGAATCGGATGCGCCTTTAGCGGTGCTTTGAACCGTTTGGTAAATGGTTTTAAAAAAGTCAGGAAAACCGGCCGGTGATACCCGACCGCCTTCAATGAATTTTACCACAATTTCCTTGGTCGCTCTTAAAATCTGTTCATCCATAGAGGCCATATTCGTCTGTCTCCTTATTATGCCCGGAATCTTGCATGGAATTCAGGCATGAAAATATTTAATAATTATCGATATTTTTCAAAATATTTAGCTGGTGTCAAGGCGCATTGCGTTTCCATGAATATTGGCTGTATTCATCCGTCAGACCGTTTGACATCGCAAGGATAATTATTTATTTAAAACCATTTATCATACCACGATACCGCCTGAGTCTTGTACGGGATTGAAACGGAACGAGGATAATGCTCAATTCAAAATTGATACTCAAAAAGACGTTATTTCTCCTTGGGCTTATCTGCTTTACGGGTGTTTGGTTTGTCTTCGTCAGCTGTTCCACCGGCTATCAGGGTACGGTGGATAAAACCAAGAAAACCGTAAGCAAGACCACCAAGAAATTCACACGCAAAATCAGATTTTCCGACGATGATCTCCAGCGAATGGCCGCCGTTATCGGTTTTGAAAATAAATCATTGTATCGCTCACAGGATTTCACCCTGCTATTTCGCAAAGGAATCCCGGAATACCTGAATAATGAATGTGATGACGTTACGGTTGTAAATTCGGATGATGACGAAAATTTAAGCGGTTTCAAGGAATTGCCGATGCTGCCATCCGGCCGGGTCGATAATTTTTCCCTGGCGATCATTGGCCGAGAACTCGGGTTAAATGCGATCGTCACCGGCAGCCTGGATGATATCGGATTGCTGGATGAGCTGCGGGGCATGGTTTGGAAAGATACCCATCATTTGATCCAGATATTGGTGAGCGTCGAGGTTTATACTACCGAAACCGGTGCCAAAATTCTTGATCAGAGCTTTAGCCGTAAAGTTGAAATCGAAGAGCTGGATTACGAGTTGATGCAGTCGGAGGGCAAAATGATATTGCCCGATTTAAATGAAACCTTAAGCGAGCTCATTAAGGAAATGGGTGAAGCCATTTGCTGGGCAGTGGAGGATCAGCACTGGAGCGGTTTTATCATTGCGGTTGATGGAGATAAAATTATTCTTTCCGCCGGAAGCCGGGTGGGCCTGGAGCCGGGGGATGAATTTGAGGTTTTTGATACCAGCCGTATTATTGAAGGGCGCGATGGCCAACGATTTTTCTTCCACGGGCAAAAGACCGGTGAGATAAGAATTGTCGATGTTGAACCGAATAAGGCCCAGGCCGTTATCGTTTCCGACGAGGGGATAAAAAC
>JAFDCJ010000482.1 GCA_019312835.1 Deltaproteobacteria bacterium
CTTACCGGCATCGGAGAATTGTTTGAAGATGCGGCTGTGGGCAAAGGCCCGGCCTGCTCAGCGGACGTCGGCGCAGAGCCGACCAGTCTAGCCCGGATCGGCGCGGCAGTCCGATCCGCAGATGGGTCGGCCGCGGGTTTCGTCTCCTCGGTCGGCTGCCGGGGACCCGTGTCCTGCATTGGTTTCGTCTGGACAGTCGTCTTCAGTGGTGACATACCCGATGGCAAGGGGGCCTGTGTGTCGATTCTTCCCGGCTGGGGTCCGGGCACCGGCGTGTTCGCTTCAGCCGGCATGCCGGATAGGTTTAGGGCAAACTTTTCTTTTTGACCATCGCGGCCGGAGACAGACGATTCACCCGTGGTCTGGGCTTTTTCCAGCGGCTCCTCTATCGTTGCCTCCATGTCTGGCTTTTCTTTGTTTTGATCGAAGATCAAGGACACACCTCCTCGTTTCAGATTGAGTATTTCACAAGCGGATCGAGCACGCGATTGCGCGGCACAGGTAAAAAGATTGCAAAGGTTATGCCATTTTAAATGGAAGCCAATTAATATTATACTCCTATGATTATGGTTAGTTACGGGGATGCGCCCGATGGGCGCAGACGTGCGGGACGGTCAAAAATTTGACAATGGCTTCCGTTTGATGCCAAAGTTGGAAGCGGCTTGATGAAAGTCTACTTTTCCTCGACTGCATCTGTTTTGATGAAATTGCTGCGTTTCTCTTCCAGGCGCGAATCAAGGGTGCTTAACATCTCGATCGTCTTGTTCAATCGGGCATTGGATGCCTCCAAACGGCGAATTTTTGTCTGCAAGCGACCGATTCTCTGCTTCAGCGTGTAATTGTCTTTTTGAAGTTCATCACGGTTGCCCTTGGTAGCCGAGGTCTGTATTCTCAGCATCTCAACCTCTATGGTTAAAGATCGAATCGCTTTGGATTGGGCATCCGCCATGGCTGAAAGCCGGTCGATTTCGATGATCGCCGCCAGCAAAAGGCGCGGATCCATTCCATTTACGAAATCCGGGTCATAAAGGGCATAGGTTTCCAGGTGTTTCAACGCCAGCTGGTAATTGCGCTTCGGATTCATCGGACTGAAATACAGACTTGCCAGATAAAGATGGGCGCGCTGCTGGGTCGATAGCTGAAGATCGCTTTGAATCAGTTTCTCATATTTATCAATTTCGCCGGCGTATTCTTCAGGCTGCAGGTCTGAAATGGAGGGCACATAGACGACGGGGGGGCTGGGCTCCGGCGATGTATGGGCACATCCGGCCAAAACCGCCATGACCGCCCAGAGAAGAAGATGTGCTTTGAATGTGCTGCCGTCGGTAGGCATTTATCGGCTCCCCGAAGACTCGGTGCGGCTTTGAAGGTTGATCAGTTTGCCGGTCTGCTTGGACGTCTGGCCGGCTTCTTCGCGTTGGTCGACAACATAATTACTGCCGGCGGTGGCCTTGGCCCGTTGCTTTATCTCAGCCGAAATCTCACCAAATTGGATATAATTGACCACCGGGCGGTTGACATTGGTGACCACGGCAATTGAGATGGAGGCCAGGGGGAAGGATACTTTTTGTCCCTGCCGGTTTTCGCCGATAATATAGCCGCGCTGACGGTCTCCGGCATCGTAGATGTTTGGAATCGTCCCATCAAAGGTCTTAACGATGGCACGGCAAATTCTATCGTAACGATTGGGGGTTGTAATGATCACGAAATCATCTCCGCCGATATGCCCGATAAAATCCATGGTGGACCCGAGCTCGATAACAGCTTTGCGTATAATAGCGGCAGTGGTCTTGATCAATTCATTGCCCCTGGCATACCCATAGCGGTCGTTAAAAGACTTGAAATGATCGATGTCCAGCAGGCAGAACGCGATGGGTCGTTTTAAGGCGATGCGCTGATTCAACTTTTTTTCGATATAGACGCCGCCGGGAAGCCTTGTCAGCGGGCTGGTATCCAAATTTTGCTGTTCGAGACGCTTTAATTTTTTGGCCATATTGACAAAGGCGGTCGACAGGTCACCGATCTCGTCTTTATTCTCGATTTTCGGTTCATAATGGAATTTGCCGCGGGCGATCATGGATGTGGCCAGCTTCAATTCCCTTAGCGCTCGGGACACATTTTTGGTGATCAGCACCGCGGCGGTTATCGAGACGATAAATCCGATGATACATAAGGCGGCGGACACGTTGAAGGCCAGATCACCGATGGAGGTGGTCACCTTGGTTTTGCGTTTTTGATCGCTGATCGCATCGGCCGCCATGGCTCTGATGAGGGCAATGATTTTCTCCTGATGAAGTTTAATCTTTTCTTCATAATCTTTAGCCGTCCGGATCCCCTGCCCCCGGGATCGGCTAAAATCCTTGCTTAAAATTTCGCTGTATTGGATATGCAATTGCACAATGCGATCGATGAGCAGTTCCCGCTGATTCGTCAGGCTTCCAATTTGCTCGGCGATTTCGACAAACTTCGCTTCCCGCTCGCGGTAATACTCTAAATTCTCCAATTTGCGCAAAATTTGATACCGCTGGGCATAAAACTCCTGCTCCAACAGCAAATCGATCATTTTTTCGGCGGCATTGATGACCGGAAGGTCTGAATTTAGAATGCTGTTGTTGACCGCATTTATCCAATTGAGATTGATCAGGGAGTAGGCCGATATGATGATGAGCAGTACCAAAAGGACGCCGTAGCCGAGCAGCAGCTTGCGCGAAATGCTGATACGTAAAAAGTATGACCTGATAAACTTGAACAAGGGATCCTACCTCGATTTTCTCAGGGCTGACGGCAACAGCTATATTTTCAGGATATTTGGCTAATATCGGATAGTGGTGGCGGTATTGGTCGTTCTGGTCCTTGTATTGCTATATCATAAATATTTTATTTTTCATACACCTGCGGCAATTTATCTCGGGCCTATGCGTTGCCCCCGGTTATCGACCGCCGGCGTTTACCCGGGCGCCCCTTGATACACGGGTCGGGGAGGCCGCCGGAATGCCCATCCATCATTTGTGGACGTCAGCAAGAAACGAATCGGTGCCGGCAGGGCCTTGTCCCCATCTTACACCACATCTGCCTGGCGCTGGGCATTCTCGGTGAAAACGAACGGGAGTGCCTGGGGCCGGATTTAAAGAACGTCGCGGTTTACGGGGCCTAAGCGTACAGGTTTGCGGAAGCCGCCCATTTCGTCTTACGTCTAATAAAAAAATCAGCCGTTGATGCTTTAGCGGAAAAAGGTTAAGATTATTCTTCGGGGCAGCTCACGCTGACAGGAAGGCATAATCTTATGACAGACAATTTTGATGACAGGGGCGTCAAACGAACGGCTTATTCAACGCCGCTTCAAGTGATGGATCTGAGAAGCGGTGATATCTACGCGGCCAAAACGCTTGACTACAGCGATACAGGGATCTCCTTTGCATCAGACGGCTTGTTCCAGAAAGGCACGCCGCTTTACTTCGGCATTCTATACCCTCCGGATTACTTCCCGTCGCGGGTACTGGAATATTATAAAGGTAAGGTGATGTGGCGCAAGGACTTTAAGCAATCGCCTCTGAGTTACGCCTATGGGGTTCAGCTGGCCGCTGAACCAGGTCAGCAACAACCGGATGCCGGCGCTGAACATACAACCAGCGAGTTGAGACATCATCCCCGCAGACCTTTCTTCAGGCCGCTGAGGTTTGGCATTGAAAAAGATACCTATAATGGCGGTACCAAAAACATTAGTGCATCCGGCGTTTTTATAGCGACGGATGAAAAACTGAAAGCTGGACAGCTACTGCATCTGAACCTTCCGCTTAAAACAGGTAAGATGGTAAGAACCGTTGGTCAGATCGTATGGCTAAATGAAGAGGGCTTCGGTTTAAAATTCCTCAAAACCACATGATCCTTGCGGCAGGCGCCCGTATAGCTGAGATTGGGCCCCGCCATTTTTGAAGAAAGCCTCCAGGCTACCAGAATCTTACCCGCCCCACATCCACATGCACGAAGCCGGCCTTCGGGTAATAGCCGACGCCGCCGCCTTCAACCGCCATGGCGACATTGCGCAACCGCCGGGTTGAAAATCCGGGGAGACGAATATCGATCGCCTTGCCGTACATATGCAGACTTTTAGAGGCGATCCCTTTGCGTTTCTGCCGAAGCTTGGCGTTCGTTGCACGTGATCGGTAGCCGGAGATGACATGAAAGGGGGATTGGGACCTGGTTTTCAGGCTGATGCCGTGCAGCAAATCGAGTAACTGCAGATCAATGGCTTGGACATCGCCGGTTCGATGATCCCGCAGAATGTAGTTGATTTTTTTCAATGCGGCCGGATCGTATCTTCCGTTGCGGCAGTAGCAGATATCCAGGTATTCATCGGTGTGCAGATTGTAAAACGATAAATTTTTGCCGGGGTCTGCCAGCCGCCCCAGAGCGGCGACGGCCGTCGAGGGACTGAGAGCCGCAGCAGCGGCCATCGCGCATAACCCCAAAAATTCGCGACGCAAAAATTTCTTTTCAGTTCCGGTGCACCCGGGGGGCAATAAATCCATTTCATCTCCTTGAACGGTCCATATTACCCGAATTTTAGACACGCGTCAATTTGTTTGACGCTCGATGGAAAATTAAGGTATACAGTCTGGAATAATCTGATTCGTCGGCCCCGGTGACCGACGCCGGCATTGCGACGGTTTGACCGCAATCAACCGGTAGCGACTTCTGACTGGTTGCGGTTTCAGCCCGGTGCCTGATCTTCCCCTTCTCAAACCGCACAGCGATCCGGGCCTGACCCATCCCCAAAAGCAGGTGCAGGGGCACAGCGTCGGCATTAGCGCAAGGCCGGAAGAAATGGCTGAACCAGACGCTGCCCTAACGCTCACACCAACCCAAGGAGGTGACCAATTGAAGACAGGAATTTGCCCCAAATGCACATCGAAGGAGGTCTTTTCAGGTGCCGGCATTATGTTGAAAAAAGGCCCTTTCGGCAGCAATGCCATTCCCATCGGACTGACATCCATAGCTGCTTTGGACAACTATGTGTGCACCAGCTGTGGTTATGTGGAAAGCTACATCAGCGATCCGGGCAAGCTTACCGAAATCGCCGGCAAATGGGATAAGGCCGGGCAGGAAGATAGCGAGGAAAAAGAAGGCGTATGAATTTTTCCATAAAGAAACATCGGGTCAGACACATCAAGCGCTTTGCGGTGATCAGCCGTATTATGGTGAAGCACGGCCTGGGTGAAATCCTGGATCGGGTATTCGACCGCGACGATGCCAGAACCAGAGTTGAGGGTCAACAGCCGGTGTTCGCCCGCACGATCTATCCGTCCCCCCAACGAATCCGACGCGTTTTCGAAGAGCTCGGCCCCACCTTCGTCAAGCTGGGGCAACTGATGAGCGTACGGGCGGATATTTTCCCGGCGGAATACATCGAGGAATTTAAAAAGCTGCAGGACTGTGTTCCACCCGTGCCTTTTACGGAAATACAGGCCGTTATCGAAAAAGAACTCAAACATCCCCTTTCCGAGCTCTTTATATCCATCGAAGAAGAATCGCTGGCCGCCGCCTCGGTAGCCCAGGTGCATGCCGCCGAGCTGGCCGGAGGCGATTTGGCGGTCGTAAAGGTAGTTCGCCCCGGCATCGAAAAAAAGATCCGTGAAGATATCCGGCTCATGTACTATTTTGCAGAAAAACTGGAGAACGCTTTTGAGATCGGACAGGTCATCGGGTTCGTGAATCTGGTCAAGGAATTTGAAAGAAGCATTCTGCGTGAGCTCGACATGTACATCGAAGCGGGCAACACCGAGCGGTTTGCGCGCAACTTTAATGACAGCCTGGAAATCCATATTCCGAAAGTGTTCTGGGACTATACCTCAAAGTCTATCCTGGTGATGGAACACATTGAAGGGGTTCGGATGGATCGCATCGATGAGATCGACACCTGGGATATCGATCCCCAGGAAATCGCCATGATCGGGCTGCGTTGTTTTTCCCGCCAGCTGATGGAGTTCGGACTCTTCCACGCCGATCCCCATCCCGGCAACACCATTGTCATGCGCGACGGCCGGGTGGGCCTGGTGGACTTCGGCATCATCGGTTATCTGGACGATAAAACGATGCTGGAAATTGCCAATGTATTTTTGGGCTATGCCGAACATAATTACGACATGGTGATCGAAGCCCTGACGGATGCCGGCCTGGTTAATGAAGAAATTGTCAACATGACATATTTTCGCAATGATTTGAGGGATGTCAGCGAACCGTTTTACGGCCGATCCTTGAAAAACATATCGGTGAAAGATGTCTACGACCAGGTGATGCAGCTGCTGCTCAAATATCACATTCGTCTGCCCCGTGACTTAATGCTGCTGTTTAAAACCTTCATCCAGGTGGAAGCGCTCGGAAAAATCCTGGGCAGCGACGCCAGCATTCTGGAAGTCACCCGTCCCTACGCCAAAAAATTGCTCAAACAGGGCTACGACACCCAGAAACTGGTCCACAACATCGCCAGGGATTTCCGCACCACCCGGGGCTACCTGCGGGTCTTTCCCAAGCTGCTCCATGACATCCTCAAGGGGATCGGTGCCGGAAAACACCAGATCGAAATCCGGCACAGGGGTTTTCAGCAAATCGATACCAAGATCGAAAAAGGTATCAATCGACTGACGGTCGGCCTGATCATCAGTGCATCGCTGATCGCCGGCTCGCTGGTGCTCGATTCCTCTGAGAAGGTGATGGAGTTTACGATCGACTTTCTGGGTGGCCACACCATTTCGATAACAGCACTGCTGGGACTGCTGGGCTATTCCCTTGCGACCGTTCTGGGCTTCTGGTTGATTCTTTCCATCATCCGGTCCGGA
>JAFDCJ010000483.1 GCA_019312835.1 Deltaproteobacteria bacterium
ACCAGAATGAGTATAGCCTTTTTAATTTCAACTCAAGGCTTACTACAATATAGCAAGCTCTGCGGTGAATAAAAATTTGAGTCCTAATAGAATCGTCATCTTAGCTTATCGCTTTATGGTACCTACCCGATCAGGCGGGCTGCCATTTTCAGCAGCTCTTCAGCCTCCGGCGGTTTTTCGATATAGGCATCCGGCCCGGGAATCGGGTTTTCCAGCCGGGCATTGACCATATTTAAATAATGGGAAAATGTTTTCCGGGCCACGGCCGAAAGCATGATGACCGGAATGGCTTTGAGGTTTTGATCGGTTTTAAGCTGCCGGTACATTTGAACGCCGCCCTCTCCAGGCATCATCACATCCAGAATGATCAGATCCGGGAATACCTCCCTGGCCTTGATCAGGCCTTCCTTGCCGTCCCTGGTCATCACCGGTGTGTAACCGCTGGTTTCAAGCAGGGTGGATATGAAAATCCGCATATCTAATTCATCTTCTACAATGAGCACCGTCTTCTTATTCATGGAAATTTCTCATGCTTCGAGCTGAAATTCCTGTCATCTCCATCCTTATCCGGCAACTTTGTCGGGATGATTCACGCTGGCCACCGGGCAAGCCGAACGCAGGACAACCTGCTCGACAGTGCTGCCAAGAACCGCTTCCTCCGGATCAATCTCCCGGGTATGGTGGGCCATGACAATGAGGTCACCCGTTTTCTCCCGGGCGTACTTCAGTATTTCGATGTAGGGAACGCCCTCACGCACTTCGATGCCATAATTGTCATAGCCGTTCAATTTGGCGACATAGCGCTTTTCCATCTTTTTGCGGGCCCCCTCTATCAATTGCTCGATCTCTTCCTGGCCCAGTACCCGGCCGCTGGATGCGGCGGTGATATCGCAGGCATGAAACATGTGCAGCCTGGCGCCCACCTCTCTGGCCAGCTTGGAGGCAAACATAAAAGCCGAATCAGACGCTTTGGAAAAGTCGGTCCCAAATACGATGTTGGAGAACAGTTTCCAGCAGGTCATGCACGGCCGGCTGATGATAACCACCGGGCAACGGGCCGATTTGGCAACCTTTTGCATGGTGCTGCCGACCACATTCCGATAGCGGGTGGCACCGATGTCCTCCTGCCGGGTGTGGGAGCCCATGATAATCAGATCGACGTCATGTTTACGCGCCATTCTCAGAATTTCCCGGCTCGGGACGCCGACGGCGGCCTGAATTTCAACACCTTCAGTGCCTTTTAAAAGATCCGCGTAGGTGTTTTTCATCTCTTCTTTCACCCACTCGACATAATCCGGATCCGGCTGCTCCACTTCGCCGGTTCGAACATCGGTGACAAAGGGACTGTAACCCCGGGTGGGAATCCCCAGCACGTGAAAAACGATGAGCTGGGCTTCCCACTTTAGCTCCAGATCAAAGGCCACTTTGGCAGCGTTGTCGCAGGCCGGGGATGCGGTTGTGGCAAAAAGGATTTTCGTAAACATAATTTACCTCCTAGAGTTCACATTGTTCGGGGGTAACGAGAAAGCCGAGTTCCCAGGTAATGCCGTCAATAAATTCAAACAGGGTGAATACCGTATCAAATTCGAATATGTCGACACGGTCTCCGAAAACCACGTGTTTCAGCCTTCCAAGCTTTAGGGGCATATCCAGAAGGCTGTTTAGCTGCAATGATCGAATCTCGAGACTATCACCGTTGCGGATGCCCCGAATAGAACTGTAAATCTCCAGACGCTTTTCGGGAAACCCTATCATTTCAATATGTTTGGCAAATTCCAGGTGATCGATGAGGCCGGATTCGCACCCCTGTTCCGGGCAGCTCAGATATTGTTCGATGCAGGTGGGCAAATAGGAATTCAGCCTCCCCAGCAGCGCGTATTTTGCAATCATTTTAAAAAAGCTTCTCAACGTGTACTGGTCATCAAGCCCGATCTGATAACTGAGATATTTCAGGACGTCTGAATCCACAGCCCTTTGCTTGTGAAAAATGGCACCGTCTTTTTTTAGCGCTAATACGTACATTGCAGGTTCTTTCGGATCGATGTTGCCGGTTTATTCGTTTTGTTGCATCCGTCAGCTGCAGCCTTGGTAGAGCATTTATCGTGCCAGAAGATCAAAGATTAGCGATAAATTAAATTTTAGTAATTTTTTCAATATATTATAATTTAATCGGTAACATGGCGGGGTAACGCTGGGGTATGAACAATGTTGCAACGATGCAACATCGACTAAACAGGCAGCAGGACGACTCGATTAATTTTTTCATTATATTACAAATATATATGACGATAATGTATGAGAAACGGGGAGGATATGGGCATGTTGTGTCTTTGCAACATAATGCAACTTAATGTTGCATAACGGTGTTTTCCGGGGGAAGAATTAAAACCCAAGCAGTGGTTTAAAGTTAACGGCTGGTGATACCAGGCGGTGATCTGTTGGGGGAAGACGGGTGGATAAGCGTCGGGCGCACCTTACGGGGATATATTGTATTTTTTTAATTTCCGCCACAGGGTGGTTCGGTTGATGTTGAGGGCCGCGGCTGTTTTGCCCTTGTTCCAGCTGTATTTTTGCAGCATATCCACAATTTGATCCTTTTCGCTGCTACCGACCGTTTCACCGATTAATTCCGTATTTTCAGCCGGCATCAGGGGGGCTATCCCCTTCTGAAGGGCCAGGGGCAGGTGGTGGCGCTCGATGATTTCTCCCTGGCAGACGATCAGGGCATGCTCGATAATATTTTCCAGTTCCCTGACGTTGCCGGGAAAATCATAGTTCAACAATACATCCATCGCTTCGTTGGAAAAATTTTCAGCTCTCGTATCCCGGGTAACACTCAGGCGCTTCAAGATATGGGATATCAAAAGCGGGATATCGCCCCGGCGTTCTTTGAGCGGGGGCAGTTCCAGGCGCATGACATTGAGGCGGTAGAACAGATCTTCCCGGAAACGACGCTGCTGTACCAGCTGCCCCAGGTGCTGATTGGTGGCGGATATAATGCGGACATCAACTTTGACTGTTTTGCGGCTGCCCAGGGGATAAAACTCCCGGTCCTCCAGCACGCGCAACAGTTTGGCCTGCAGGGATAAAGGCAGGTCGCCGATTTCATCCAGAAAAATGGTTCCCCGGTCGGCGTCCTGAAACCGTCCCGGCTTATCATGATCCGCCCCGGTAAAGGCACCTTTGACATAGCCGAACATTTCGGATTCCAGCAGGTTGTCGGGCAGGGCCGCACAATTGACCTTGACCAGCGGATTTTTGGCGCGTGAACTGGCATTGTGGATGACTTTGGCGAGAACATCCTTACCCGTCCCGGTGGGGCCCTCGATTAAAATGGTGGCATTACTGGCCGCCACCACGGGAATAATTTCAAAAATTTTCTGGATGGCCGGGTCCTTGCCGACCATGTCGTAAAAAGTGTAACGCCCCTTTATTTCGCTGTTAAACTGATACTTTAAAGATAAATCGGTAAGGGTCGCCAGGCCTCCGACAATCCGCCCGTCCTCGTTTTTTAGGGCCATAAAATTGGCCCGCACCGGTATGATCTGTCCATTGCGGGTTCTGAGCTCGCTTTCAGAGCTCGAGCGGGCCTGACCATCGGCAATGGTCTCGTCGAACAGCAGCATTCCTGGACTGGACGGATCCCCCAAAACCGTGCGACATGATTTTCCCAGGACATCCCCCCGGCTGAATCCCGTGATGTTCTCGGCTGTCTGGTTGAAAAAGGCGATATGCCCGCCCCGATCCACGGTTAAAACCCCGATATCCAGATTGTCCAGGATAAGTTTCAACCGGCGGTCATCATGCCGCACACGTTCGAGCAGGTCCTTCAGGGCTGAATGGTCCTGGAAAATTTCGATACATCCTGCCGGCGCGTCATCCGGTCCATAAACCGGCGACACAATCCGGGTGATATTGCGGGTTTCATGGTCCCTGCCGGTGACCTCGATATCCATGGTGCCGGATTTGCGCCCCGCCGCCACCGCTTGCAGATAGGAGCAGGTGCCGCCGCAAAGCGAATCCATCAGAGAATCGCTACAGTTTCGGCCGACCAGATCGGAGGCCTCGTACCCGGTGATTACTTCGGCAGATTGGTTCAAGGAAATAATCTTGCGTTCCGGCGACAGCACCATAACGCCCATGGAGAAGAAATCGAAAATATCACCGAGTTGGCTGTATCTGATCAGAAGGTCGTCCATAAGTCATTATGCGCCATGTGACAAGTCTAACATGTAAAGGTGAATTCTATCTTTATTCAACACGCACAGCATCCTAGAAATTCCAAGCACCAGATAACAAATTACAAATAATATCCAAATTCCAATCACCAATGATCAAAACCCGTATTGGATCGCAATAGGATCACAGGGTGTAGATCCAGGATTCCGTGTTTCTACCAATCAAGCTGAGGCTTTTTCGCCGAAATCTGTTCCAATTAAAAGCAGACTATCTGATCTGCTCAAGTCCAGTTTCGAACATTGGTTATTGGGATTTATTTGGAATTTGGGATTTGTCATTTGGAATTTATGCCTCATTATTTTTGAGGCATCTTGGGTAACCGAATCACAAAAGTAGACCCCTTGCCAACTTTCGATCTGGCTTCGACCTCACCGTTGTGTTCATCGACGATCTTCTTGGTGATCATCAAACCGATGCCGGTTCCCTCGGTCCCCTTGGTGCTGAAAAAACTTTGAAAAATTTTCTTTTGGATATCCGCGCTCATACCGCAACCGGTATCCTCTACCTGATATTCCACGGCCCATCCGGGCTTTTTAATCGCACGCACCACCACTTTTTTGCCTTTCCGGCCGGCATCATTGATACAGGCATCCAGCGCGTTGGTCACCAGATTCAGCAAACTGTGGTGGATGAGATCGGGATCAAAAAAACAGGGTGCGATGCCCGGGTCGAGTTGGGTGCGCAAATCAATGCCATTTTCTTCAGCCCGGCCACGCATGAGCGCAATAACCTCGTACACCGGCTTGAGGGGATCGTACTGCTGAAAATCGGGTCGGATGTCTTTGGCATAGTTGAGAAGATCCATCGACAGGTTGGTTATCTTGTCGACATTGCCTTTTATCATCTCCCAGCCCTGCAGCAGATACTTCTGCTCCCCTAGCTCGATACCCTTTTCCAGCACAAAGGCCCCTCCCTTGAGGCCCCCGGTAATATTCTTTATGGCGTGGGACAACCCGGCCACGGTTTGCCCGATGGCCGCCAAGCGTTCGGCCTCCACCAGCTTTTGGGTTTTGTCCCGGACGAGCTGCTCCAGGTTGTGGGTGTAGTCATCAAGCTTGCGGCGCATACTGATGCGTTCATGGGCCCGTTGAAGGGCAATTTCCAGAACCTCATCGTTGATTGGTTTGGTCACAAAATCCGTGGCTTCGTATTTGACACTCTTAATGGCCAGATTCATGTCACCATGCCCCGTAATCATGATGACTTCGGTCTCGGGACTGATCTGCTTGAGGTGGCGCAAAAGCTCGATGCCGTCCATCTCAGGCATCTTGATATCGGTCAGCACGATGGGGGGCCGCAGCTTTTCAAACGCCAGCAGGGCTTCGGTTCCGGTGGCAGCCGTGTGCACCTCATACCCCATATCGGTCAGCAAAATACTCAGTACCTTGCGAATCCCCTCTTCATCATCGACTAGCAGGATCGATTTGTCCATCAGTCCTCTCTGGCGATTGGAAATTTAATGATAAAGCTGGCACCCTCGTCGGCGCGTGACCGGGCCCGGATACTTCCCTTGCAATCCTTGATGATGCCGTAGCTGATGGAAAGGCCTAAACCGGTACCCTGCCCGACTTTTTTGGTGGTAAAAAAGGGCTCGAAAATCCGCTCCAGCATCGCAGCCGGAATACCGGGTCCCGTATCGGTTACCTCAACGGTGATGACATTACCATCGCGGCTGGTTTTCAACGTGATTTTCTTGGCGCCTTGTTGACCGCTCTGGGATTGCCATTTCTCATCGATGGCATCCCGGGCATTGATCAACAGATTGATAAAGACCTGTTCCAGGCGATCGGGATCAGCCAGGATCAGGGGCAGATCAGGGGCCAGATCCCAGACGACTTCGATGCCCCGAACTTTTAATTGCTGGCCTAAAATTTCCAGTGCTCTTTCGAGCAATATGTTCACCTGAACCTTTTCCAGGCTGACATCGGACTGACGGCCGAACTGCCGCATGTGATTGATAATTTTGGTGGCGCGGTCGACATAAGAATCGATCTCGCCGGCCATGGTAGACAGGACTTCATCTTCGATTTTTTCATTCCGGGCGATTTTGCGCATGAAGAAGCGGCTGGCCGTCTTGATCACGGCAAGGGGCTGGTTGAGCTCATGGGCCACGCCGGTGGCCATCTCGCCCAGGGTGGCCATTTTGCTGGCCTGGATTAATTGCTGTTCGGCTTCAAGTCGTTTGGTGATATCGCTGGTGGTGACCAGCAGCACGGTGCCCCCCGGATAATCGGAAGGCGATAGGCGAATATTTACATAAAGGGGGTCACCGCTGCCGTTGAAATGCCTGGCCCGGTCGATAACCGTCGATGTCTTGATCAAATTCTCATAATATTCTTTTTCTTCTTCTCGAAACAGGCGCAGGAATGAGGTGCCGATGATGTCCTCTTTTTGGTATCCATAAACACCGGCGACACTGTCGTTGCAATCCAGTATCTCAAGGGTTTCCATGTCGAGAACAAATACCGGATTGGGAATGTTGTCGAAGATGGCGGAATATTTTTTTTCGGATTTTTTTAACTCTTCTTCAAGCAATTTGGTAGGGGTGACATCAAGGCTCATTTCCATGGCCGCCACGACTTGACCGCTCTCGTTTTTGATGGGAGCGGTATTGACAATCCAGTGGGTCGGTTTGCCATGCTTGCTCAATCCCCGCTCTTCGCTGAAATGCGGCAGGCCGTCCTCAAAGGTTTGTTCCACCGGGCAGATCTCACATTTTTGTTTGCGTCCCTTGTACGCTTCATAGCAGTAATCACCGGGCTGGGGATTGAATTTGTCGCTGAATTCACGATTGTAGCGGATGAGCCGATAGTTGCGATCCTGGACAGTGATAATGCAGGGAACCCGCTCAAACAGGGTCTGGTATTCGTTTCTTTGTTTGTTGAGCTCCTGCTGCTTTTCGCCGATTTTGCTGCTCATCTGATTGATCGCCATCGACAAATGGCCGATTTCATCTTCCTGGTCAACTTCGATCCGGGAGACGTATTGACCATCGGCAATCAGCCGGGTCTCTTCCACCATCCGATTAATCGGGCGTCGGACAAACCGCAGGATAAAAAATGTAACAACTGCGGAGGTGAATACAAATATGAAGACAGCAAATCCCAGCAAACGCTTTTGGAACAACGCGATCTCCCGGTCGGCTTCCGCCAGCGAAACAATGACATCCAACGCCCCCAGCACCTGCTTGCCCTCGGGATGAAAATGGCAGCCACCGGATGAGCATCCGGGCTCACTGTAGATTGGGCTCAGGATTCCGAGCACCCGGTCGCCTTCGGGAGATTTAAATATGCGGGTTCTTTCGGCCAGGCTTAGCTGCGTCAGGGGGGGCTCCGAGCGATGACATACAAAGCAGGCCTCGTCTTTAATATTGGTAACCTGATCAACTTCGGCACCCAGGTTGGAATATTTGATCTGGCCCTCTTTATTATAGATCCGGATGTTTTCGATATTTTTCCCCGAGGCGAATTTCTTGATGATCCGGTTGATATCGTCTCTCAGGTTGTTCATCATGGCATAGTGGGCACCGAGCTTAATCGAGGAGGTCAGGGTATCGGCACTGACGACAACACCATCCATCAGCTTTTTTTTCTGGTATTTGATATTGAAAAAGGCCCAGACCGAGACACACAGAATCAGGCTCAGGCCAACCAGGGTGAGCAGTTTTGCAACCAGGCTGCGGCGAATATTGTCTAAAAATTTCACCATGGCTTTGGGAGTCGTTTAAGGTTCTGTTTGGTTTTGGTTCCGATCAACCTCCCGGCATAAGCTCTGCTATTAGCCGGTTTAGCTCGACAGCATCCGGGGGTTTCTCCATATAGGCCTCGGGTTCCGGTAACTGGTTGCCGCTCATCGGCTTCAACATTCGAATAGAATATAAAAAGGTTTTTCTGGCAATGGCCGACACCATAATGATGGGGGTTGCGCCGAGCCGTTCATCCTCTCTGAACTGTTGATAGGTTCGCAGGCCATCTTCGATATTGGGCATCATGACATCAAGGATTACCAGTGCCGGTGGGACGGACCTTGCTTTTTCCAGGGCTTCGGTCCCGTCTTTGGCCACGATCGGTTCAAATCCCATGGTTTCCACGACGGTGGAAAGATAGATTCGCATGTCCGATTCGTCGTCCACCACTAGAATTTTGCTGTTTCCCATCTTCGATACCCAGCCCCCATCAGGTTGTCGGCTGCAGGCAATACAGTACTAGCGCCTGATATAATTTACGATCCAGCGAGCGGCTATTTAATATTGAACCAATTTGATAAATTCTGCAAGGACAAACAGGCCAGACGCTATTAGCGATTTGCTTGTTTCAGATATTCGCCCAACAGCATCCCCACCATGGCCAGACATTCCATATCGATGAATTTCTCGGTGCGTTTTTCAAACAGCACACCGCACTGGGCGGGGAATTCGTCATCCCGGTCGTTGAAAAGCAGCAAGAGGGGCACCTTGGGCAGGGCGTCAAACTGGATGCAGAGATCATAGGGAAATTCTTCAACGGGTGGATACCCTCCCAGCTTCTGGCCGGATTCGGCAAGTTCTGAGAGGCGGCCGGAAAAGATCTCCGCGATGGGTCTGGTTACCGTATTGGAAAAGGCCTGGACCAGCGGCGCGGCATCTTTGAAATCCTTGAAGGCCATCCAGTTGCCACCTGGCGGTTCAATCAACGGGCACATCAGCAGATATTTGCAAAGGATGACACAGATCGACAGGTGGGGCTTTTTTCCGGATGAATCCGCAATACCTTGCGGCGATATCCGGCAGGGTTTGCCAAAAAAGGGGATGATGATATCGTTGCCGTCAATTTGGGCGCCAAGGGTCGGCGCGATGAAGTTGAAATCAAGCTCGGCGATTTGGGTTAGATAGTCTTTATAAGTCTGATCATATACACGCGTTTTTTCATCCATAATGGCTCATCCTTAAGCTACGATAACGCATCAAGGTTTCGGGTGTCAGCCCGCCCTGGTGCGACGACAATCTTTCATGAAATTGACTTTCTAGAGATGGGAAAAAATAGTCCTTGCATGGCCTGATTGAAAACAGGTTTGGGCCAGGGGTGTCAGGAATCTGAAAACTCAGTCGAACCACTGAAACCTGACACCTGACACCTTAAACCAATCGATCGAGTTATTAATACAAAGCTGTAATATTGAAATATTAATTGGGATTTGATCCATTAGTCTCCGATCAGTGCAAACGCTCTCACCGGAAACGACCCCATGCCTCTGACCGGCGCCGGCACGGCAAAAAATTTAAACCCGGAGTCCGGTAAACTGTTCAGGTTACACATATGTTCGACAATGGGGATGTTGGCTTCGAGCAAAATCGTATGGGCCGGTCTTGTTCCGTCGGTGTTGTCGTCGATGTTCAGGGAGTCGATGCCGACCAGCGCGGCACCGGCTGATTTTAAATACTCGGCTGCCTGTCGAGTCAGAAACGGGTGACTTTCAAAATAGTGCGGGGTCGACCAGTGCCGGTCCCAGCCGGTATGAACCAGGACGGCTTTGCCGCCGACATCCCGACCGTGACACAGATCCGGTGTGATGGCCCGGGATATGGATTCGGCCCGCAATACCAGACCATCCAGATTGGCCACCGAATCCAGGTCAAATTGCGACAGATCCCTGCCGCCGGCGAAGCGATGAAAGGGGGCGTCAATATAGGTGCCGGTATTGGCCACCATTTCGATTTTGCCGATTTGAAAGGTGGTCCCTTCAGTATAATGTTCCCGGGAAGCTTTCCGGCTCAAATGATCGGTTATCTTCGGAGCCGGCAGGCCGGTATAGGTAAGCATGCCATCCTCGATGGCATGACTGAGATCAATCATTTCTGCCATGCTGTGTCCTTTCAAATCCTTCGGGTTTTAAAGGGTACAGGGAAGTGGCCCGAACCTTTTCGAGATCAGCGCCTAGTCGCGATAAATTGGAAATCTCCGGCACAAATCAGCAACTTCCCGTGAAACGCTGTCAAGGACATCGCCCTTGCCCCTGTTTATCATCGCGCTGTCCATCAACGCCACGATCTGGGCAACCTCGACTTCCCCCATGCCCCGGGCCGTAACGCCGGGGCTGCCGATCCGAATCCCGCTGGCGACATCCGGCTTCTCGGGATCGCCGGGGATGACATTGCGATTGACGACAATGCCCACCGCCTCCAGGGTTTTTTCAGCCACATCTCCGGTTAGACCCTTCGCCCTCAAATCTACCAGGACCAGGTGGTTGTCGGTCCCGCCGGAAACGATGCGATAGCCTTTGTTTTCAAATCCGGCGGCAAAGGCGGCGGCATTCGCCAGGATCTTGCGTTGCTCCTGTTTGAAGCCGGATCCCATCGCCAGCTTCAGGCACACGGCTTTGGCTGCCAGCAGATTGAGCGAAGGCGTTCCCTGGGCCCCCGGAAAAATGGTTTTGCTGATTTTGGCGGCGTGCGCCCGTTTGCATAAAATTACGCCGCCCCGGCCGCCTTTCAATGTTTTATAGGTGGTGAAGGTGACAAAATCCGCATGGGGGACCGGGCTGGGGACGACGCCGGCCGCCACCAGCCCGGCAATGTGAGCCATGTCCACCAGCAGATAGGCTGACACACTTTGCGCAATATCGGCCATAAGCGGATAATCAATCAGCCGGGGATAGGAGCTGGCCCCCGCAATGATCATGCGCGGCTTAAACGCTTCTGCCATGGCACGAACCGCTTCATAGTCGATGCGTTCAGTCTGAAGGTCTAATCCATAATGCCTGAAATAAAAACACTGGCTGGTGACCGATGCGGGATCGCCGTGAGAGAGGTGGCCGCCATGGGAAAGCTTCATGGCAAGAATTCGGTCGCCGGCAGCCAGAACCGAGAAGTAGACCGCCAGGTTGGCCGAAACCCCGCTGTGGGGCTGAAGGTTGGCATGCCCGGCGCCGAATAATTTTTCGGCCCGGTGAATTGCCAGGCGCTCCAGTTCGTCGGCATACCTGCAGCCGGCATGGAAACGCCGCCCCGGATAGCCCTCCGCGGCTTTGGTGCTGAAAATGGATCCCTGGGCTTCGAAAATGGATCGGGGGGCATGATTCTCGGCGGCGATCAGGTCCAGGGTGTTTTCCATTCGTGCTTCTTCCCCCTGAATGATACGGGCAACCTCGGGGTCATCATTGGCCAGGTATTGCATCGATATGATCTCCTCGTCGGCAAATAGTTGCTCCTGGGATACTGGCAATGATTCATATAATGGCCCAACGGGTTTGTAAATAAAAATGGGGTGGCAGTCACTGCCACCCCATCGGTGGAGGAGGAGGATGTAAGGCAAAACAACAGCTAATATGGAAAAATTAACGCCGGAGCGAGCATTTTACGCTCCATTGGGATTCTACCCGAAAGCATGACCCGACTTCACACCCGCCTTTTTGAGAATTACCGCCAAGGGGCAAAATCCGGTCAAGGAAGATTGAAGGAGATTCAGGCCTACAAATCCGGTGAAAAACAGCCAGTACGGACTGTGAAATACGGCAAGAATTACGCTCAGAAGTATAACGCTGCCGGCAAAAGCTAAAACCACACGATCTAAGTTCATTGGGGCCTCCTTGTAGTGCTCTAAAAACCACGCGCGCTGCCGCGCGGTTGTGGATTTAATGAGAATAAAGCAAAGAAATTGTTTTTTGTAGGAAAGAGCCGCGGGGGAACCAAAGGTTACAAAAAATGTAACATTAGTTTGAAAACCTTATCTGCACCTGTCTGATGGGATGCCCCGGATCTTTGGCTGGGAACATAAGATTCGGTCCAGCCTTGCCCGCTGCCGGCATCGTGATTAGGGTAAGGGCAGATGATCTGAATCTGTAAATCAGCTTGGCGTCGGCTGAGAAGGAGAACATTGCCATGCACAAGAAATTGTCCGGTCGTACGGTCCTGTTAATTATCGTTCTAATGGGTTTAGTCCTGCCATCCTGCCGTGCCCAGCAGGATCAAGATATCACGGCTGTTTCACCCTCGGAAGCTACCGCATTGATCGAAAAACACCGGGGAGATGCCAGTTTTGTCATCCTCGATATCAGAACACCGGGAGAGTACCGCAGCGGGCATCTTAAAGGTGCCATCATGATCGATTACTATTCGAAATCCTTTGCGGAAGACATCGGCCGCCTGGACACAGAAAAATCATATCTGGTGTATTGCCGCAGCGGCAACCGATCCGCGCGTTCGATGGATCTGTTCAGAAAGCTGCAGTTTCAAAAAGTCTATCACCTGGCATCGGGTATCAACAGTTGGATTTCAGCCGGCCTGCCGCTCGTCAGGTAGCTCGCCAATTGAATATAGTTCAATTGGGGGTTATTTGTTGGTGGTTATTCGTTCTTGGAATGACACGGGAGATCAAATCACATCCGCAAAAAAGGCAATTATTGTCCGTGCCGGTCTTGTGCGGCTGGTTGCCGGTTTGATTCTATTTTCCGGAGGCTCCAGCTTTATTGTCGTGGAGTAGCCGCTTAAGACAATTTCCTCTTAGAACCGCCCCGGGTTGCAGCTTTGATTAATCGACTGTTGACGGAATGATCAAAGCTGAATGATCTTTTCCGAAAGTTTCAATTTCTTATTGTATAAACTACAAAAGCTATCTCAAAGATCTATATTTGGTTCAAGGGCAAGGCGTCGATTCAGTTCAAAAGCGGAGCGTACACGTTAGTACGTGAGCATTTTGAACTGAATCGCAACGCAGCCATTGAGCGCAAGATGCATCTTTGCGTTAGCTTTTTTGAGGGCCGAAGGGTTTGATAGTAATCAGCAGCTGCGGCAGCAGGGTCAGGGCGGCCAGCAAGGCGATCAGCATGGCCAACCCGGTCAGCAGGCCGAAGTAAATGGTGGGCAGGAAGCTGGAAAAGGCCAGGATGGAAAAACCGATGATGATCGTCACCGAGGTATAATACATGGCATAGCCGATGCTGCCATGACAATACCGCATGGTTCGCGTGTAATTCTGGCTGCTGTTGAACTCGTTTTTGAAGCGGTAGATGTAATGAATCGTGTTGTCAACGGCAATGCCGATGCTGATGGCAGCGATGGTGATGGTCATCATATCCAGGGGGATATTCATCCAACCCATAAATCCCAATACAGCCCCGATCGCCAGCAGATTCGGCGCCAGGGCGATCAACGCTATTTTGATCGATTTGAACAGCAGCATAAACATGGCCATGAGCATCAGGACGACCACTCCCAGCGTTAAAATCTGAGACTCGAACAGGCTCTGCAACATATTGTTATACAGTACCAACAGTCCGGTGAGGTGGACATTTTCTTTTTTTAAACCCAGTTTGCCGATTAGATCATTTCTGATCTTTTTCAGCAATGCGTCTCGCTTTAACGACTTCTGGGAGTCTTTGATCCGCACACTGAATCGCAACTGATTATGCTTAACCGAGACATAAGGTTCCAACACCAGCCGCTTGAACCGGTCCGGCAATTCACCGTAAAGCAGGGCAAGCTGAAAATTATCAAGCGGCTTGCCCTGGTTCATACTCTCGGCAATTTTCAGCATGGTTCCCAGTGACAGGACTTTGCCGATTTCCGGAATGCTATCCAGGTAGTTATGAATGCGTTTAACCGTGGCCATCCGGCCGGCAGTAAACCAGTAGCGGCCATCGTCAATTTTTTCTTCAAATTCTTTAAACTCGTCAAATCCTTCTTCATCGCCGACTTTTGCAGCGGCACCCCCATCGGATGGCGACACACCGCCGGCCTCGAGCTCTACGATCACGTCCAGGGGAGTTGTCCCGCCCAGCTGCTGATCAATGACCTTCATTCCCTGATAGATTTCAGTGGAGTCTTTAAAATAATCGATGAAGCTGTTTTCAACGGCCAGTTTGGAGATACCAACGGCACTGAGGACGAAAAGTACGGCACTGACCGCCAGCACCGCTTTTCCATGGTTTTCCGTCAGCCGGGCCAGAAAATCGGTTAAAGAATATTTCGGCTTTTTCCTGACGCTGGGTGTCTTTTTGGCAACCAGCATTAAACCGGCCGGAAAAAGTAAAAAGGTGATGCCCATGGAAACGCAGATTCCTGCAATCATCATCCAGCCAAAGGTTCTGACCGGTAGGATGTTACAAAGAAGCAGAGATCCGAAACCGGCGATCGTTGTCAGGGCGGCAAACAGGCACGGCGTCACCATCACGCGTATGGTTTCTTCAATTAGATCGCGGTGGGTTGCCCCGGGTTTGCTCAGGGCCAGGCCCCGGTAGCGCACAATCAAATGGATGGTGATCGCCATGGTTATGATCAATTGCAGGGATATGAAGTTGGATGATATAACCGTCACCTGCCAATCGAACGTTCCCAGCATCCCCATCATGGCAACCGCCGAAAAAGCGCAGCAAAGAATCGGTAATATCACCCAGCGCTTGCTTCTAAAAATAAGCCCCAGCACAACGATCAGAAAAAACAGAACCCCGATGCCAAAAATCTTCAGGTCTTTTTTGATAAAGCTGATGAGGTCATCGGCGATCATGCTGATACCGCCCAGGAATAGCTGAGCCTTATCGCGATGCTTATCCATGATCGTACGGATCCTGGCAATATCTTGGTGCCGAATTTCTTTACGCTCATCCCGGCCCTTTTTTAATTCGGTCGTAACCCGTTTAAATTCAGCAATTTCGGCCGGTGTCAGGGGGGAGAGGTTTTTTTTGATCAGGATTCGATCGCGACGGGCAATCAAGTTGGCGTAGACCGCATCGGTCCAGAAATTAATCTGAATCGCAGTGGTTTTAAGATCGGGGCTGACCAGCAGGTTGCGGTAAAGGGGGCTTTTTTGCAGTTCCACCCGGGCCATTTCGCGATCAACCGTCGGTGACTGCAGGGTCTGCAGGTTGGCGATCAGCTCC
>JAFDCJ010000484.1 GCA_019312835.1 Deltaproteobacteria bacterium
CGGGGGTGCCGAATGCCAGTAGGTCATTGGGGATACCACCGCTGATGGCAAATTTGTGGCCGATTTTTTTATTGGCTTCGAATATGTCATCCTTGTCGCAATGAAATATGATGCTTTTTTCAGGCAATTCCAGGAAAAGATCCATGTCTTGTAACCACCGGCCCTCCCCGTAATAAATGGTTTGGTGGCCTGCATCAAATATTTCTTCGGTAATCTCCCTCAAGGTAGGCCAGAAAAATTTTCTGATGACCTCCGGCGGGAAAAAACCGGTGGCACCCCGATGCAACCAAAGGCATATCGGCAGTTTCTTATTGGGATCGGCACCGGCCAGTGCCATGTATTTCATATGAGGTGCAACCGCATCCACCGCCTTCAGGAGTTGATCAGGTCTGCGGAAAAGATCGAATGAAACGCCGCGGAAACCTCGAAAGGAATCCGCTATGATGTCAAACGGTGCTTTGAGCGCACCGCAGATTGCAGAAACCAGACCCAGTTCGTTTCTCATACGCTCAACCTGCATGCGCCTCATATTT
Source organism: Deltaproteobacteria bacterium (assembly GCA_019312835.1). Lineage (GTDB taxonomy): Bacteria > Desulfobacterota > Desulfobacteria > Desulfobacterales > JAFDCJ01 > JAFDCJ01. Next base: position 534 of record JAFDCJ010000484.1, read on the forward strand.
GAATAAGTTACAAAGCCCACCCCGGCTTTAAGCCAAGCCATATTGTTAAAACTCGTATTTTCCTCCCCCGGTGCCAGGAAATACTTTGATGCCCTGGTCGTCCACACATTTTGTACAAATTCGGTGGGGTCTTCGATAAAACGGTCATATTCATCCGGACGCAACAGCGCTTCTTCATCGGTCGCGGGCTCCAGATATTGCCACGTTTCATCGATATCGAGCTGAATTCCCGGCACCTTGAAATAGGTCGTGCCATATGACTCCGTCATCCCGGTCCATAAATTGACCATGTTTGCAGTAGCCGCATCCCAATTAAATTGCTTGAAAGTTTCAAAAGCTGCGTCAAAAGCATTCTGGGCAACATGGGTGATCTGTTGATTGTTCATTCCCGCGATTTTACCGATTGCCTCGGCGATAAAAGGGCGAATCGGCACTTTATCGGGCTTTTCATTCTGCATGGCCTTATAGTAGCGGTTCAATCGCTGATTATATAGCTCTTCGATGCTTTCTGGCATAATCGTCAGCTCCATATTTTATTTGTTGAGTTAGTCACCAGATATTTTGAATAAGTAGGAGACACGTGAAAATTATTGGTAAATGATATTCGCAAATCCCTATACATCACAGATTTTCACTGCCTCTTTCAATCCCTGCATTGGATCTCGCGTGGGAATCCATTCATGTCCCACATACCCCTGGTAACTTATATCTTTTAGTGCATGCATGACTGCGCTGTAATTGATCTCCTGGCTCGCGTCGATTTCCCCTCGGCCCGGATTGCCGGCAACCTGGACGTGGGCGATATACTCTTTGAGTTCATGAATGCGACGAATAAGATCTCCGTCCATGATCTGAATATGGTAGACATCAAACAACAGGCGCAGGTTGGGTGACCCCACCTGCTTTACAATCTCCAGGCAGTAATCAACATGGTCTCCCTGGTAGCCCGGGTGCCCTTTCATGGTTTCAGTTGCCCGGGTGTTTAAGGGTTCCAAAACTATCGTTACCTTACTATTTTCGGCCTTTTTGACAATTTTCTTGTAACCTTCAACACAGTTTTTAAGCCCGTCTGCGGCTGTTACGACACTGCCGTTTTCTTCCCCGGAAGTGTCACTGAAGCCCGTAAACGTAATCACATTGGGAAAGCCCGCCGCCGCGGTCGCATCAATCGCCTTCTCAAGTTTTTGCATACATTCGGGCCAGTGATTCGGATTGTTCATGCCCCGCACAAATCGATGGGAAGGCGTGAGCGCACACACCAGGTTATTCTGTTTTAGGACTTCCCAATGCTCCGGCGCGACCAGTTCAACTCCGGCACAACCCAACGACTTTGAAGTCAATGCCAAAGTTTCAATGCCCCATTGGTCGCCTTCCGCCATAAAACACCAGCCTGTGATGACCTGTTTTATATTTCCGTGGCGTACCATCTTCTTCAGTCTTAACATTTTAATAGTTTATTAATTTCTCAGATTCCAATACATCAATAATTTCATTTCTGAAAAAAACTACCCAAGAATAGATTTGAGGTGAAGGTAACTCTTCTGTGCCTGTTCAAGCGTGCCGCATTCAACACTAAATACGATGTCTCGGGGTACCTTTTTACAGATTTCAACTACGCGCTTCCAATCGACGACGCCATCGCCGCAAGCGCAACCCACAGGTGTCCCTGTTACCTTACCCCGTTCTTTGCTGCTTTGCCGGTAGCTAATATCTTTGGCATGCAGGTGTACCAATCGGTCTGAAAAATGCTCGAGATACGAATAGATATCACTTTGTCCGGCAATAAACGCATTGCCCGTATCATAATTCAGTCCAATGGCAGGTGAATTGATCAGAGACATCAGACGCTCCATGCCCTCTATTGAGGCACTGTATTGATGATGTGGTTCCAGGCCAATGACGACGCCCCTTCGCAGGGCATCGTCTGCGGCGATTTTCAGAGAATATTTAATCAGCGTAAAATCCTCTGCTTCAGTAGTCCAGGACCTTTTCGTGCCCTCGGATGTATTGACCACCGGTACTTTCATTTCACCCGCCCAGCGGATGCCCTGCCGGATGTAATCGACTGCCATGTCCGGTTTGCACAGCTGGGAGTGAGAGGAGAGAGCCGATATTTGAACACCATGGTTAGAACAAAAATCCTTCACTCGAAGCGGATCCTCTGACAATGAGAGCGAATGCATAAAGCCCCCCTCGGCCAGAAGTTGTCTGCCAAGATGTACCATCGGTTCGACGTATTGGTATCCGATATTGGCTGCTTCTTCGACGGCCTTTTCGAATGACATATTGTGATGCCTTGAAAATTCGAGATTCAAACCCAGTTTGATACTCATATATCTCTTTTCTCACTGACTATCATGGTTGCACGATAAGCTTCGGATTTTATCAGCGCCCAGATTTGTTCAATATACTTCTGGAATTCCGGAAGGGTCCGGGAAGCTATGCGCGGCCGGGGAAGAGCGATGTCAATGATTTTGCGGACGCGGCCGGGATGGGAACTCATGACAACTACACGGTCTGCCATCAGAACGGCTTCCTCAATATTGTGGGTGATGTAAAGAACGGTTTTTCGCTCCTCCCTGGGACGATCCTCACCCCAGATGCGGAGCAAATCTTCCTGTAGGATTAAGCGCGTTTGGGCATCCACTGCCGCCAGCGGCTCATCCATGAGCAGGATGGAAGGATCAGTGGCCAGCACCCTGGCAAGCGCACATCGCTGTTTCATGCCGCCTGAAATTTCATCCGGATAGTGTCTTTCAAATCCTTTCAGGCCGACCAGTTCTATGTATTCTTCGATTATTTTGTGACGATCCGGTTTTGGAAACTTTTGGGCTTTCAAACCAAATTCGATATTGCTTTTGACAGTTTTCCATGGGAACAACGCGTATTCCTGAAAAAACATTCCCCGTTCCGGACTGGCCCCCGAAATTTCCCGCCCATCCAGCAGGGCAGCGCCTGCACTCGGACGATCAAGGCCCGCAACGATTCTCAGCAGGGTGGATTTTCCACA
>JAFDCJ010000485.1 GCA_019312835.1 Deltaproteobacteria bacterium
ATAAAAGCATTACAGAGGGCGGTCTACTCTGATAAATTATTCCAATTTCCCTTTAGAAAAGGTGGGTTTGGCTTCCAGGCGAGGCTAGAGGTCGATTTAAACCACAGGCATACTCATCGTATGCCGAGGATATAAATCGACCGATAACGAAGCATGGGAGCCAAAAACGCCGTTTCTAAATGGAAATTAGGCGAGGAAGAGTTTTTGGACGTCCTTCAGATGCGGTGAGGAGCAGACGACGATGACGCGCTCTTCGCTTTGGATGTGGGTGTCACCGACCGCCACCTGCCAGCCGTCTTCCCGGTAGATGCCGCCGATCAATATTTTTCCGTAGTAGTAGGAATCCAGTTTGGAAAGGGGCTTGCGGGTAATCGGTGAGTTCGGGGCGGCAACGATTTCAACCACTTCAGCATCGAAACCGTGCAGGTGGGCCACGGAGAGCAGCTCGCCCCTGCGGATAAATTTTAAAATTTCGTTGCCAGCCAGTATTTTCTTGTTCAACGCGATGTCCGATCCCATGGTCGCGGCCAGCACGAGATAATCCTCTTTGTTAACCAGGGCAATACATTTTCCCTGCCGGCCGCGTGATTCGCCATTGGGTGAATTCATCAGATGCTTGGCCAACACGCAGCTCATAATGTTGGTTTCGTTCTCGCCGGTGGCAGTGATAAAGGTATCCATATCCAGCAATCCGGCCGAAAGCAGCACATCCGAATCCGACCCGTCACCGTGCAACACCTCGGTATTCGTCAGCTCAAATGAAAGTTCCTGGGCAAAACGCTCATCTTTTTCTATCAGCCGGACCTCCACCGATTTGCCAAGCAGCTCGGCCAGACGGCGCCCCACGAGGCCGCCTCCCAGAATCATCACCCGGTGGCGTTTTTGCTGTTCGACACCGGTCATGCCCATCAGGCGGGGCAGGTTTTCGCTGCTGGCCATAAAAAAAGCCTGATCCTGCGGCAGCAGCTCTTGCTCGCCGCCGGGAATCAGCGTGGTGATCCCCCGCGCAAGCGCCACTATCCGAAAGGGAAAATCACGATACTCCTTGGAAATATCTTTCAGTTTCCGGTATGCCAACGGCGATTTCTCATGAATGCGGGTCGCCATGACCTGTATCTGACCGCCGGCCACGTCGATGATATCATTTCCGGCCCGTAGTTTGATCAGCCTGAAAATTTCCTGGGCTGCCAACTCTTCCGGGTGGATGATGAGATCGATTTTCAGGTCCTGGGTATTCAGGATGGAGTCTTTTTCCCCGAACTCAGTGGAGCGCACCCGGGCAATTTTGCGTGGAATGCCGAAACGATCGGCAATCAGGCAGGCCAGCATATTCACGGCATCATTGTTGGTAACCGCTATGAGATAATCCATCTTCCGGGCACCGGCTTCCCGTAAGCACTCGATGCTCATGGCATTGCCCTGAATCAGGCGGGCATCCAGGCTCCCATCGGCGTGTCGGATCATGCCACCATCGGCTTCAATGGCAGTAATAGCGTAACCTTCATGCACCAGGCGCTTGGCCAGGTAAAAGCCCACGCCCCCCAGGCCCAGGATTAGGATGTTGGTCGATTCGGCTGTCTTTTTTCCATTCATGAATTTAGCGGTTTCCGGTTGATGGTATGTTAAGAGATAAATCCCTATCGGAAGCCGGGCTGCGATTGCCGCGGTTTCCACAGTTTCTTCAGCACAGGCAGGAGCTGATGACAGACCTGCCATCATGTCGACGAATACTAAATACTAAATGCAGTACACCCTGTCAAACTGCTCACCGAAGACGACGGCTTGTCAGGGGACAGCAGCTGTTTGCGATCTGCGGCCAGTCGAAATTGATTGGGACACGCTGAATTGCCATATTTTGATATATAGCTTGCAATTTAGCACCAAATATGAGAAGTTTTTGACACCACTCAATGAGATGGCCGACGGCTGAATCCGAAGGTTGACTGCCTGAGACATCGCGAAAAGCTGATATACTCAGCGTCTTTTTCCAGTTACGACTACTTTAGCAACTCTTTCAGATCTCGATCTCACCCTTCTCGCACTATCTGTAATTATAAGCCTCGAAACCGGTGTTGGTGTGCTTCAACGATAATTCTGTCATGATGGCTGTTTCCACCCAAGGGCCGTCTGGAGGAGTCAACGAACACCCGCAAAGCGGGTGGCATGGATTTCCCCGCCCTTATGGGCGGGGGAAGACAAAAGCACGGCAGTGCTTTAATCGTTGCGGTTGTACCCGGGTTCTTAGTCCCGCCATGGCGGGATTTGAAAACAACCAATAAAACCCCCAACAGAAAGGAGGTCACTATGGAAAAGCCCATCATCAATTATGAAACGCTGATTCGTATCACCAAAGCCATTTCCATGATTCGGGATCCGGAGGAAATCGTCCTGATAACCGTCGAAGGCGTCACAAGTGCCCTTAAAATAAAGGGATGTGCCCTGTTTTTGTTCAGCGCCAAAACCGAAGAGCTTAAGCTTGTCAGCAGCTACGGCCTGAGTAAGGAATATTTGAACAAAGGGCCGGTAAGTGCCCTGCGTTCGATTGCATCCGCCCTTGAGGATGGTCAACCGGTAGCCATTTACGATGTGTCCGATGATCCCCGCATACAGTACCCAAAGGCTGCGGCAAAGGAGGGCATCGCCTCGATTCTCTCGGTCCCGATTATCATCGGTGAAAAAATCACCGGGTGCCTGCGGGTTTACACCGCGGAGAAGTGGGAGTTTACGCTGGATGATGTGAATTTCGTGCAGGCAGTTGCCCAGGTGGTAGGAATGGCCCTTGAGATGTGCCGGATTAACAAAGGGCTGAAGGACAGCATTGACATCCTGAAGACGATGCGCGACCCCAAGACCCTGAAGTCCAAGAAGCGAACACCGTACGAAGGCGTGCCGAAAAGCTTCGCCAGAAAGGATATCGCCCATGTAAGCACCTGAACCGCCCTCCCGCCCCATGGGCAGGTTTTTCGATAAGAGCGGATAATAAGCCTTATCAGCCCCGTGCCCTGCAAAGAATAAAGATAGGCCGTCAGGAACTCTGACGGCTTATCCAATATGTCCTGGCCTGCACTTGATCTGACCACACGGGAGTGTAAGCCACAACTTCGCTGTTAAATAAGTGATCTTCTAAGACTCTCTCATAGCCTGAAGCGACTGGAAACCCAATCCGCCATCATTCTCAGAAGATCTTCGGACAACCTGTTTGTATTTCGCAGCAATTTCACATAGCGCTTGTCAGTGAATCTACCGTCTGGGTCTTTAAGAAACAGGTGGTTGTGGTTTGGCAGAATCCAGACCGTTACGTCAGCATTGCCTCGGCCAGAATATGTGCGTGTTTGACTGGAACGTTGGCATCCCGATCTCCGTGAATAATTAGGACGGAACAGCGGACGTTACGCGCAGTTGGAAGTGGGTTGTATTCAGCGAAGGACTTTCGCCAACGCTTGGTTATGCCTTCGGCTATCCATTTCTCAACATCCATCATTCTTTTTTTGAGAACCCGATCGCGCTCCTCATCCGTTACGCCCTCCATTAAGGCCGTGGCATACCGGACCTGCCAATTCAAGATTTCTCTCCCGTTCGCAGCAGATCCGGCCATAATGACCAACGCACGAATCGACGGGTCTTTCGCTGCAATCATTGGACCGATATTAGCCCCTTCGCTTAAGCCGAGAAGTCCAAGCCGATCCCGATCAATTTCCTTGCGATCTTTCAGGTAAGCAAGCCCTGCTTTTATGTCATCGGCCCGTTCGGGAATCGTTGCCTCGTATATATCACCCCCTTCCGAGCAGCCATAGCCCCGATCATCCATACGGAGAACAACTATACCACGGCGGGACAACACGTCAGCAATCTGCCGGAAGGGTCTATATTGATTTATGGGATAATCATTATTTCCGACATGGTCTCGATTAGAGGCATGTGAGCCTGTAATAAGAATAACCGCCGGATATGGTGGCGATTCATTTAGCGGAATCGTCAATGTACCGGCTAATAAATATCCTTGGTTTGTTGTTATTTGAACTCCCTCTGCGAGGTAAGGTGCTCCGGGTGCAGGCTCATAGTGGGAAGGCGGCAGGCAAGGTATTCGTTCGTGTTCACACCCTAAAGAAATTGCAAAGAGGAAAAACAAAGCAATGAACTTGATAATTTCCCTTCGCGTTTTTTTTGAATCCATTTTAATGGAAACTAATTTACCTACCAATTTTAAAGAAATACGCCAATTGAAGATTGAGATTATACAAACCAGAAAATAGATGTGATAAATACAAAATTGAGGCCAAAGACAGCTGGTCATCAAACCTGTTATATCTTGATAATCATCTAAAAGGCACCTCCTCCATCGCAAAACAGTTTGCGATTTGTTATAGGCGGGTTAACGCCAAATCTAACCCCCAAACCAAAGGAGGTGCCCGATGCAACTATATGC
>JAFDCJ010000486.1 GCA_019312835.1 Deltaproteobacteria bacterium
AACAGGCATATTGCCGATGAAATACCGCTGATGGGTTAACCGCCGGTAGTTTCAGATGTCCAACCGCCCTCAAATTTCGATCCGGGTCACCGGCTGAACATAAGGATCTGGCAAGGAATCTGCTTTCCAGCTGGCTTCCCGGATCTCCCATCCTGCCTCACTTTTTTGAACGCTATCCAAAAACATGTTCGGAACAGCTGAAGGCTGGTCTGCGCGGTTGAAAAAAGCGTCCGGAAAAATGGCGGTTTGCAGCCGCGCTTCATTATCCGACGATCATTAATCTCCAATCGGTTGGAGTTGCGCATCGATTTTTATTGACTTAAAATACCACAAAGTGGTAAAAAGACGTGTCTGTACGATTTCCGGACACAGGTCTGTTCATCTTCGACGCCTGAAAAATCCAAACCCTGAATTCTGAGAGAGGTCTGTTTGCGATCATGAAATCAACAACCCATTTTTTTCTCTACAGTCTCATCCTGCCGGCCCTACTGATTGTAAGCGGCTGCGGCAGGGATAGCGACGCGGTCGTGGTTGATTTTAACAAAACCGTGGCAGTCGATCGCCCGATCAGTTCAGAACCAGACTCCGATCAGCTCAAAGTTGCCGTCGCCGCCATAATTTCACCCAAAGAAACATTCGCCTATTACCGCCAGCTGCTGGATTATATCGGTCAGAAACTGGGGCGCGAAATTCAGTTTATCCAACGAAAGACCTATGGCGAGATTAATGAGCTGCTGGCCAGAAGCCAGATAGATCTGGCATTTATCTGCTCCGGGCCCTATGTCGTCGGCAAGGAAAAACACGGTTTCGAGCTTTTGGCTACCCCGGAAGTCCAGAACAGCCATTTTTATCATTCCTATCTTATCGTCAATAAAAACAGCGAGTACCGGGATCTGGCAGATTTGCGGGGCCGGGTTTTTGCCTTTACCGATCCTGATTCCAACACCGGCAAACTGGTGCCGACCTTCTGGCTCAGCGAGATGAATGAGAAGCCCGAGACATTTTTCAGGAAAACCATTTATACCTACAGCCACGATAACGCCATCCTGGCAGTGGCCAGGGGCCTGGTGGATGGTGCGGCCGTTGATGGTCTAATCTGGGAATATTATCACAATAAAAATCCTGTCTTTACCTCCGAAACCCGCATTATTCGCAAATCGGAGCCATATGGCATTCCACCGTTGGTGGCCTCCAAATCGTTGTCTTCTGACTTAAAAACCCATATCCGCCGGGCACTGTTTGATATGCACCATGATCCCAAAGGAAAACAGATCATCAGCGAATTGATGATCGATCGGTTTGTCAGCCCCCGTGACGAATGGTACGACAGCATCCGAAAGATAAACTCGAAACTTGCCTCACTGGAGAACGGATCAAATGCGGCCGCGCAGCCTTAAAAGCAAATTACTGATCATCGTATCGCTGCTAGTGATCGGCAGCGGACTGCTGATTTCGCTACTCGTCACCCACCGATACGGCCAAAGCCTGTTTGAGTCCATGACGGCCCATGCGGAAAATGTGGCCCAGGCCATAGCGCTGGACGCCACTGATAAAATATTGACCAACGATCTGGTAGCCCTTCAGAAAATGCTCGATTACCATATAACCAGTACACCGCATACGGCCTACATTTTCATTATCCGGGAAAATCAGGTGCTGGCGCACACATTTCCCCGGGGCATGCCGCTGGACCTGATCGGGGCCAACGATGTTATCCTGAACAACTTCAGCCATCACAAAGAAATCATTTCCACCGATGGTCAGCGCTATTTGGACATTGCATGGGCTATTTTTGCAGGCAAGGCCGGCACGTTGCGCCTCGGCGTATATGAAAAGCCTTTCCGGGACCAGGTTATGCAGTTATGGCTGCAGATGAGTGCCCTGACCCTTTCGATTCTGTTGCTGGCCATCGGCGGCAGCCTGTTTTTCATCAGACGCGTCACCCGGCCGTTGACCGCTCTGGCAACGGCGGCCGAAGCAATCGGCGAAGAACGCCTGGATTTCGATCTTAAGATTCCCCTGGACAGCGAAGTCGGTAGACTGGCACTGTCGTTTAACAAGATGCTTGGGCGTATCAGGGAATACACCCGCAATCTGGAAGAAAAGAACCGGCAGTTGGACCGCGCCCATCATCAGACGCGAACCTCCTTTCTCATTTCACAGGAAATCAATGCCCTGACAACGCTCAACGAGGTCTGTGCCTATTTAGTTAAAAAGCTTCAGTCCATCGTGACCTGCAATGATATGGCGGTCGTGGTTTTTAATAGCGGAAGCAGTACCCTGTTTTGTTTTTCCGGACGGGATTGTGCTGCCTGGCCGGAAGAGAACTCCAGGATGGCTTACGAACTGCTGGCGGAATTAGAAGAAACCACCTTTATTGAAAGCAATCGGGAAAAGATGGTTTTTTTGCCGGAGCCCTATGAGGCCGCCGAAAGAATGGTTGCTTTTCCCCTGCGGCATGAAGGGCAATTTCTGGGCGCCATGCTGGTAGCCTGTCCGGGTGGCTGCAACTGCGTGACAAAAGATCTTGATATCATTGAAATTATTCTGGCCCAGTCGACGGGGGCGATTCGCAGGGCAATTGCCCATGAAGACGAAATCCGGGAACTGAGAACCCGCATCGAAACATCCAGCGGTTTTAGCGGTTTGATTGGCAAAGACCCGCAGATGCAAGTCATTTATAAACTGATCGAGGATGTCGCTCCCACGGAGGCGACCGTATTGATTCAGGGTGAAAGCGGCACCGGCAAGGAGCTGGTGGCCCGGGCCATCCACACCAACAGTCTGCGCAAAGGGTCGCCGTTTGTCGTCATTAACTGTTCGGCCTATCCGGCAACACTTCTGGAAAGCGAGCTGTTCGGCCACGAAAAGGGCGCCTTTACCGGGGCTGTTCGCCAGAAAGCAGGCCGTTTCGAGAAGGCCGACGGCGGAACTGTCTTTCTGGATGAAATCGGCGAGATATCTCCCACCGCCCAGATAAAATTGCTGCGTATCCTGCAAAGCCGAAAATTCGAGCGGGTGGGAGGTGAAAAGACCCTGGCGGTGAACGCCCGGATCCTGGCGGCTACCAACAAGGATTTGCAGCAGGAAGTCAAAACGGGAAACTTCCGGGAGGATCTTTTTTATCGTTTAAACGTTATTCCGATCCAGGTTCCTCCGCTGAGGGACCGGCGCAACGATATACCCTTGCTGGCCCGGCATTTTTTGAAAGAGTTTTCCGCAGAGCAAAACAAGCCGGTTCAACGCTTCAGCCCGGAAGCCATGCGACTGCTCCTCGATTACGACTGGCCGGGTAATGTCAGGGAGCTAGAGAACAGTATCGAGCATGCTACCGTTATCGTCAAGGGCCAGGTCGTTGAGGTGTCCGAGCTGCCGGCCGCCATTCAGCAGGCCAGGCCCAGGCCTACTATTTCAAAATTACCTGAGGGCTCCGACCGCTCGATAACGGAAAACGAAAAGACTCTGCTCAGGGAAGTTTTGGACGAATGCAACTGGAACAAAAAGGAAACCGCCGCAAAACTCGGAATCAGCCGCAGTACGCTCTATGAAAAACTTAAAAAGTACAATATCACCAG